>NZ_JBMSDW010000004.1:0-346558 GCF_049445895.1 Neotabrizicola sp. VNH66
CGCGGAACTCGCCGAAATACTTCGTGATCGCAGCCGTCAGCGTCGTCTTCCCGTGGTCAACGTGACCAATCGTCCCGATGTTGACGTGCGGTTTATTCCGTTCAAACTTTGCCTTCGCCATCGTGGCCGCCCTTCTCTGGGGGCCCGGACCGGGCCCTCGGTTCATACCGGCGGCGACTTATAGACGAAACTGCGGGAAATCAAGCCTCAGTTGGCAGGTTCAGCCACGGCGGCTGCAGGCGCGCCAGCTTCGGCGGCGGCCGCAGCCGGGGTGGCGGCTGCTGCCGGCTTGGCCTTGGCGGCCTCGATCGCGGCATCCCGGGCGGCAAGGGCCGTCTTCAGCTCTTCCTCGGTCATGCCGAACCATTCGGGATTGTCCAAAAGCCAGTCCTCGACCTTGCGCGCGGCGTTGAAAGCCAAGGCCTCCATCTGCTGCGCCTTGGAGCGGGTCAGGCCGGTGCCGATGACCGTATCGCCGGACAGGCTTTCAAAGACGGTGATCTGCTTGCCCTCGGGGTTCAGCTTTTTCTGCGCCGCATCGTCCCAGATGTTCGCCGTGATCACCAGAATCGATTTCGGCGCCGCAACGACCGGGATACCGGGCGGGGCCAGCGCATAGGCATCAATCGAAATGCCGATATTATAGGCCTTGGTTCCCGGATAGCGCGCCGCGCCGAAACGGTCGTCCACGGCCTTGGTGATCGCCGCTTCCCATTCGGCGGGCGTGGCCGGGCGGCTGATCGGCACCATCTGCACATTGTCTGCCACCGCGATGTTCAGGCCAAGCGCGAAGGGGCCCAGCGGCATCGGCGGCTCGGCCAGATCGTTGCGGGCGCAGGCGGCCAGAAGACCAAGGGCAAGAAGGGCAGCAATCGGGCGGGCGGGCATGAACGCGGGTCTCCGGCTGAACTGACCCTCAGGGATAGCCGCAACGATCCGGCACCGCAACGGGCCGTGCAAAGTGCTGCGCCCGCACCTACATTCCCCGGTGAAGGAGAGCGATCAGATGACCGAAGCCCCGACCGCACTGCCCGTCCGGGTGCCGCTGGCGACCGAACCGCTTGGTTTGCGGGGCAGCCTGCGGGCCGCACGGCGCAATGTGCTGGAGATGATCCCCGAGATCGCCACCCATGCGCCGATCCTGTCAGGCAACACCGGACGGCGCTGGCATATGGTCATGGACCCCGAGGCGTTGCGCCACATCCTGCGGGACAATCTGGCAAACTACCCGAAGTCACTGGTGACGAAGCTGATCCTTGAACCCGCCATCGGGGACAGCCTGTTCGTGGCGGAAGGGGCGGAATGGCACTGGCAGCGCCGCACCGCCGCGCCGGTGTTTTCGCACCGCAACGTGGCGGCGCTGGCCCCGGTGATGACCGCAGCAGCAGAGCGCACCTGCGGGCGGCTGGTGCCCGGCCGCGCGGCGAACCTGTTCGACGAGATGGTCACGGCGACCTTTGAGGTGATCTCGGACGTCACCTTTTCCGGCGGGCGACAGTTCGACCGTGACGCGATCCACCGCGCCATTGAGCAGTATATCGCCCAGACGGCCAAGGTTTCGTTTCTGGACATGCTGGGGGCGCCCGCCTGGGTGCCGCGGCCGCACCGCCTGCTGACCGGGGCGGCGATGCGGCAGACGAAGCTTTTGGCGGACCGGGCGATCCATGCCCGCCGAGCCGAGGGGGCGCATGTGCCGCCCGATCTGCTGGACCTGCTGCTGGCGGGGGAGGAGCCGGAGACCGGGCGCAAGATGACCACGGATGAGCTGCGCGACAACCTGCTGACCTTCATCGTGGCCGGGCATGAGACGACGGCGCTGACCTTGTCCTGGGCGCTCTATCTCTGCGCCTTCGATCCCGCCGTTCAGACCGCCGCCCGGGCCGAGGCGCAAGCCGCGTTGCAGGGCCGGGCCGCCACCGTGGCCGACCTGCCCGCCCTGCCCCTGACCCGCCGTATCGTGGACGAGGCTTTGCGGCTTTATCCACCCGCCGCCTTTCTATCGCGCACGGCACAGGCCCCGGATGAGCTGTGCGGGCGCGAAGTGCGGCGCGGCGATACCGTCATCCTGCCGATCTATGCGCTGCACCGCCACCATGCCCTGTGGCAAAACCCCGATGCCTTTGACCCCGCCCGCTTTGCCGATCCGCGCGCGGTGCTGCGGTTCCACTACCTTCCCTTCGGTGACGGGCCGCGGATCTGCATCGGGGCGAGTTTCGCCCTGCAGGAGGCGGTGATCATCCTTGCCACCCTGCTGTCGCGGTTCCGCTTTGCGCTGATCCCCGGCAGGGCGCCGAAGCCGGTGATGATCCTGACCCTGCGGCCCGAAGGTGGGGTCTGGCTGCGGGTCGATGCAGCGTGACGGTTGCCCGCGCTTGACGGAATTTCCCGGCCATGCACCTCTGCGGCATTCGCAATGGAGATATTCATGAACCGCCTGCCGCTTGTTCTTTTCACCAGTGCTGTGCTTCTGGCCGGTCCGGCCCTGTCGCAGACCCCGTCCACCGTGACGGTCGAGATCACATTCTCGGAAAAAGCGCTGGCCGAACTGACCTCGCGCGGCGAGGCGGTCACCGTTTCGGGCTATTGGATGGGCGATCCGGCCCCCGGCGCCACCCTGCCCGTGAATGAGATCGGCACGATCTTCCTTCTGACCGAAGACCTGACGCTCTGGCCCGGTCCGGTGACGGTGACGCTGGGGTCGGCCCTTGCCTCCGCCCCGGTAGATCAGGTGGTGGAGCCGATGCTGAACGTCAACGTCTACTCGGCCCGCTGGACCAGCGACGACAATCTGCTCGATTGCGGGCTGGTCGATGACCTGCTGTCGAAGCTGACCGCCGCCCCGCAGAAGATGCAGTGCAAGCTGATCGGGGAATGACCCCGATCAGATGAACCTCAGTTGAAGCGGTTGTCGCGCGGGAAACCGCGCGGCGCCATCTTGCCGGTGCCTGCCCGCGCGCCCAGCCATTCGGCAAGGTCCGCCTCGGTCCGGGTGCGGCCTGCGGGGTCTTTCCACGACAGGCCCTGCGCCAGTGCGAAGGTGATGGCATCAGACAGCCCGCCATCCTTGTACTTCTGCAACCGCACACCCTTGCCCTTGGCCATTTCCGGCAGCTCGGACAGCGCAAAAACCAGCATCTTGCGGTTGTCGCCCACCACGGCGACATGATCGCCCGCCACCGGACGGCACAGCGCGGCCTTCACCCCGTCGCGCACGGTCAGCACCTGCTTGCCCGCCTTGGTCTGGGCCACCAGCTCTTCCGCCGGCACGATGAACCCGTCCCCGGCGGTGGAGGCGACCATGTATTTCACCCCCGCGCGCCAGACGATCATATCGGTCATGCCGGTGTCGTTCGGCAGGTCCACCATCAGCCGCAAGGGTTCGCCCATGCCGCGCCCGCCGGGCAGGTTCGCGCCCACCAGCGTGTAGAACCGCCCGTTTTCGGCCACGATCAGGATCTTGTCTGTCGTCTCGGCATGGAAGGCGAAGCGGGGGCCGTCTCCATCCTTGAACTTCTGTTCGGTCGTCAGGTCCACATGGCCCTTCATCGCCCGGATCCAGCCCATGCGCGAACAGATCACGGTGATCGGCTCCCGCTCGATCATCGCCTCGAACGGCACCACCTCGACCTCTCCCGCATCGGCGAAATCGGTGCGGCGGTCGCCAAGCGCGGTGCCCTTGCCGAACTTCTGGCGGATCTCTTCCAGCTCTTCGCCGATCCGCTTCCATTGCAGGCGATCGCTGTCCAGAAGATCAGCCAGCCCGGCGCGTTCTTCCATCAGCGCGTCCCGCTCGCGTCGCAGTTCGATCTCTTCCAGACGGCGCAGACTGCGCAGCCGCATGTTCAGGATCGCCTCGGCCTGAATCTCGGTCAGCTCGCCTTCACCCGGAGCGGGCGGGGCATAATCCTTTTCGGACAGGGCGCGCGGAAAATCGCGGCCCCATGTCTCGCGCATCAGCGCGGATTTGGGATCTTCGTCATAGCGGATGATGTCGATCACCCGGTCAAGGTTCAGATAGGCGATGATGAAGCCTTCCAGAACCTCCAGCCGGTGGTCGATCTTCTCGATCCGGTGCTCGCTCCGCCGCCGCAACACCTCGCGCCGGTGGTTCAGGAAGGCCTCCAGCACTTCCTTCAGGCCGCAGACCTTGGGCACCCGGCCGTCGATCAGCACGTTCATGTTCAGGTTGAAGCGGATTTCCAGATCGCTGTTCTTGAACAGCATGCCCATCAGCATGTCGGGATCGACCGTCCGGGCCCGCGGCTCGATGATCAGCCGCACATCCTCGGCCGATTCGTCACGCACATCGGCCAGAAGCGGGATCTTCTTCGTCTCGATCAGCTCGGCCAGCTTCTCGATCAGCTTGGACTTCTGCACCTGATACGGGATCTCGGTGACGACGATCTGCCAGTTGCCGCGGCCCAGATCCTCTTTCTCCCACCGGGCGCGCAGACGGAAGGCGCCGCGGCCGCTGGTATAGGCGTCCAGAATGCTGTCGCGCGGTTCGACCAGAATGCCACCCGTGGGGAAATCCGGGCCGGGGATATGCGCCATCAGCGCCTCGGTCGTGATTCCGGGGTCCTTCAGCATCGCCTGACAACCAAGGATCAGCTCATCAAGGTTGTGCGGCGGGATGTTCGTGGCCATCCCCACGGCAATACCGCTGGAGCCGTTGGCCAGAAGGTTGGGAAAGGCGGCCGGCATGACGACCGGCTCTTCCAGGGTGCCGTCATAGTTCGGGCGGAAGTCGACCGCGTTTTCGGTCAGCCCTTCCATCAGCGTCTCGGCCAGCGCGGTCAGCCGGGCTTCGGTGTAGCGGCTGGCGGCCGGGCCGTCGCCGTCGATGTTGCCGAAGTTGCCCTGCCCGTCCACCAGCGGGTAGCGCACGGCAAAATCCTGCGCCAGACGCGCCATCGCATCATAGATCGCCGCATCGCCGTGGGGGTGATAGTTGCCCATCACATCGCCCGCGATCTTGGCCGATTTGCGGAAGCCGCCGGTCGCGGTCAGCCGCAGCTCGCGCATGGCGAAGAGGATTCGCCGGTGCACAGGCTTCAGCCCGTCACGCGCATCGGGCAGCGCGCGGTGCATGATCGTGGACAAAGCATAGGTCAGATAGCGTTCGCCGATAGCGCGCGACAGCGGCTCGGCTACGGTCAGACCATAGGACTTGGGATCGTCATCTTCATCGGACATGAATGTGGTGTATGTCGGTCCCGCGCCGCGGTCCAGCCGGTTTGCGGGCAAGATTGCCGGGAACCTGATGCAGCTTCGCAAAGTTTCCCCTGCGACCGCCCCTGATTTGTGCTAAAGATGACTCGACTGCTGCCAAAGTCTCCAAAGTCTCCGGTGTTTCCATGCTTCGTCTAGTGGTGCTTCTGGGTGCCGTGATGTTCGTCACCCTATTGATTGCCGGGGAAGACCGCGGCCAGATGCGGCCCGGACTGGCCGCGGCCGTTGCTGGCGGAGGTGAGGTGGTGGTCCTGTCGCGACCCGCCGCCACTGCGCCCGCACTCCCGGTGGTCGAGATCGCGCCCGCCCCTCAGATTGCAAGCGTGACGCCCGCCAAGGTGGTGCCTGCCGTGGCGGAGGTCGCCCCGGCACCTCAGCCCGTGGCCGAACGTACCCGCCGGGCGGAGCCGGTCTTCACCCTGTCCGCCCTGCCAAGTATCGGTGGGGATCAGGTCTCCGTCGACGAAGCCTCTTACGCGGTGGATGAAGCTGCGGCGCATGACGCCCCTGCCGCAGCCGGAGACATCTATGTCGTCACCGCCAGTTCGGTGAATGTCCGCCTTGGCCCCTCGACCTATGATGGCGTGGTCGGAAAACTCTGGGGCGGAGAGGAAGTCCGCCTCTTGTCGCCCATTGATGCGGAATGGGTCGAAGTGGTCATCGAAGGCGATGGTCTACGCGGCTATGTCGCCTCGCGTTTCCTGGTCCCGGCATTCTGACGTTCTGATCGCATTTGACGCCCCCGGCCTTTTCCGCCTAAGCCTTCGGGCAAAAAGCGGGCAGGATACGGCAGATCATGGACAGAACAATCCTCATCACCGGCTGTTCTTCGGGCATCGGTCTGGACGCCGCGCGCGGTCTGAAAGCGCGCGGCTGGCGCGTCTTTGCAACCTGCCGGAAAGAGGCCGACTGCGCCCGCCTGCGGGCCGAGGGATTGGAAAGCTTCGTTCTTGATTATTCCGACGAGGCCAGCATCGCCGCCGCCGTGGAAGAGGTGAAGACCCGAACCGGAGGCACGCTGGACGCGCTGTTCAACAACGGTGCCTATGCATGCCCCGGCGCGGTGGAGGATCTGCCCCGTGGCGCCCTGCGCGAGATCTTTGAAACGAACCTCTTTGGCGTCCACGACCTGACCCGCCGGGTGATCCCGCTGATGCGGGCGCAGGGGCACGGACGGATCGTCAACTGCTCCTCGGTTCTGGGGATTGTCGGTGCGAAATGGCGCGGCGCCTATGCCGCCACAAAATTCGCCATGGAGGGCCTGACCGACATCCTGCGGCTGGAGATGAAGGGCACCGGAATTGACATTATCCTGATCGAGCCGGGACCCATCGGCACGCTGATCCGCCAGAACTCCATCCCGCATTTCGAAAAATGGATCGACTGGCAGAATTCGCCCCGCGCCGCAGAATACCAAACCCTGCTGCATCGCCTCTACAAACCGAAGGACAAGCCCGACACGTTCGAGCTGATCCCCGCAGCGGTGACGAAAAAGCTGGTCCATGCGGTGGAAAGCCGCCGGCCCCGCGCGCGCTATTACGTGACCCTGCCCACCCATATTGCCGGTCTGGGCCGCCGCCTTTTGTCCAGCCGCGCGCTGGACTGGCTGGTCGCGCGGGGGTGATCATCCGCGGGCGGGAAGGCGCTTCGCTTTCCCGCGAAAACGCCGTAGACCAGTGCCAACCGGAGGCACACCCATGATGAACGATCCGCTGTTCCTGCTTGCCGCCTTTGCCGCATTGGTGGTGGCCGCCATCCTGCTGTTCGGGATCGGCACCTTCGCCAAGGGCGGCGAGTTCAACAAACGCAATGCCAACAAGATCATGCGCTGGCGGCTGATCGCGCAATTCATTGCCGTGGTGCTGATCGTGGGCTTTGCCTGGCTGCGCTCTCGCGGGGGGAACTGATGGTCGTTTTGTCGAAAATCTACACGCGCACCGGCGACAAGGGCGAAACCGCGCTTGGCAACGGCGCGCGGGTGCCGAAATTTTCGCATCGCGTGGGCGCCTATGGCACCGTCGATGAGACGAATGCCACGGTCGGCCTTGCCCGACTGCATGCCACGGGCGATCTGGACGCGGCGCTGGCGCGGATCTCCAACGATCTGTTCGATCTGGGCGCCGATCTCTGCACCCCCGACCGCGACAAGGATGCCGATCTGCCCTATACACCGCTGCGCATGATCGACGCGCAGGTCGACCGGCTGGAACGCGAGATCGACGCGATGAACACGAAGCTGACGCCGCTGCGCAGCTTCATCCTGCCGGGCGGCAGCGCGCTGGCCGCCCATCTGCACCTGTGCCGCACCGTCTGCCGCCGGGCCGAGCGTCTGGTGGTCGAACTGGCCGCCGAAGAGGATGTGAATCCCGCCGCCGTGAAATATCTGAACCGGCTGTCGGACTGGTTCTTCGTGGCTGGCCGCATCGCCAATGACGACGGCAAGGCGGATGTCCTCTGGGTGCCCGGGCTGACACGCGAAGGTTGAGCAGCCCCTGCCGTCAGGGCACCGTGCAGATGCGGCAACGTGACGTCCCGCGCAATAATCTGTCGCATTTGCTCTGTTGAATCGGCCCCTGTTGCGGTAACAGGCCTGTGGGAGCTTGAACGGGTGCCTCGCGCGCCCTGGAACTGGAGAGATCCGCATGAAGGTCTTGGTGCCTGTCAAACGTGTGATTGACTACAACGTTAAGGTCCGGGTGAAATCGGACGGTTCGGGTGTCGATCTTGCGAATGTGAAGATGTCGATGAACCCCTTTGACGAGATTGCCGTGGAGGAGGCGATCCGTCTGAAGGAGAAGGGGATCGCGACCGAGGTTGTGGTCGTCTCCATCGGCGTGAAACAGGCGCAGGAAACCCTGCGCAATGCGCTGGCCATGGGCGCGGATCGGGCGATCCTGATCGAAGCCACGACGGATGTGCAGACCGACATTGAACCTTTGGCCGTGGCCAAGCTGCTGGCCGCGGTGGTGAAGGACGAGGCGCCGGGCCTGGTTCTGGCGGGCAAGCAGGCCATCGACAATGACATGAACGCGACGGGCCAGATGCTGGCCGCGCTTCTGGGCTGGGCACAGGGCACCTTTGCCAGCGAGCTGGTGATCGAAGGCGAGACCGCGAAGGTCACCCGCGAAGTGGACGGCGGGTTGCAGACGATCAGCGTGAAGCTGCCCGCGATCATCACGGTCGACCTGCGGCTGAACGAGCCGCGCTATGCCAGCCTGCCGAACATCATGAAGGCCAAGGCCAAGCCCTTGGCCGCCAAGACCCCGGCTGACTATGGCGTGGACGTGGCGCCGCGGCTGACCGTGGTCAAGACGGTCGAACCCGCGGGCCGCAAGGCCGGGGTCAAGGTCGGTTCGGTGGACGAGCTGATCGCGAAACTGAAAGACGAAGCGGGGGTGATCTGATGGCCGTTCTCCTGATTGCCGATGTGAATGACGGACAGCTTGCGACCGATTCGGTTGCCAAAGCCCTAACGGCGGTGGCCTCGCTGGGCGATGTGCACGTCCTCGTGGCGGGCGCGGGCACCGATGGGGCGGCGGCCGAGGCGGCCAGGCTGTCGGGCGTGGCGAAGGTTCTGGTGGCGGGTGACGCGGCCTACAGCCATGGGCTGGCAGAGGCGACGGCCGATCTGGTCGTGGCTTTGTCCAAGGATTACAGCCACATCGCCGGTGCGGCGACCGCGTTCAACAAGAACCTGCTGCCGCGCGTGGCGGCGCTTCTGGACGTGATGGTGATCTCTGACGTGACCGCCGTTATCGATTCCGAAACCTTTGAGCGGCCAATCTACGCCGGCAATGCGATCCAGACGGTGAAGTCCGGGGACAAGGTCAAGGTGTTCTCGGTGCGGACGGCGGCGTTTTCGGCGGCACCTGCGGGTGGCGCAGCGGCGGTTGAGGCCATATCGGGCCCGGCCGGTGCCGGTCTGTCGTCCTGGGTGGAAGACAAGGTCGCCGCCTCGGACCGGCCGGAGCTGACCTCCGCGAAGATCGTGGTCTCGGGCGGTCGCGGCGTCGGCTCGAAAGAGAGCTTCGAGATCATCGAGGCGCTGGCCGACAAGCTGGGCGCCGCCGTGGGCGCGTCCCGCGCGGCGGTCGATTCCGGCTATGCGCCGAACGACTGGCAGGTGGGCCAGACCGGCAAGGTCGTGGCGCCGCAGCTTTACGTCGCGGTCGGGATCTCGGGCGCGATCCAGCACCTTGCGGGCATGAAGGACAGCAAGGTCATCGTCGCGATCAACAAGGACGAAGAGGCACCCATCTTCCAGGTCGCCGACTATGGCCTCGTGGGCGACCTCTTCACCCTCGTCCCGGAACTCACCGGAAAGCTCTGACAGCGCCGGTCAAGCCATTACAGGTCAAATCACACGGGGCGCCCCAAGGGCGCCCCGTTTCACATCAGACGGCGGGAAATGGCGGCGCCCAGCAGATCCGCCGCTTCCGCATGGGCCGAAGCGCCGGGACTACCCCGCTCTCCGGCCCGCATCGACAAGGATGCCGGGCGCTTTGCTTTCTCGTCACGGACAACATGCACGATGATGTCATCGACCAGCGGGCGCAGCCGGTCCAGCATGGTCTGATCGACAAGCTCAGGCTCCTGCCACGGCTCGCCTCCGTGCTGCGGTGGCGGCGTTCCGGCGATCCAGTACAGCACCCGCCGTTCCGGCATTGTCTGCAGCACCGCGATCATGCGCTGCTGCCAGACCGCACGCAGTTCCGCGGCCACCGGGCGGAACCTCTCCTCCCCCCGGGAGCGGAGGGTCTGCACCAGATGGCGGGTGAAGTGGATTTCGGTAAAGTCCAGATCATCATAGAGGGCGCGCAGCAGGGGTGAGGCAGCAATGAAGCGGTCATTTCTCCGCGGATGCACCGTGTAGTAGCGGTTCGACAGATTGATCGCCCCCACCACCTGCATCACACCGAACCTTGCCCCGCGGATGACACCGGTCAAAGCCGGATCCTGCAGCCACAGATCCGGCCCGGCATGGATGCAGGCAAGGTTCACCACCGGCGTGCCAAGCTTCCGCTCCAGCAGCAGCGGAAACGGCGCCGGAACGAAACGTCCGAATGTCTCGCTCCCGCCCAGGGTCACGATATAGTCGCCGCCCAGATCGCGGCGGGGGCCCCGGAATGTCAGCCGTGACCCGCCGTAATGGCAGGGGAAATAGTCCGGCGCCCCCGCACCGGCATGCCCAAGTTCCATGCGCGTCACCCATCCTTCACAACACCCGGGCCAAAGCATGAAGGCCAAAGCCTTTCCAAATGACTAAACCATGACCTTTCCGTCGAATTGTTCCTTCTTCCCGGCCCGGCCCTGCCCCCTTGCCCTGCCCCGGTGCCGGGCCTAGAGTTCCGCGGAACGAAGAAGAGGGCAGTCATGGACATCCGCACAGTCGGCATCGTGGGCGCGGGGCAGATGGGCAACGGCATCGCCCATGTTTTTGCGCTGGCCGGATATGAGGTGCTGCTGAACGATATCAGCGACGAGTCCCTGAAAAGCGCGCTGGCCACGGTGGACCGCAATCTGGAACGTCAGGTCGGCCGCGGCAAGATCAGCGCCGAGGCGAAGG
Organism: Neotabrizicola sp. VNH66; assembly: GCF_049445895.1. Lineage (NCBI taxonomy): Bacteria > Pseudomonadati > Pseudomonadota > Alphaproteobacteria > Rhodobacterales > Paracoccaceae > Neotabrizicola > Neotabrizicola sp. VNH66. The sequence goes on from NZ_JBMSDW010000004.1 coordinate 10,799, forward strand.
CCGCGGCCATGGCCCGCATCCGCACCACGATGAAGCTGTCCGATCTGGGGCCGACGGATCTGGTGATCGAGGCCGCGACGGAGCGGGAGACGGTCAAGCAGGCGATCTTCGAGGATCTGCTGCCGCATCTGAAGCCGACAACGATCCTGACCTCCAACACCTCATCCATCTCGATCACCCGGCTGGCCAGCCGCACCGACCGGCCGGAAAAGTTCATGGGCTTCCACTTCATGAACCCGGTGCCGGTGATGCAGCTGGTGGAACTGATCCGCGGCATCGCCACCGATCAGGACACCTATCAGACCCTGCACCGGGTGGTGGAAAGCCTGGGCAAGACCGCCGCCAGCGCCGAGGATTTCCCGGCCTTCATCGTGAACCGCATCCTGATCCCGATGATCAACGAGGCGGTCTATACGCTGTATGAAGGCGTCGGCAACGTGCGGTCCATCGACGAATCGATGAAACTGGGCGCCAATCACCCGATGGGACCGCTGGAGCTGGCAGATTTCATCGGGCTGGACACCTGCCTTGCCATCATGAACGTGCTGTATGATGGGCTGGCGGATACCAAATACCGCCCCTGCCCGCTGCTGACCAAATATGTCGAGGCGGGATGGCTGGGCCGCAAGACCAAGCGCGGCTTCTACGACTACCGGGGCGAAATTCCGGTGCCGACGCGCTGAGACCGGCTCCTCTGGCAACTTCGTCTTTTTGTCGCGGGCCTGTCCCTTCGACGAGAGGGCGAAGCGCTAAACGAAGGACCGCTGCCTTACCTGCCGAGAGAGAGCGTATGCTCGCGCAGCCAGGCCAGAAAGCCGCGGGGATTGCCTTCCCAGTTCTTTAGCTCGCTTGCCGGAATGGGCTGACCGATCACCGGACGCTGCGGCCTGAACAGCACACGCTTGATCTCATAAAGCAGCAGCCCCTGCCGCAGCGTGTCCGAGAGGCGGTTGGCAATCTGGAACGCCCGGCTGTTCTGTCCCGGAAAGAAGATCGGCAGGATCGTGGCCCCTGAAGAGCGCACGATCTTGTGGGTGAAGACGTTCCATTCCGCCTCGACCGCGGGGCCGAACCATGTTTCGGACATGGCCACCTTGCCCGCCGGGAACAGGATGATCACCCCGCCCGCCTTGAGATGGGCCATGGTTTCGTCCCGCATCTTCAGCCCCAGCTCCCGCGCATTGTCCTCATGCGGGAAGGGGACGGGGATCATGAATTCCTCGACCTCGGGGATGCCGGTCAGCAGACTGCGGGTCAGGATCTTGAAGTCCGACCGGACGCGGCACACCATCTCGGCCATGATCATGCCATCCACCAGCCCCGAGGGATGGTTGGCCACCACGACCACAGGCCCGGTCTTCGGGATACGGGCAATTTCCTCGGCCGGGGTGTCGATCCTGATGCCCATATGGCGAATCGCCTTGGGCCAGAACGGGGCACCGAAGGGCGCACCCGATTTCTCGAAACTGCGGATCAGCCGCAGGAGCTGCACCTTCGCGGTCAGCCATTCCAACGCGCGGATGGTGCCTGCCTTGAACGGGTTGCGGAAGGTCCCCGCATAGGACAGCCGGCGCATGTCATAAGGGCGGTCCGCCTTGGTCTGCGCGGGCGCGGCCTCGGATGCGATCTGGCTGTGTTCGGTCACGGATGGGTCCTTGCGGGCGTCACCGGCAGAAGACGGCGGTGACAGTCTTCAATAATCCTCTCCGAAGCGCCCGGCAACCAGAGCCTCCAGCGCATCGGCAAGTTTCTCCGCCTCGGCCCCCGATGTCGTCACGTCAATCGTCGTCCCGCGCGAAGCGGCCAGCATCAAGAGGCCCATGATGCTGTCGCCCGAAACCTCCATTCCGTCACGGGCCACCAGCGCGCGCGCGTCATGCGCCTCGACCACCTCGACAAATTTGGCGCTGGCCCGGGCATGCAGGCCCTTCTCATTCACAATGCGGAAACTGCGCGACGACATACTGGTCCTTCACGCCCCGCCGCCAAGGTCGAGGCTGTTGATATATTTGCGCCCGGCATCCAGCGCGGCGGCCACGGCATCGGGCACCGGCAGTTCGCGCGATTTGGCCAGCTTGATCAGCATGGGCAGGTTCGCACCGTAAAGGATACGCCGCCCGCTGGCCGCACAGGCCGGAAGCGACAGGTTCGACGGGCTGCCCCCGAACATGTCGGTGACGACCACGACGCCCTGCCCCGCATCGACCGAATTCGCCGCGGCGATGATCTCTGCCTGTTTCTGGCCGCGGTCGTGATCGTCCTCGATCGCGATGGCCCGCATGCCGTCCTGTTTGCCCACCACATGTTCGACCGCGGAAAGATATTCCCGCGCCAGTCCCCCATGAGCGACGATGACGATCCCGATCAAGCGCCAGACACCCTGCCTGCTGGGGCGGCGGCTGCGACCGTGCCCTTGCGTTCCAGTTCCCTGTGCCGTTTTGCCACCGGCCAGCCCGCCTGCGCAAGGGCAGCGCCCATCATTTCGGCAACAGCAACCGATCTGTGTTGCCCGCCGGTGCAGCCAAAGCCGATGGAAAGGTGGGCCTTGCCCTCATCCAGATGGGCCGGAAGAAGAAATTCCACCATATCCTGCAACCTGCGGAAGAAACCCTCGAACCGCGGATCGGTTCGGATGTAATCCGCCACCTCGGAATCGCGGCCGTCCAACGGGCGCAGCGCGGGATTCCAATAGGGATTCGCCAGAAACCGGCAGTCAAAGATCATGTCGACGCCGCGCGGCACCCCGCGTTTGTAGCTGAAGGATTGCAGCGAGACCGCCAGCCGCCGGGTCTCTCCCTTGTCGAACCAGCGCGCAAGATCGGCCTTCAGGTCATGGGGGGACAGGTCGGTGGTGTCGATCAGATGATCCGCCCGCACCCGGATCGGCGCCAGCAGGTCCATCTCCCGCTCGATCCCTTCGGCCGGGGTCTCGGCCGGGGCCAGCGGATGGCGGCGACGGGTTTCCGAGAAACGGCGGATCAGTTCGGCCGGGGAGCAGTCCAGATACAGCACCTCCAGCGCAACGCGCGGATCGGCCGTCAGCCCGTCGATCAGCTCGATCAGCGCCGTGGCGTTGAAATCACGGTTGCGCACATCAAGGCCCAATGCGATCGGCCGCCCCATCGGCGGCCCATCCAGCAGCCGCGGCACCAGGCTGAGCGGGATGTTGTCGATCCCCTCATAGCCCAGATCCTCCAGCACCCGGATGGCCGTGGTCCGGCCGGCGCCCGAAGGGCCGGTGACCAGCGTCAGCCTATGTTCCTGCGACAGGTCCGTTTCCGGCACGATCACATCCCCCGCCGTCATGGCGCCCGCCTGCCAGAATAAGCAGGATCGACTCGGAAAGATGGTCGTTTTGCGGCCGCAGCACAAGCGGAACCGGCATTCCCAACAGCGTGATGCTGCGAAGCGGCGGCAGGCGCGCGGTCTCTTCCTGCGCCAGATCGACGGCCAGGGCGACGGGCACCCTGTCGGAATAGGGAACCCGCAGCAGGCCGATGCCGCGGGATTCGATGACCCCGCGCAGATCGGGGCGCGGACAGCAGGCGATCAGCCCCTCCGCCCCAGCCTCAACTTCCGTCAGATCATCCGAGACCAGATGCGCCCCGAGGGCCAGCATACGGATCGCCAGCGACGACTTCCCCGCCCCCGAAGGCCCAAGGATCAGGACGGCGCGGCCCGCATGGGCCACGGCGGTTGCATGCAGCAGCTCGCGCCGGGGCGCGGCCGGTATCACACCGGCAGGCCCACGACGAAGCGCGCGCCCAGCGGTTCGCTCGACTGGTCGGCGGCGGTCGGGCGAATGTTCTCGGCCCAGATCACCCCGCCATGCGCCTCGACGATCTGTTTCGAGATCGCCAGCCCCAGACCGGAATGGTTGCCGAAATCGCCCTGCGGCCGTTCGGAATAGAACCGCTTGAACACCTTGGTCAGCGCCTGTTCCGGGATACCGGGTCCGGTATCTTCCACCACCACAAGCACCCGGTTGTCGCGGCGCCGCGCCCAGACCCGGACGGCATCACCCTCTTCGCAGAAGGATGTCGCATTGGTGATCAGGTTGACAAAGACCTGCGCCAGCCGCGCTTCCAACCCGCGGATCACGATGGGCTCATCCGGGAGGTCGGTGATGAAGTCCACGCCCTTCTCCCCCGCCTGCTGGCCCAAATACTGGGTCAGGTTGGACAGGGTCCGGATCAGGTTGAACTCTTCTTCCTCTTCCTTCACCAGTTCGCTGTCCAGCCGCGAGGCGTTGGAAATGTCGCTGACCAGCCGGTCGAGCCGCCGCACGTCATGTTCGATGACATCCAGCAGCTTGTCGCGCTGTTCTTCCTTCTTGACGAAGCGCAGGCTGCCCACGGCCGACCGCAGCGAGGCGAGCGGGTTCTTGATCTCATGGCTGACATCGGCGGCGAATTGTTCGTTCGCGTCGATCCGGTCATAAAGCGCGGCCACCATGCCCCGCATCGCCACCGACAGCCGCCCGATCTCATCGGGGCGGGCGGCCAGATCGGGAATGCGGACGCGGCCCGCGGCCACGCGGCCATGGTCCCGCTCCCGCCCGATTTCGGCCGCGACGGCAAGGTCCGACAGCGGATTGGCAATGGTCGAGGCCAGGACCAGCGACAGGCCGATGGACACCAGCAGCGCGATGACGAACATCTGCAGGATCTGTTCCCGCTCATACCGGACCAGCGCGTCGATCTCTCCGGCAGCAGAGGTCATGGCGAGAACGCCGACAATCTGTCCATTGCGCATCAGCGGCGTGGCCACGGCAAACCAGGTGCGGCCCTGATCATCCTGACCGGTCGCCGAAGCGGTGGTCCCGGACTGTGCCCCGGGCAACACCTCCTGCGCCAGCGCGGCACCGTCTAGCGGCACTTCGGGGCCGGGGCGGACAGAAAGCAGACCCGAGACACCGTCCCAGATCGCATTGAGAAAATCCGTGATGACGGTGGACCGCCCGCGCGATCCCGCATCCGGGGTCAGCGCCGGACCGGCCGCACGGGTGACCTCGGCCCCGGCCGCATCGTAGACGAAGGCTTCGACACCCGCCGTCAGTTCCACCTGCCGCAGCGCCGCCGCAGCATCGGCTACTCCTGCAGCTGCGGGCAGATCCCCCGACAGACCCGCAGCGATCAGCTCAGCCTCGCGCGACAGCGCGGCCTCGCGCTGCACCACCAAACTGTCCCGGAACGGGTTCAGGAACAGAACCCCCGCCACCAGGATGACCAGCGCCATCAGGTTGAAAATGATGATCTTCCGCGCCAGCGGGCTGCGGTTCAGCGACACCAGCCCGCCCCGCGGGCGATCCTCGCGCAGGGAGTCGACGGTGCTGTCGGGCGACACCCAGTCTTCACCCAGCAGCACATCACCGGCTTTGCGGGGGCGTGGTTCTTCCATGATGGAGATGCGCGGGGCGATGATCATTCTTCGTTGTATCGGTAGCCGATCCCATACAGCGTCTCGATCGCCGAGAATTCCTCATCGACCGAGCGCATCTTCTTGCGCAGCCGCTTGATATGGCTGTCGATGGTGCGGTCGTCGACATAGACCTGATCGTCATAGGCCACATCCATCAGCTGATCGCGGCTTTTCACAAAGCCGGGACGCTGCGCCAGCGCCTGCAAGAGCAGGAATTCCGTGACCGTCAGCGAGACATCCTTGCCCTTCCACATCACCGAATGGCGCAGCGGATCCATCCGCAGGTTGCCACGTTCGATGATCTTGCTTTCCTCGGTCACCGGCACCTCTCCGGTCGAGACTGCCTCCTGCCGACGCAAAAGCGCGCGGATGCGTTCGACCAGCAGCCGCTGGCTGAAGGGCTTCTTCACATAATCGTCCGCGCCCATACGCAGGCCCAGAACCTCGTCGATCTCATCATCCTTGGAGGTGAGGAAGATCACCGGCATCGTGGTCTTCTGCCGCAGCCGCTGCAGCAGGTCCATGCCGTCCATCCGGGGCATCTTGATGTCCAGCACCGCCATATCGGGCATCCGCCGGTTGAAGGCATCCAGCGCCGACTGGCCGTCATTGTAGGTTTCCACCTCAAAGCCTTCGGCTTCGAGAGTCATCGAGACGGACGTCAGGATGTTCCTGTCGTCGTCCACAAGGGCGATGCGCGACATGTGTGTTCCGATCCTGCTCAGGTTCTTCTGTTTTCCGCCATAATCCGCAAAGCAGCCGCCGGAATCAACACAAAAGCGAATCACCCCGGGCCTGCACCCTGTCAGTCCAGCGCAAAACTCCTGACACATGACTAATTTGTCTCAGTTCCCGGGCAGGCCGTCTGCTGGTTGCGCAAACATCCATGTGGTTGCGCTAACTCTGTAAAACCGTCCTGTTCGCATCCGTTTCCGACGTGTTATAGCGCCCGGCAGGGGCGGTCTCGCAACATTGTTTCGAGGCCACCCTTGGCACCCCCTGGCCCGGGTGTCGCCCCCGAAAACCCTCGCCGCGCGGGAGGCGCGGCAAACGGAGCTTGCAGGACATGACCACGAACGGACGCGTGAACCCCAAACGCACCCTTGAAGATCAGGGCATCTCTGGTGCCGCCGCCGTTCACTACAACTACATGGAACCTGCACTTGTCGAAGCCGCGGTCGCCCGCGGTGAGGGCCATCTTGGCAAGGGCGGCGCCTTCCTCTGCTCCACCGGCAAATTTACCGGCCGGTCGCCCAAGGACAAATTCGTCGTCCGTACCCCCACCACCGAAAACACCATCTGGTGGGAAAACAACGCCCCGATGACGACCGAGGGCTGGGCGCTTCTGAAGGCCGACATGCTGGACCATATCAAGGGCCGCGAGGTCTTTGTGCAGGACCTTTACGCCGGCGCCGATGCCGAGCATCGGGTCGATGTGCGCGTCGTTTCGGGTCTGGCCTGGCACAACCTTTTCATCCGGCACCTGCTGCGCCGCCCCGACCGGGCCGAGCTGGACAGCTTCACCCCGGAATGGACCATCATCAACCTGCCGTCCTTCAAGGCCGATCCGGCCCGCCACGGCTGCCGCACCGATACCGTGATCGCGCTGAACTTCGACGAGAAGACCGTGCTGATCGCCAACACCGCCTATGCCGGTGAGAACAAGAAGTCGGTCTTCACCATCCTGAACTACCTGCTGCCCGAAAAGGGCGTGATGGCGATGCACTGCTCGGCCAACCATGCCATCGGCAATCCGGATGACACCGCGGTGTTCTTCGGCCTGTCGGGCACCGGCAAGACCACGCTTTCGGCCGATCCGTCGCGCATCCTGATCGGCGATGACGAACATGGCTGGTCGGACAAGGGCACCTTCAACTTTGAAGGCGGCTGCTATGCCAAGACCATCAACCTCTCGCCCGAGGCGGAGCCGGAAATCTATGCCACGACGCACCGCTTTGCGACCGTGGTCGAGAATATGGTCTACGACGCCGAGACGCTGGAACTGGACTTCGCCGATGCCAGCCTGACCGAGAACACCCGCTGCGCCTATCCGCTGGAGGCGATCTCCAACGCCTCGGCCACGGGTCTGGGCGGGCAGCCGAAGAACGTGATCCTGCTGACCTGCGACGCCTATGGCGTGCTGCCGCCCATCGCGCGGCTGACGCCCGCGCAGGCGATGTATCACTTCCTGTCGGGCTTCACCGCCAAGACCCCGGGGACCGAGCGTGGCGTGGTCGAGCCGATCCCGACCTTCTCGACCTGCTTCGGTGCGCCCTTCATGCCGCGCCGCCCGGAAGTCTATGGCAAGCTGTTGCAGGCCAAGATCGCCGCGACCGGCGCGTCGTGCTGGCTGGTGAACACCGGCTGGACCGGCGGCAAGTTCGGCACCGGCAAGCGCATGCCGATCCGCGCCACCCGCGCGCTGCTGACGGCCGCTCTGGACGGTTCGCTGAACGCGGTGGAGTTCCGCAAGGACCCGAACTTCGGCTTCGAAGTGCCGGTGGCCGTGCCGGGCGTGGACGAGACGCTTTTGAACCCGCGGGAGACCTGGGCCGACAAATCCGCCTATGATGCGCAGGCCAAGACGCTGGTCGGGATGTTCTCGAAGAACTTTGGCCAGTATGTCGCCCATATCGACGACGACATCCGCGCCGCCGCCATCGGCTGATCCCGCCGCATTGGCTGCAACATTGCGCGCCCGGAGGGAAACCCTCCGGGCGCATTGCTTTTGTCTCGGCTCTGGCCTGTGGCCAACCGCCTCGGGCATTGCTGCGGCGCGGGCACCGCTCTGTTTCCGCCGGGTCGGGAAATCCGCGACAGCCGAGGGTTGAGCGGAGCCGACAGGAATGCGACACTGCCGTCATGCGCCACATGCTCGCCCTGATCCTGTCCGCCGCCCTTGCCCTGCCCGCCGCGGCCGGGCCCGGCTCCGAACCCGCGCCGCCCGTTGTCGTGGCCGAAGTGGCCCGGCTGGAATGGGGCGTTTTCTGTGCGCTGCAGGCGATGGACCGTGCCCCCGCGCCGGGCACCGCCTCGGGCTGGATCCATGTCCCGAAGGGTGAGGTCAGCTTCCATTGGCCCGACCGTCAGGTCGTTCCTGCTGCCTTGGGGCTGGCCTTCGGGGTCAAGGTGACCGGCGCAAAGGGTTGGGAAACCGCCGTGGGCGAGGTGCGGGTCTACCGCCCGGGCCGGACCACCCCGGAAAGCTGGGCCTCGGACATCTCGTCCCTGGGGGCGACGCTGGCCTTCTTCCGCTTCGATACCGAAAGCGAACTGGTGCCCGGAACCTGGGTGATCGAGGGCTGGGACCGCGACCGGCGGCTCTATCGGGTGGAGTTCGAGGTGGTTCCAGGTGCCGCCGTGCCCGAGATCACAAATGCCTGCGGCGCAACCTCCTGATGAAATCCTGCGCGACACTTTAAGTCTCCCTGCGCAATACTGACGAAAGTATATTGCGCTGCACCTGCAAAAGGCGTAGTCCAGCGGCAGATCCAGACTCTGCCGGAGGATGCCATGCCGCATGATGGACAGCCGATCACCTCTCCCGTTCTTCCCGACCTGCGCGGCCTGACGGCGGCGGTTTTGCCGGAGACGGATGCCCTGTTCACGGCCGCGCGGGAACATCTGCGCGCCGCCGTTACCGTGGGGGGCAAGATCAGCGCCGCCGCGCTGGAAGAGCATCAGTTCGCCGCCCATTGCCTGTCGTGGCTGGCCACCTATGCCGAGGCCTTGCGCCAGCTGGACGCCTGGGCCGCCCGCCTGTCCGAGGCAGGGCAATTCGGCGAGATGGAGGCGCTGATCCTTCAGATCGGCTTTGGCGAATATCTGGCGCAGATCGCCGGCGGCATCCCGATGAGCCAGGGAGAAACCGCGCGTTTGCAAGAGCTTGGCCAGAGCTGGACGCCCGCAGGCGCCGCCGCCACGCTGATCGCCGGGAATACTCCCGCCGCCCGCAGCCGTCTGGTCACGCTGATGCGCGACAACCATGGCCGCGCCACCTTTGGCGCCACCGGGCTGGACGAAGAGCTGGAGATGATCCGCGACCAGTTCCGCCGCTACGCCGACGAGAAGGTCATCCCCTTCGCCCATGACTGGCACCTGAAGGACGAGCTGATCCCGATGGAGGTCATCCGCGAGCTGGCGGAAATGGGCGTCTTCGGCCTGACCATCCCCGAGGAATTCGGCGGCTTCGGCCTCAGCAAGGCCAGCATGGTCGTCGTCAGCGAAGAATTGTCACGCGGCTATATCGGCGTCGGCTCGCTTGGCACCCGCAGCGAGATTGCGGCCGAGCTGATCCTCTGCGGCGGCACGCCGGAGCAGAAGGCGCAATGGCTGCCTAAACTCGCCTCCGGGGAAATCCTGCCGACCGCCGTCTTCACCGAGCCGAACACCGGGTCCGACCTCGGCTCGCTCCGCACCCGCGCGCTGCGCACCGAAGACGGCTGGGAGATCACCGGCAACAAGACCTGGATCACCCATGCCGCGCGTACCCATGTGATGACGCTCCTGGCGCGGACCGACCCCGACACGACCGACTGGCGCGGGCTGTCGATGTTCCTGGCCGAAAAGACCCCCGGCACCGACGCAGACCCCTTCCCCACCCCCGGCATGACCGGCGGTGAGATCGAGGTTCTGGGCTATCGCGGCATGAAGGAATATGAACTCGGCTTCGACCGCTTTCAGGTAAAGCCTGAAAACCTCTTGGGCGGCCAGCCCGGACAAGGGTTCAAGCAGCTGATGCAGACCTTCGAATCCGCCCGCATCCAGACCGGCGCCCGCGCCATCGGCGTGGCGCAATCGGCGCTGGAAACCGGGCTGCAATATGCCGAAGACCGCAAGCAGTTCGGCAAGGCGCTGATCGAATTTCCCCGCGTCTCGGGCAAGCTTGCCATGATGGCGGTCGAGGTGATGATCGCCCGGCAGCTGACCTATTTCAGCGCCTGGCAGAAGGACCATGACAAACGCTGCGATCTTGAGGCCGGCATGGCCAAGCTTCTGGGCGCCCGCGTGGCCTGGGCCGCGGCGGATAATGCATTGCAGATCCACGGCGGCAACGGTTTCGCGCTGGAATACCGGGTCAGCCGCATCCTCTGCGATGCCCGCATCCTGAACATCTTTGAAGGCGCCGCCGAAATTCAGGCCCAGGTCATCGCCCGGCGCCTGCTGGACTGACCGCTACAGAGCGGAGCGGCTGCGCCGCATGCCTTTTGCCTCGGCTCTGGCCTGCGGCCAACCGCCTCGGGCGGGCTCCGCCGGGGATATTTGGACAAAGTGGAAAGCCCATTCCAGTTTGCACAAATATCCCGGGGGAGTCTCCGCAGGAGACGGGGGCAGCGCCCCCTCTTGCGCGGGGTCAGTCAGGCGCAGCCTCCTCTCTGCCGCGCGACGGACGCTGCACACCCAGCCTTGGATGCAGACTGCCCGCGATGCCCCAGCACAGGAAGAACCCCGCCGCCGCAAAGGCAAAGACGCCGGGCAGAGGCGCCACGAAGAGGACCAGCCAGGCCGCACCGGGGGTCAGGATGCCCGAGACATCGCGGAAGCTGGAATAGACCGCCGACATCTCGGTCCGCTCTCCGGGGCGCACGGCCATCAGGAACGGGAGCCCGCCCACCACATCCAGCACGACGAAGAAGAACGAGGCGCCGAAGACCAGCGCCACCGTGACCCAGGGCAGGACCGACAGCAATGCCGCCGCCAACATCAGTCCGCCGCCACAGGCGAAGGCCAGCCGGACCGAGCGGCGCACGGACAGCGCCCTTGCACGGCGGTTGATCTCGGGCGCGATGAACAGGATGGCGTTAGAGACCGAAAGCGCAACCGCGCCGACCTTGTCACCCAGACCCGCCTCGACGCAGAAGATCGGCAGGAAGACCACATAGACCCACCATCCGCAGGAGCGTGTGACGGCGAAAAACCAGCCCGCAATCAGCCGCGGCTGGCGGAAGAACCGGCCCAGATAGCCCAGAGGATTGACCGCGGGCGCCTTGGCGCGGGCGATCTGCTTGCCGTTGCCCAGCCGAAGCACCCAGAACACCGTCAGCAGCGTCAGCGCAAAGATCCCTGCCAGGACGAAGGGCGCGGGCGCCCAGTGGTCGTGCAGCCAGACACCCAGAAGCGGCCCCACCGTCCAGGGCGTGGCGGCATAGGCCATCTGCACGCCCTGACTGCGGCCCAGGTTGGCGCGGTCCACGTAATCCAGCACATAGGCGTTGAAGCAGACGAAGACGGTCGCCGTGGCCATGGCATTGCACATCAGCGCCAGCGGCATGGACCAGGCCGTGCCGGTGATGGCCAGCGCCATGCCCGCAACATACAGCAGGCAGCCCCCGGTATAGGCCCAGCGGCGGGGAATGTGCCGGGTCGCCCAGGGCACCATCAGCCCCCAGATCAGCGACACCACACCGGCCGCGAAATAGGCGGCCGAGGTGGATTGAGCATCCTTCAGCGCATCATAGACCGCCAGCGGCATGATGGTGATGAGCGTGCCGCGCACCGCAGCATCCAGCCCGGCCAGAACAGCGAAATGTTCGATCTTCGGCGTGGGGCTATGTTTCAGCGCCAGTGGAATGTAACGCAGGGCCATTCTGCCCAAAGACGCCGCCCTGCCGGTTCCGTCTGGCCCGTCTGCGACATCCGGTGTCGCCTGCGAATCGCTGCGCTGCAGCTTAGCGGGAACGCGCCAACAGATCGGCCAACCGTCCCCGCGCCTCAGGCAGGGCATCGCGGCCGGTCAGGGCGGCGATTTCCCGCGTCAGGAAATGGGCGGTCAGCGCAAGGCCCTGCTGCAAGGCGGCGGGGTCCAGCGGCCCGGGGCTGGTCAGGCCGGGCGGCAGCGGCAGCAGGCGATCGGCCCAATCCCCGGCACCCGCGGCGGTGACGGCGTGGCCGGTCTTGGGGCTGACATAGGCCAGCCCCGCGGTCGCCCCTGTCACGGCGCAGACGGACAGGTCCAGCCCGAAGCCCATCTCGGCCAAGAGCTGCAATTCCCATCGCAGATAGGCTTCGGCCCAGCCTGCACCTCCCAGACCGTCCAAAAGCGCCATGGTCGGCGGCCAGAGGGCGGGATGCGGCTCCCGCTCGGCCAGCGCGACATGCAGAAGGGCGCAGACCGCGCTCAGGCCCGCCAGCGCCAGACGGTCCGCCATCAGATGGGCGCGGCTGCGTACCGGCTCGACCGTGAAGCTGCCCAGATGATCGCCCAGCCTTGCGCGCCAGACCGCGGCGATCTGGTTGCCGGGTTGCAGGACCGGCGCCAGACGGCGGCCCGCGCCGCCGCGCACCACGCCCGCATGGCGGCCGTGACTGCGGGTGAACACTTCGATGATCGCGGCACTCTCGCCATGCGGCCGTGCCGCGATGACCATGCCTTCGTCCTGCCAGTCCATCATGGCGCGACTATCGGGCGGCCCGCGCGCGACGGCAAGCGGCCTCAGCGGCGGCGGCGCTGCCACCAGAGCCGCAGGCGCAGCACGGTCCGGCCCACCGGCCCCTGAAGGGCGGGAATGTCGATGGCCAGCAGCAAAAGGCCCAGCGGCACCATCCAGAAGCCAAGGACCGGCAGAAAGCCCAGAAACCCGAACAGGATCAGCAGCACCGCCACCGGAATGCGGATCAGCCGGGCCGCGGGGCTGCGCAGCCGGGCCAGAAAGCCGCCGAACCGGGGCGAGGCGGCCTGAAGGCGGTCAAACTCGCGGTCCAGCCGGGCGCGGGCGGGGTCGTGTTCAGGGGTCATCTCTGGGTCATTCCGGATGTCGGGCCCCTTCAACGCCGGGGCCGCGGAGAGGGTTCCGCCTCAGCCGTCCAGCCCCGGCTCCTCCAGCAGGGTGCGGCCGTGGCGGTCCTCGATCTCGATCACCCAAAGGTCAGGGTCGCGCGCGCGGGCGCGGGCGATGGTCTCATCCACCTGCCCCTCCTCCCCCTCGGTCAGCACGATCCAGCGCCGCGCGCCGGTCATCAGGTCGAAGGAGCGTTCAAACGCCTGTGCGCGGCCATCCAAAGTGGCCAGCTTCACCAGAACCGCCCCGGCGGTGGCATCGCCCCGGCGCAGCACATAGGCCGGGATATCTGCCAGCTGCAGGCGCCGCAGATAGGCCTGCACCCAGAATTCCGCCGTCAGCCGTGTCATGTCCCCTCCCCCGCGCCGCCCTGCGGGACTATATCTGCACAATCCGCAACAGGAGGCCGCAATGGCAAAGCCCCGTTCCCCGCTTGGCGCACGTATCGCCCTGATCGCGGCCGCGCTTGGCATGGGCACCATGGCGGCAGACCGCAAGGGCACCGGTGCCGATCCGGTGGCCCGCACGGCGACCGGGCTGATCGCCGCGGGCGGGCTGATCTGGCTGGCATGGGCCGCGGTCAAGCAGCGGCTTGGCCGCAAGGCCTAGCTGTCGCCGTCTTTGAAATCGAGACCCATTTCCGAATAACGCTCGGCCTCTTCCAGCCAGTTGGGCCGCACCTTGACCTGCAGGAACAGATGCACCTCGCGGTCTAGAAAGGCCGCAATCTCGGCCCGGGCCGCCTGACCGATGGCCTTGATCGTCTCGCCCCGGTTGCCAAGGACAATGCCCTTGTGCCCGTCGCGCGCGACATAGACCAGCTGGTCGATCCGGGTGGAGCCGTCCTTGCGGTCCTCCCATTTCTCGGTTTCCACGGTCAGCTGATAGGGCAGCTCCTCATGCAGGCGCAGGGTCAGCTTTTCGCGCGTCATCTCGGCCGCGATCATCCGCAAAGGCAGGTCGGCCAGCTGATCCTCGGGGTAGAACCATTCGCCTTCAGGCATTTCGCCCGCCAGCCATTCGCGCAGATCCTGCACGCCATAGCCCTTTTCGGCGCTGATCATGAAGGTCTTCGCAAAGGAAAACGCCGTATTCATCTTCTCGGCCAGACCCAGCAGCGTTTCCGCCCTGACCCGGTCGATCTTGTTGATGGCCAGGGCCACCGGGCGATCGCGCGGCAGCTCATCGCCCAGACGGTCGATGATGGCCTGCGCGCCTTCGGTCAGGCCGCGATGCGCCTCGATCAGCAGGACCACCACATCGGCATCCGCTGCCCCGCCCCAGGCCGCCTTGACCATGGCGCGGTCCAGCCGCCGCCGCGGGCGGAACAGGCCCGGCGTATCGACAAAGACGATCTGGGTCTGACCTTCCATGCAGACGCCGCGGATGCGCGCCCGGGTGGTTTGCACCTTGTGGGTCACGATGCTGACCTTGGCGCCGACCATCCGGTTCAGCAGGGTGGATTTCCCGGCATTCGGCTCGCCAATCAGGGCGACAAATCCGGCGCGTGTCTGTTCAGTCATCCCCTCAGTCATTCCCGGCCTCCAGCCGTTTCAGAAGCGCACCTGCCGCTGCCTGTTCGGCGGCGCGTTTCGAGCCTGCTTGCGCGGCTTCATGTTGTCCATCGGCCAGCCGCGCTTCAACAGTGAAAAGCGGCTGGTGGTCCGGGCCGGAGCGGCCCGTTTCGGTATAGGCGGGCGGGGGCATCCCGCGGGCCTGCGCCCATTCCTGCAGCGCGGTCTTGGCATCGCGGGCGTCCGGGTCCACCCGGCCGATCCGGTCGCCCCAGAGCCGCAGGACCAAAACGCGCGCGGCTTCGAACCCGGCGTCCTGATAGACGGCGGCGATCACCGCCTCCATCGCATCGCCCAGAAGCGCCTCTTTCCGCCGCCCGCCCGAAAGCATCTCGGACCGGCCCAGCTTCAGCACATCGCCAAGGCCCAGAGACCGCGCCACCTCGGCGCAGGTTTCCTTGCGCACCAGCGCGTTGAAGCGCGGGGCCAGCTGCCCTTCGCTGGCATCGGGGTCGGCGGCCAGCAGCGCCTCGGCCATCACAAGCCCCAGAACCCGGTCCCCCAGAAACTCCAGCCGCTGGTTGTCGGGCCGCGTGGCCGAGCCGATGGAGGAATGCGTCACCGCCCGGACCAGAAGCTCACCCCGCCGGAACTCATGCCCGATGCGGATCTGGAACGCCTTCAGATCGGCCGAAAGCCTCATTCCACACCCTCCAGCAGCCGGTCCATCCGCCAGGTCCACGGCGTCCAGATCCTCTCTCCGGCAGAGGAGAACAAGACAAAGCTGGCACGACCGATGATGTTATCGGCCTCCACCATGCCGACGCCACCCACGCCGCGGGAAAAGCGGCTGTCGTTGCTGTTGTCGCGGTTGTCGCCCATCACGAAAAACGCCCCCTCGGGCACGGTGAAGAGATCGGTGTTGTCAGCATAGGACGATGCGTCGATGTTCAGAACATCGTATTTGCGCCCGCCGTCATATCCTTCGGCGGGCAAAGTCTCGGTCAGGCGGGACCGGCGGCATTGCCCGCCATCACCCACGGGTCCGTTTTCGCAGCGCGGCCGGATATGCATCGGCCCCTGCGGCCCCATCACCTCGGTGAAGGTGCCGTTGGCCTCCTGTGGCACCTCTGATCCGTTCAGCCACAGCCGCCCGTCCTTCATCTGCACGGTATCGCCCGGCAGGCCCACGGCCCGCATGATGAAATCACGCCCCGAGACGGAGTGACGGAAGACAATCACATCGCCACGAACCACGTCCTCGGCCGCCAGATACCGCACCATGACGAAATCCCCCACCAGCAGCGCGGGCTTCATCTGTTCGGATGGAATCCAGTAGGGTTGCAGGAACAGCCGCAGAACCGCCATCAGACCCAGAACCGCTAGCCCGGCCACGCCCAGAACGGTGCCCAGCCCGGATTCGTTGCGCTTGCGCGAGGCGGGCGGCCAGACCAGCAACGCAAGGACCAGGCCGATGTTCACATAAGGAATGAGGCCCAGCAGCACCCAGCCCCCCGGCCGGCCGATGTCATGCAGCCGCCGCACCATCGTGGCCAGCAGCGCGGCCAGCGCGACGATGGTCAGGGCCGCCGCCAGCCGGGACCAGCGCCACCAGTCGCCGTCCAGTTCCAGCCACGTCCGCACGGCGATCAGCGCGGCATAGACGGCCAGCGCAGCCAAAAGCACACGCCGCCGCGCCGTGCCGCGCAGCCGGAAAGGGTTTTTCAGCCCGCTCAAGGTCAGTTGATCGCCTTGAAAAAGCGGTCCATCCGCCAGGTCCAGATATACCACAGCCGCGATCCGGCCGAAGAGAAGATCACCCGGTCGGCCCGGCCGATGAGGTATTCGGCAGGGACCATGCCAACGCCATTCATGGCGCGGGAGTACCGGCTGTCCTGGCTGTTGTCGCGGTTGTCGCCCATGAAGAAGTAATGGCCTTCAGGGACGGTAAAGACCTCGGTATTGTCGGCGAACTGGTTGTCGGCGATGTTCAGCACGTCATGCGACACGCCGCCCGGCAGCGTCTCGACCGAGCGGGACTTCTGGCAGATGCCGCCATCGCGCGCGGGGTCGTTCTGGCAGCGCGGCACGTTGCGCATCGGACCCTGCGGCTCATAGACCTCTTCGAAGATGCCCGCCGGGGTCTGCACCGCTTCCTGCCCGTTCAGCCACAACACGCCGTTCTTCATCTGGATCGTGTCGCCGGGCAGGCCGATCAGCCGCTTGATGAAATCATCGCCGGTGACGGGATGGCGGAACACCACCACATCGCCGCGTTCGGGTTCAGACCCGAAGATCCGGCCCGAGATCGGGCAGATCGCGAAGGGGCAGGAATATTTCGAATAGCCATAGGCCATCTTGTTCACGAACAGGAAGTCGCCGACCAGCAGCGTGTCCTTCATCGATTCAGACGGAATCCAGAACGGCTGAAAGAACAGCGTGCGGAAGGCGCCTGCGATGATCAGAGCCCAGAAGATCGTCTTGACCGTTTCGACGATCCCGCCGCCCTTGCCCTTTTCACTCGCCATCGCCTGCTCTTTCCTGTCGCTGGTGTCGCGCCGTTTCATGCGCGCGGCGCGGCGGCGGAGTCAAGCCGCCGTGCCGCCGCGGGACCGTTCAACTTCACTTCAGCGGCTTCACTTCAGGGGCCGCGCCTCGATCACCACGAAGGCCTGTGCCCAAGGATGATCGTCGGTCAGGGTGACATGGATCACCGCCTCATGCCCGGCGGGGGTCATCTGGGCCAGCCGCTCGGCCGCCCATCCGGTCACATGCATCACCGGCTGGCCCGACCGCAGGTTGGTGACGGCCATGTCCTTCCACGCAATCCCCATGCGCAGCCCGGTGCCAAGCGCCTTGGAACAGGCCTCCTTCGCGGCCCAGCGTTTCGCATAGGTGGCGGCGATCTGCGCCCGCCCCTCGGCCTTGCGCTGCTCCGCCGGGGTGAACACCCGGTCGCGGAACCGGTCGCCAAAGCGGTCCAGCGTGCCTGCGATGCGGTCAATATTGGCAAGGTCGGTGCCGATACCCAGGATCATGCTCACTCCAGCTGCGCGCGGACCTGTCCGGTCATCTGGTTGATGGTGACGGCCAGGATGGCATCGGTCACGTCCCCGGCCTCGGGGTCCGGAATACGGACCGGCACGGCAACGGTCAGCCCGGCCGCCGGATCGTATTGCGCGGTTGCCGCCATCAGCTCCATCCCGGCAAAGCCAAGCATGCCGCGGAACGACACAAGGCTGCATTGATTCCAGCCCGTCTCGTCAGAGCCCGGATAGATCACCACCAGATGAAACGGATACATGGCCGGTTCGACAGTGTCCGTGACAACCAGCCGGATCTTCCCGTTGGCCCAGGTCCGGGTCGCCTCTTCCCAAGGTTCGACCATGGCGCCGACAGAGGCGCGATAGTCGTCGCAATCCCCGATGGTCACAGCACGCGCAGGCTGCGCCAGCGGCAGAAGGCAAAGGGCGGAGAACAGCAGGCGGTTCATGACGATGCTCTGGTCAAGGAAGGAATGTCCTGTGGGCGCGCCGCCCTGCCGGTTCCGCGGGTTGCAATGCCCCTCTCACACCAGACCGCGGGCCGCATCCATCCGGCGGCGCATCTCCTCGATCGTGGGGCCAAGGCCGCGATAGATCGCCTCGCCGATCAGGAAATGGCCGATGTTCAGCTCCACCAGTTGCGGGATGGCGGCCACCGGCTCGACATTGTCATAGGTCAGGCCATGGCCGCCATGCACCTCAAGCCCCAGCGAATGGGCCAGTGCGGCGCCGCGGCGCAGGGCGGCCAGCTCGGCCTCGGCCTCATCGCTGCGGCCCTCGGCGTGGAGTTCGGAATAAAGCCCGGTATGCAGTTCCACCACCGCCGCGCCGATCCGGGCGCTGGCTTCGATCTGGCGCGCCTCATGGCCGATGAACATGCTCACGCGGATGCCAGCCTCACGCAGGGGCGCGATGAAGCGCGCCAGCCGCGCCTCGTCCCCGGCCACGTCCAGCCCGCCCTCGGTCGTGCGCTCCTCGCGCTTTTCGGGAACAAGGCAGATGGCATGGGGCTGCTGCTTCAGCGCGATGGCCTGCATCTCATCGGTCGCCGCACATTCGAAATTCAACGGAATGCCGATCCCCGCCATCAGCGCGTCGATGTCGTCATCGCGGATATGACGGCGGTCTTCACGCAGATGGGCGGTGATCCCGTCGGCTCCGGCCGCCTCGGCCAGAAGGGCAGCACGCAAAGGATCGGGCCATGCGGTGCCCCGGGCGTTCCGCACGGTCGCCACATGGTCGATGTTCACACCCAGCCTGAGCCTTGCCGCCATTCTTCCGTCTCCTTGCCGTGCCTTCGGGCCGCGCGCGCCCCGGGCGCCGCCTGCATCGCCGTCACCTTAGGGGGAACCGGGGCCGTCGTCACCTGCCGCCGGCGCCGCGGCCGGCCCGCCCCGCGCCGCCAGAGTTTCGGCCGCGGCCTTTTCCGCCGCTTCGGCTTCGGCCCGGGCCTTCACGCGGGCGGTCGCCTCGGCCAGCATTTCACGCAGCCGGTGACGGCGCTCGCCCCGCTCTTTCGCCTTGGCCGCGCGGGCCTTCTGATACGCCTCGACCAGCGGAATGGTGATCCAGTAGCCCGCGAGCGAAATGATGATCCCCGGCCCCAGTGCCCCGATGAAATAAGGCACGTAGATTTCATGCCAGAACTGGATCAGCCCGCCCCATTGGGTCTTTTCCGGGCCGAAGATCGCCAGCACATTCGCCCAGAGATCGGCGCCCGCCACGGCAAAGCGGTGGCCGATATATTCGGCAGTCAGCGGCGCCTCGATCCCCATGATCCAGTGACCCAGCGTCATGGCCAGCACGGCGAAGAACGGGGTCGTCAACGGGTTGGTGTTGAATGTCGCCAGAAGCGCGGCCAGCAGATTGCCATTCACCAGCCGCGCGGCAATCCAGGCGGCCACGAATTGCAGACCGGGCAAAGGGAGAAATCCGATGACAGATCCGGCAAAGACCCCGCGGGCGACACGGCGCGGGCTGTCGGGCAGCCGCTTCATCCGGTGCAGCACGTAGCGGGTGGCCCGTTTGAAACCGCCCTTGGGATAGACCATCTCGCGCAGCCACGCCCCCCAGCCGACCGGATCTCTGCGCTTGAAGACCAAGTTTCCGTCCTTCACTTGCGGGCCCGGGGCACGGCGCCTCAGGGCTTGCGTGTCATGTCGCGGTATCTTCCGATCTGCGCCACATCGGTGTCGGCTTCAAGAGCCGTCATGACCATATGCAGATGTTCGACATCGCGCAGGTCCACGTCAATGATCAGACGGTAAAAATCCGGTTTCCGATCCGTGAACCGCAGGTCCGATATATTCGCCTTCTGCTCTCCCACAAGGGTGCAGATCCGCCCCAGCACCCCGGCATCGTTCGAAATCGTCAGTTCCAGCGACACGGTATTGACCGGCGCATGACGGCCGGCCTTCCATTTCAGATCCACCCAGCGGTCGGTGTTGCTTTCGAATTCGGCCAGCGCGGGGCAGTCGATGGCATGCGCCACCACGCCCTTGCCGCGGTAGGTGATGCCCACGATCCGCTCACCCGGGAGGGGCTGGCAGCAGGGCGCGCGGCGGAACAGATGGTCATCCTGCAGACCGATGACCGGGCGCTTGTCGTCCACCTCGTCCGGGCGGCCGATCGAGAGTTCGGGATACAGGATCTCCACCACCTTGCGGGCAGTGATCTCGGCGCTGCCCAGCCGGGCCAGAAGGTCCTGATCATCGGCGCAGCCCAGCATCTTGGCCGCGGTGCGCAGCGCCTTGTCGGTGGCCTTCTTGCCCACATGATCAAAGGCCGCGCGGGCCAGTTCCTGACCCAGCTTGACGAACCGCCCGCGGTCCTCTTCCCGCAGGGACCGGCGGATCGCGGCCTTGGCGCGGCCGGTCGTCACGATGTCGATCCAGCTGGCCTGCGGGCGCTGGCCTTCGGCGGTGATGATCTCGACCGACTGTCCGTTCTTCAGCCGGGTCCAGAGCGGCACACGGATGCCATCCACCTTGGCCGAAACGGTGGAATTGCCGATCCGGGTGTGGATGGCATAGGCGAAATCCAGAGGCGTGGCCCCGCGCGGCAACTGGATCACATCCCCCTTCGGCGTGAAGCAGAACACCTGATCCGAATACATTTCGAGTTTGACGTTTTCGAGAAACTCGTCGTGGTCGCCCTCGTCCAGGCGCTCGGTCAGGCTGGCGATCCACTTCGCGGGGTCCACCGCGAACGGGTTCCGGCCCCGCACCCCTTCACGATAGGACCAATGCGCGGCAACCCCCGATTCGGCGACCTCGTGCATCTCGCCGGTGCGGATCTGCACCTCTACCCTTTTGCCGTCGCGGCCCGAAACGGTGGTGTGGATCGAGCGGTAACCGTTCGATTTCGGCTGGCTGATGTAATCCTTGAACCGCCCCGGCACCGCGCGCCAGCGGCCGTGGATCACGCCCAGAATGCGGTAACAATCCGCGACCGACCGGCAGATGATGCGGAAGCCATAGATGTCGGACAGGCGGCTGAACGCCAGATCCTTCTCCTGCATCTTGCGCCAGATCGAATGCGGCTTCTTGGCGCGACCATAAACCGCCGCCTCGATGCCCTCGCGGTCCAGTTCGGTGCGGATGTCGGCGGTGATGCGGTGGACAACATCGCCTGCCTCGCGCTGAAGGGTCAGGAAGCGGCGGATGATCGAATTCCGCGCCTCGGGGTTCAGGACCCGGAAAGCCAGATCCTCCAGCTCCTCGCGCATCCATTGCATACCCATGCGCCCGGCCAAAGGCGCGAAGATCTCCATCGTCTCGCGCGCCTTCTGGACCTGCTTTTCCGGCTTCATCGACTTGATCGTCCGCATGTTGTGCAGACGGTCGGCCAGTTTCACCAGAATGACGCGCAGGTCCTTGGACATGGCCATGAACAGCTTGCGGAAATTTTCCGCCTGCTGGCTTTGCGCGCTGGACAGCTGAAGGTTGGTCAGCTTCGTCACCCCGTCCACCAGCTCGGCGATTTCGGGGCTGAAAAGCTGCGAAACCTCGGTATAGGTGGACCTTGTGTCCTCGATCGTGTCGTGCAGAAGCGCCGTGACGATGGTCGCATCGTCCAGCTGCATTTCCGTCAGGATTGCCGCCACCGCCACCGGATGGGTGAAATAGGGCTCGCCCGATTTCCGCATCTGGCCGTCATGCATCTTCATCCCGTAGGCGTAGGCCCGGCGGATCAGATCGGCATTGCAACGCGGATTGTAGTTCCGGACAAGGGCGATGAGGTCTTCAACGTCGATCATCGCCCACCCGTCCGCCGGACCTTTGGTCCGGTCAGTGCTCCCCTTGCGCTTCCATCAGCGCGCGGAGGAGTTTTTCTTCCGACATGTCGTCCTGCACCGGACGGTCGATCTCACCGGACATCAGAAGAGCCATCTGGTCCTCTTCCGGCTCGTCCACCTCGATCTGGGTCTGGTAGCTTTCGATCATGCGCTCGCGCAGGACCTCGGCCGACTGGGTTTCCTCGGCGATCTCGCGCAGGGCGACGACGGGGTTCTTGTCGTTGTCGCGGTCCACGGTGATCGGCGCACCGGCGGCAACCTCGCGCGCCCGATGGGCGGCCAGCATCACCAGCTCGAACCGGTTGGGAACCTTGTCAACGCAATCTTCGACCGTCACGCGGGCCATAGGACACTCCACCTGTGGGAAAAGGTCTCGGAAGTGGCTCTTCTACGGCCTGAAAAGCCGCTTGACAAGGCGCCCCGGCGCGATGCGGCACAAAATCACAGCAACTTCACCGCATCGCGTTCTGCGGCGGGCAGCGCAGCCAGCATCTGCGCCACCGTCAGCCCGAGCACCGGATGGCACCAGTCGGGGGCCACCTCGGCCAGGGGGACCAGCACGAAGGCGCGGTCCTGCAGCCGCGGATGCGGCAGGATCAGCCGGTCAGGCGCCAGCCGCGCCTGATCCTCGGGCGGCAGGTTGCGCCACCCTGTCTGGGTCGCGGCATCGGGCAACACCGAATCGCCCAGAGCCAGCAGATCCAGATCCAGCGTGCGCCCCGCCCACCGGCTTTGCCGCTCCCGTCCGAACTCTGCCTCGATCCGGTGCAGAAGCCCAAGGAATGACGTCGCGTCATGTCCGGGCGGCAGATCGACCGCAGCCGCGGCATTCACATAATCCGGCCCCGCCCCGGCCGGAAAACAGGGCGTTTGCCAGAAACGGCTAACCTGCCGCAAAGTCATCCCTTCCCGCGCCAGCGCCGCCAGAGCGGCCCGCAAAGTCTCTTCAGGCCTGATATTTCCGCATGGCAGATTTGCGCCAAGTGCAAGCAGGGCGGGAGTCAAAGCGTTGTGACATGTACGATTCATGGTCTACACATACTTGTCGGACCCGACCCCCGGCGCTATCTGCGTTTGGTTCCTCTGCGGATTTCACTACATTACGTAGACCACTCACGGAAGTTCGATTGGCGGAACGGCATTTTCGAGGGGACCTTGGATGTTTTACAAAGACGAACGGCTCGCGCTGTTCATCGATGGATCAAACCTTTATGCGGCCGCAAAGGCGCTTGGGTTTGACATCGACTACAAGCTTCTGCGCATGGAATTCATGCGCCGGGGCAAATTGCTGCGAGCCTTTTACTACACGGCGCTTCTTGAAAGCGAAGAATATTCGCCGATCCGCCCCTTGGTGGATTGGTTGCACTACAACGGTTTCACCATGCGGACGAAACCGGCAAAGGAATACACCGACAGCCAGGGACGGCGGAAGGTGAAGGGCAACATGGACATCGAACTGACCGTCGATGCCATGGAACTGGCGCCGCGGCTGGATCATGTCGTGCTGTTCTCGGGCGACGGGGACTTCCGGCCGCTGGTCGAAAGCCTGCAACGGCAGGGTGTCCGCGTCTCGGTCGTCTCGACCATCCGGTCGCAGCCGCCGATGATCGCCGACGAACTGCGCCGCCAGGCCGACAATTTCATCGAACTGGATGAATTGCGCGAAGTCATCGGCCGCCCGCCGCGCGAACCGCGGCCCGCAAGTGCGGACGAACCGGCCTCGATCGGCGCCAAGTAAGACAGCCGCGGGGCGGACAGCCGCTGCCCGCCCCGCCTTTGCCGCATGGATATTGCCGCCTTTGGCCTGCCCGGCCTGTTTCTTGCCGGCTTCATTGCCGCGTCACCACTTCCCATGCAATCGGAGGTGGTGTTTCTGGCCTTGCAGGCCGCCGGTTTCGCCGCCCTGCCGCTGGTGATCTGGGCCTCGGCGGGCAATATCCTCGGGTCCTGCGTCACCTATGCCATCGGCCGCTGGGCCGGGTCGCTGCACGGCAGCCGCTGGTTTCCCTTCCGCCCCGAAACGCTGGACCGGGCGCGGCACTGGTGGCAACGCTGGGGCCTCTGGTCGCTGCTTTTGTCCTGGGCACCGGGGGGCGACCTGGTGGTCGCGCTGGCCGGGCTGATGCGGGTGCCGCTGCCGGTGTTCCTCCTGCTGGTGGCCGTGGCAAAGACCGGCCGCTACGCGGTCGTCGCCTGGGCGGGTGCGGGGCTTTTCGGCTAGGGTCACGGTCCCGGCACTGGACCCCGGGCCGCTTTGGCCTTACCTCTGCCCCTGCCCGTTGACGCATGCCGCACTGGACCCATGACCGCCAAACCGCCCCTTCACCTTTATCTTGCCGCGCCGCGCGGGTTCTGTGCGGGGGTGGACCGTGCCATCCGCATCGTGGAACTGGCGCTGGAGAAATGGGGCGCCCCGGTCTATGTCCGGCACGAAATCGTGCACAACCGCTATGTGGTGGACGGGCTGCGCGCCAAGGGCGCCGTTTTCGTCGAAGACCTGGAGGAATGCCCGGACGACCGTCCTGTCGTGTTCTCGGCCCATGGCGTGCCCAAGGCCGTCCCGGCCGAGGCCGCCCGGCGTGAGATGATCGCGGTGGATGCCACCTGCCCGCTGGTGACCAAGGTTCACAACGAAGCCGCCCGCCATCATGAGAACGGATTGCAGCTGATCTTCATCGGACATGAGGGCCACCCCGAAACCGTGGGAACCATGGGCCAGCTGCCCGCGGGAGAAGTGCTGCTGGTCGAAACCCCCGCCGATGTGGCCGGGCTGGTGGTGCGGGATGAGGCGAAACTGGCCTTCGCCACCCAGACCACGCTTTCGGTCGATGACACTGCCGCCATCGTCGAGGCGCTGACCGCACGCTTTCCGCTGATCACCGGGCCGGGGCACAAGGACATCTGCTACGCCACCACCAACCGTCAGGCCGCCGTCAAGGCCATCGCGCCGAAGATCGACGCGCTTCTGGTCGTGGGCGCGCCGAATTCGTCGAATTCCCGCCGTCTGGTCGAGGTGGGCCGTGCCGCGGGCTGCGGCTATGCGCAATTGGTGCAGCGCGCCGCAGATATCGACTGGCGCGCGCTGGAGGGGATCTCCAGTCTGGGCGTGACCGCAGGCGCCAGTGCGCCCGAAGTGCTGATCAACGAGGTGATCGACGCCTTCCGTGCCCGGTTCGACGTCACGGTGGATCAGGTGGAAACCGCGGTCGAGGACATTGAATTCAAGGTGCCCCGCATTCTGCGCGACCCTATGGAGACCCGGCCATGATCCGCCTTGCCGCTGCCCTGTTCCTTGCGCTTGTTGCGGCCCCGGCCCTTGCCGAAGACGCCTCGCCCATTGCCGTCTGGGGCGAGGATTCCGGCACTCTCCCCCCGGAATATGCGTGGAGCTACACGGTCACCTTCACCACCGACCGCCGGGTGACGGTGGAATATTGCAAGGGCTATGCCGATACGGCTCCGGGCTGTGCCACGGTGAAAAAGCGGCTGACCAAGGCTTCTTTCGCGGCGTTTCAGGCGGAACTGGCCCCGCTGGCCCTTGGCCTGCTGGAAGACCCCGCCCGGACCGACCCGGACCCGCCCATCGGCGGCGGCGCCTTTTTCGGCAAGCTGAACGTGGATGGAGAGGACGTGGCCCTGCCCGCCTTCCCCGTGGACGAAGACAAGCCGCAGGTCGATGCGATCTTGCAGGTGTTGCAGGACTACACCCCCGCAGGCCAGGTTGCCGCGGCGGAAAAACAGTCCAAGGCGCCCTGATGCCCCAGCTTTTCGCCTATACCGACGGGGCCTGCTCGGGCAACCCGGGCCCGGGCGGCTGGGGCGCGCTGCTGATCGCGCGCGATGGTGACACCGTACTGAAAGAGCGGGAACTCTGCGGCGGGGAACCCGACACCACCAACAACCGGATGGAATTGCTGGCCGCGATCCATGCGCTGGAAAGCCTCAGCCGCGCGTCCGAGATCGTGGTGGTCACCGACAGCGCCTATGTGAAGAACGGCGTGACCGGCTGGATTCACGGCTGGAAGCGGAACGGCTGGAAGACCGCGGACAAGAAGCCGGTGAAGAATGCCGAGCTGTGGCAGCGGCTGGATGCGGCGCAGGCCCGCCACCGGGTGGAATGGCGCTGGATCAAGGGCCATGCCGGCCACGCAGAGAATGAGCGCGCGGACGAACTGGCCCGCCGGGGCATGGCCCCGTTCAAGGCCGCCCGCCAGCCCGGCTGATCCGGAAGCCTCCACATCCCCGTGGCCCGCGCATCGGCCAAAGACGTGCCGCACCACAGGTGAAGCCGGCCCTTCCGCCCCCCGTTTCTTTGGCATTATCAGCCGATTGGGGGTTGAGCGGCGCGCGCCCTTCGCCCATCCTGCCGCCATGGCCCGCCCGAAGTCCCTGCCCGATGCCGATGTTCTGCGCGAAGCCCGTCTCCTGCATGCGGCAGGCGGGATGAAGGCGCTGACCTTCGGCAATCTGGCCCGGGCGACCGGCCTTGCCGCCTCCACCCTTGCGCAAAGATTCACCACGGTCGAGGGGCTGGCCGCCGCCGCCGCCCGCGACGGCTGGGAAGGTCTGGTCGCCGCCGCCGCCGTGGCCGAAGCCGCCACGTCGGACAAGGGGCCGGGCGCCTATCTCAAGGCTCTGGACGCCGGGGCCGCTTCGGTGCCCGCCCTGCTGGAGCTGGGGCGCAGCGACGAAGGCGCGCGGCTGCTGGCGGCGGACTGGCGCAACCGGGTGGAAACCGCACTTGTGGTGCGGTTGGGACAGGGCGAGAAAGCCCGAACCGCGGCACAGGCCCTGTTCGCGGCCTGGCAGGGGCAGGTGCTGTGGGGCGGCGCCGAATTCCGCATCAAGGATCTGGCCCGCCGCCTGACCTGATCCGCCCCCGGCTTGGGCTGCACGGCCCGGGGCCGCACCGGACCCGTCAGCGCATATAGGTCTTCCACAGCCAGATCAGCGCCAGCGCCCCCAGAAAGGCGCCCAGAAATCCGGCCACCGTTCCCAGAGACCAGATCAGCACGCGCACCAGACCGCCGCCGATCAGCGCGCCAAGAACGCCAATGGCGACGGTCGTCGGCACATCGGTCTGCACCTTCATTACCCGCGTTGCCAGAAAACCGGCCGCGGCGCCCACGATCAACAGCCAGAAGAACCCCATCTGCCCCTCGCTTTCCTGACTGGGAATATGGGGTGTCACGCCCCGCCACGCCAGAGGCGGCGGGGTCGCAGGTCAGGCGGACAGCCAGGTCCGAAGCATGTCCAGATCGCGCGGCAACATTCCATGCCCCGCCCCCGGCCAGACCGCGGTTTCCACCGTGGCCCCCATCCCGGCCAGCACCTCGGCCGACCTTTGCGCGCGGGCCAGCGGGATATGCGGGTCGCGTTCGTGCACGCTGATCCAGACCTTTGCGCCATCGCGGCGGCCCGGATAATCGAACCGCTTGTCGGCAAAGCCATAAAGCGCCGGGTCAGCCGTGCCCCCGGCATCGCCCGTACCGATCAGCCCGCCGGAAAACGCCAGCACGCCCGCCAGCCCCTCGCCCTGCCGGGCGAAGGTTTCCAGCGCAAGGCCAGCGCCCTGACTGAACCCGGCAAGCCAGATCCGGCTGCGGGGAATCCCCTCGGCCTCGAACTGGCGGACGGCGGTGTCCATCGCCGCCACCCCGCGCGCCACGAACGGCTCCATCTGCGCAGCGGGCGCGAGGAACGACGTGGGCCACCACGAATGCCCCGGCGCCTCGGGCGCAAGGGCGGCGACATCCGGCAGGCGGGCCGCCTGCCAGAGGCCAAGGATATCGGCGGCATCCGCCCCGCGGCCATGGGCCAGCACAAGGCCGGCCCGGGCCTTCTCCGGTCCCGCGCGCTTCATGATGCCACCCGCAAAGGCGGCAGCGTGCGTTCGATCCGGTCGCGCATCCCCTCATACTGCGGCGGCAGTTTCAGCGTGGTGCCAAGGGTCTCCACCGGCTCATCCACCGCGAATCCGGGCGGGTCCGTGGCGATTTCGAACAGCACGCCGCCGGGTTCGCGGAAGTAGATCGCATCGAAATACTGCCGGTCGATCACCGGCGTCGTCCGATGCCCCGCAGCACCCAGCCGGGCCTGCCAATCGAGTTGCTCCTCGGGCGATCGGGCGCGGAAGGCGACATGGTGGATCGACCCTGCCCCCTGCCAGCCCCGCGCCGCGCCATCGACACGGATCAGGTCCACAACATTGCCCCGCTCATTTCCCGGCGCCCGGAAACGCAGCCGTTCGCGGCCCTGCCTCACATCATGACCCGCCGGCTGCCAGCCGAAGACATCGGTCAAAAGCCGCGCCGTGCGATCCGGATCGTTCAGCCACAGGGTCACCGAATGGAACCCGTGGCCATCGGTGCCCGCCTGCTCCACCAGCTCCACCACCGCGCCATCGGAATCGCGCAGGGTCGCCAGTTTTTCGCCGAAGCGGTCCTCGGTCGGGGTGACGTTGTGGCCTGTCGCGCGCAGGTTTTCGACAGCAGCGGCCAGATCGGGCACCGCATAGGCAAAGGCGCTGGCCATGCCGGGGCCGGGCTTGCCGGGACCGACACCGGCAAAGGGGAAATAGGTCAGGATCGTGCCAGGGCTGCCGGTCCGGTCGCCGTAATACAGATGCCAGGTGCCGGGGTCGTCAAAATTCACAGTCTTCTTGACCAGCCGCTGCTTCAGCGCGCCGGTGTAGAAATCCGCGTTGGATTGTGCCGATCCGGTGATCGCCGTCACATGGTGAAGTCCGGGGATATGCGTCATGTCATCCTCCATCCCGGGCGGGGTGCCCGTCTGGGATGAAAGATAGTATGCGCGATTTCAGATGAAATACCTGATCAAGACCATATGAACCTGCACATTCGCACAGATCAGCGCCCGCGGGTGAAACCGCTGCCCCCCCGTTTCGCCCGGACCGCCAGCGACACCGCGGCATAGACGGCAAAGCCCGCCGGATCGCGCAGCGCCAGCGCCAGAAGCCCGCGCAAGCCCAGTCGGGCCTTGCCTTCGCGCGACAGGATGCCGGGATAAAGCGCCTCCAGTTCCCGCACGCCCGCATCCTGCCGGCGGCGGGTGCGGGTCAGCGCGGCCCAGCCTTCGACCATGGGCCAGTCATAGCGGGCGGGGACCTGCACCCGCTCCGCCGGGGTGAATTGCAGCCGCACGAACGTGTCGTCCGAGATCAGCCGCGGAAAGGCGCCCCACCTCGCCCGGCCCGCCGCATTCACCGCATATAGCCCGTAACCCGGCGCCACCGTCCTGTTGAACGGCAGGCGCTGCCAGAACCGCGCATAGGCCCGGGTCAGGGCCGAATGCGCGCGGGGGATCACCGGCGTGGCGCCCGCATAGACCGGCCCGTCACGATCCAGCGCCTGCACCAGCTGCGCCAGAACCGCCGGGGTCAGCACGCAATCGGCGTCCAGATAGGCCCGCAGCACACCTTTGGCCACTCCATCTCCGGCATTCAGCGCGCCGGGCTTCGACCCCTCGGTCAGATCGAGGACCGTGACCGTCCAGCCCGCGGGCACCGGCACCGCGCGGGCGGCGGCCACCGTGCCGTCGCGGCAACCATTGGCCACCACGATGACCTCAGCCCCACCGGGCACCGGATCACTGGCCAGCACCGCGGACAGACAACGGGCGATCCAGCCCTCTTCGTTCGAGGCGGGGATGATGACGCTCAGCATGCGCCGCAACCCGTGGCCAAGGCCTGCCAGCGCGGGTTGTCGTCGGTCAGATGCCGCAAGGCGCCCCAGCTGCCCCATTTTCCGGGGGCATAGACATCGACAAAGGCATTGAACGGCGCATCGCTGACCGCGGCCCAGCCTTTCAGCAGGTCGGCATAGACCTGCCCCATCTGCGGGGAATAGTTCAGCAGGGTGAAAAAGGCGGTCAGTTCGGGATCGTCCACCAGCGCGCCCTGCCCCACGACATGGGTGCCGCCTTCATACATCACCAGCCGCAGGCCATACCGCTGCGCCACGCCCGCGTGATAGGGAAAGACCTCTCCCGTCACCTGCACCAGAGAATCGACCCGCGCGCCGGTCAGCCGCCCGTCGCGCAGCTCCTGCGCGGCGCGGTCGATGGCAAGGTCGAAGCGATGCGCCTCGATATGGGCGGCGCGGTCTTCCTCGGCCAGTTCGGCGGCCACGGACTCCGCCGCCGCCCGGCTGTCCGCCAGCCAGCCGCGCACGGCGGCCTCTTTCTCCGCCGTGCCCAGCTGGCCCGAGACATAACCGGTGATCGCATAGGCATCGAAGCTTTCTTCCGGCGCGGGCTTCCCCTCACCCGTCACCAGTGGCGAGGCGAGGATATCGGCCTCCAGCCCGGTCCATCCGGTCTGGGTGGCGATGACCCGCACCAGCCGGGCCGGGTCCTGCGCCACATCGGACCAGATCGCCATGACCTCAACCGCGCGCAGGGCATAGAACTGCACCCAGGCATGCTCTCGCCCCCAGCGGGCCTTGGCCTGCTCCTCGGCCCAGGCGGCCTGGGTGAACTGCCAGTTCCAGACCTCGTTCGAATATTCCACCCAGACCTGCCGCCCCGGTTCCAGATCGCGCAGCAGGACGGTGGCCATCTCGCGCACCAGCGCGTCCTCGGCCAGATGGGGAATGTTGACCCAAGGATCGGCGTCCAGCTCATTCGCCAGCCGGGCGATGATTTCCACCGGCACCCCCGCCCGCGCCCATGAATAATCGGCGGGCTTGGGGCGGTCCGCGGCAAGGACCAGCGTGGAATCATTGGTGGCCAGCCAGTCCATGAACCGCAGCATCTTGGCGCCCCGGATGCGGACCAGCCAGTCGGGGTTGAACACCTCTCCCGCGGCCAGCGCCGCCGCGCGGTCCTCCCGCACCACGGTGATGGCGCGCAGGGGATCGGCGGGGTCGGTTTCGGTCAGGGTCAGGATCACGCCGCCTTCGCCCGGCGAATAGTCAAAGACGATGCGGCCCGGCGCCTGTTCCACCACGATGCCGCGGCCCGAGACTGTCAGTTCACCGTTGCCCTGATGGGTCAGCACATAGCGTCCCGCGACACCGCCCGCTTCCGGCGGCAGGTCGGTCAGGATCAGCGTCGCAATCCCCGTCACCTCCTCCGGGATGCGGGTGGGCCAGCCCGCGGCATCCAACGCGCCCGCCGCGCGCAGGTCCGCCTCCTCCCAGCCGCCCCATTGGCCCGGCAGATGCGCGACCCAAGGCCGCGCGGTCTTCATCACGTCCAGAAACGGCTGCTGCACCGACCAGTCGTTCACCCCCGCCAGCCCGAGCGCGAGATTGGGGTTGGTGATCGCGGTCAGCGCCACGGCGCCCTCTGCCCCGGGCGAGGTCTGCGGCGCCTCCGTAACGGCGGCGGGTTCCGTCGCAACCCCGCCGGCCGCGTCCGCCTCACCGCCCGCAGGGGGGGCAGGATCGGCGGGCGCGGCCGTTGCAGGGTCGGGCATGGCTGTATCGCCATCCGCTGCCACCGGCGTCGCGGCCCCGGGCGAGGTCTGCGGCGGGGCGGGCTGCGCATAGCCGCTGACCGCCACCCATGCGATGTGCTGCAAGGCATCCGCCTGATCCTCGGTCATCACCGCCGCGCGGGAAGGCCAGAGCCTTGTGATCTTGGCGGGCAAGGCCTCGGGCGAGGTGCCGGTCAGGGCGGCCACCTGCACCATGGCCACGAAATACAACCCCTTGTCCGAAGGGTGGATCTCATCATCGAAAAACTCGGCGATGGAGGTCAGGCCCGGCACCTCCCCCGCCTCCAGCGCAAGGGACAGCGCCGCCATCGCCTGCCCGGCGGGAATGATCCGCGCCTGATCGCCCGCGGCGCCCTCCCACAGCGGCAGGTCGGCGGCGATCTTTGCCCGCCATTCCGCAGCGCCCCCGGCGCCGAAGGCGGGCCATGTCTCATAAAGCCAGACCCGGGTGTCCGGGTTCGCCTCGCGTGCGGCACCGGCCCAGCGGGCCACTTGCCCGGCGGTGTCATTCCATTGCACATGGTCGGCCACCGGCTGCGCCTCGGTCAGGATCAGATCGGTGACGGTGCCTTCGGCCAGCCGGGCGCGGGCATCCACGCCTTCCCCCTCGGCCGAATGATCCCAGGACCAGACCAGCGGCGCACCGTTGATCACCTGCGCCTCGACCCGAGACGGCGTGCCGCCTGTGGCCAGGGCCGCCTCGACCAGACCGGGCAGGTTCGGCCCCACCAGCGAATGGCCGACGAACAGGATTTCGGCCAAAGCCGCGAAAATGCCCATGGTCTATCCTTTGGGAACGCCGGTTGCAGGATAGGATGTGACGACGCGCCAGACCACTGCCTGCATCGCCCGCGCCGCATCCTCCGAAGGTGCCCCCGCCAATGTCCCGTCGGCCTTCGGCAGTTGCGCGGGCAGACCCACGGGGGACCGGCCATAGATCACCGCATAATGCACCATGGCCATGGCCCATGCGCCCAGATCGGAGAAATGGATGTCATCGGACAGAAACGCCGCGCGCGCGGTGACGCCGGGGATTTCCCCCGCCTCCGCCGCGCGGACCAGCGCGGCCAGCGCCTGCCCGCCGGGAATCACGTGGATCGTGCCGACCCCGGGCTCCGCCATGGCAACGCGCAGAAGCTGCCCCTCCCACAGGGCGGGCAGATCGCCGTCGATCCGCTCCAGCCAGCCCGCCGGATCGCCGGTGCGGTGCCATGTCTCATACAGATAGACCCGCGCCTGCGGGTTGGCGGTGCGGATGCGACGGGTCCATTCGGCCAGCGACCGGGCGCTGTCGTGATAGCGGATCGCGTCCTTCAGCTCGACCATCTCGGTCAGGACGAAGACCGGCCAGTCGCCGCTCTCCACCGCCTCTGCCACCGGCACAAAGGCCGGATGGGCGTTCTCCTCGGCAAATCCCGGCACCTGCCCGTCCAGATGGTTCTTCAGCGAGGCGCCCCAGCCCAGTTGCGCGCGCCAGTCATGCCCCGCGGCGGCGGCTAGCATGGCAGGCATGTCGCGCCCCACCAGCGAATGGCCCAGATGATAGACCTTGACCGGCCCGTCGGGCGGCGGCAGGGGCGCTGTATAGGCGGCGCGGAATGCCTCGGACGGCAGGACGCGCGCGGGCCACAGGGTGGGCCAGACCCGCCACAGCGCCGCCGCAAGCAGAAGAAGCACACCCAATCCGGCCAGAAGCTTCACCCTTGCACCCCGCAGCTCTTCACCTTCCTGCCCCATCTGCTATCTGTAACGCCGCTTTACCAGATGTCAGACCGGAAGCAGACCGTTTCCGGACAGGAAGGGGCCGAAAACCATGACCGTGCACCTGTGGGTCCGCGCCGAACAGCGCCCGAATGAGGAACGCGTGGGCCTGATGCCCGAAGGGGTGGCGGCGCTGAAAGCCGCGGGTATCCGCGTCTCGGTCGAGGAATCCAGCGTCCGCGCCCTGCCGATCGACGGCTACCGCGCCGCCGGGGCCGAGATCGTGGCCGAAAATTCATGGCCGCAGGCGCCCGCGGATGCGATCATCTTCGGACTGAAGGAACTGCCCGAAGACGGCACGCCCCTGCCGCACCGCCACATCATGTTCGGCCATGCCTTCAAGGGCCAGCCCGCCGGACAGGTGCTGCTGAAGCGGTTCAAGGCCGGGGGCGGCGCGCTTTACGATCTGGAGTATCTGGTGGATGACACCGGCCGCCGCGTGGCCGCCTTCGGTTACTGGGCAGGCTTTGCCGGTGCCGCGGTCAGCCTGAAATGCTGGGCCGCACAGCAGCATGGCGCGATCTGCGGCCCGGTCGGCCCTGTCAGCTCCAAGACCGAACTGATCGAACAGCTGGAAGACGACCTGCAAAGCCTGGGCCGTCCGCGCGCGCTGATCATCGGGGCCAAGGGCCGCGTCGGCACCGGCGCCGCCGATCTTTGCGCCGAGCTGGGCGTGCAGACCACCCTGTGGGACATGGAGGAAACCGCCCATGGCGGCCCCTTCCCCGAGGTGCTGGCCCATGGCATCTTTCTGAACTGCATCCTTGCCCGTCCGGGCTGCCCCGTCTTTGTCCCGCGGGAGGCGCTGACGCAGGTGCGCCGCCTGTCGGTCATCGGCGATATCGCCTGCGACCCGACCTCGGACTTCTCGCCGATCAAGATCTATGACCGCACGACCGACTGGGAAAATCCCGCGCTGCGGGTGGCGGAATTTCCGCTGCTGGATGTGACGGCCATCGACAACCTGCCCTCGCTTCTGCCGGTGGAATCGTCGCAGGATTACGCGGCGCAGCTCTTGCCCACGCTGTTGCAGCTGACCGACATCGACGCCGGGGTCTGGGCCCGGGCCAAGGCCGATTTCGACCGCCACAGCGCGGCGCTTTGAAAGGATTGCGGATATGACCATCCATTGGTGCGGCACCGGCCTGTCCTCCGGCCCCGGCCTGCGCCGCCTGATCGGGGCGGGGCATCAGGTTGTAGTGTGGAACCGCACGGTCGCCAATGCGGCCGAGGCGGTGGGCGACATCGCAAAGGACATCCGCCCCTATACGCTGGAGGCGCTGACCGCCGCGCTGGCCCCCGGCGATGTGGCGATTTCCATGCTGCCCGCCGACCAGCATGTCGCCATCGCACAGGCTTGCCTGTCGAAGGGCGCGCATTTCGTCTCCTCCAGCTATATCGCACCGGAGATGCGGGCGCTGGACGGCGCTTTCCGCGAGGCGGGGCTGGTCAGCCAGAACGAGATCGGCCTTGATCCCGGCATCGACCATCTGATGGCGCATGACCTTGTGGCGCGCTACCGCGCCAGCCGGGTCTACAGCCCGGAAAACGTGCTGTCCTTCGTCTCCTACTGCGGTGGCATTCCGAAGATCCCGAACCCGTTCCGGTATAAATTCAGCTGGGCGCCCGCGGGCGTGCTGAAGGCGCTGCGCTCGCCCTCGCGCAGCTTGCGCAACTTCTCGGAACTGCGGATCACCCGGCCGTGGGACGCGATCAGCGAATATGTCGCCCCTCTGCCGCAGCCTGAAAGCTTTGAGGTCTATCCCAATCGCGATTCCTATCCGTTCATAGAGGATTACCGCTTTGATCCGGCATGGAAGCTACGCGATTTCGTCCGCGGCACCATCCGGCTGAAAGGCTGGGCCGAAGCCTGGGCGCCGATCTTCCGCACCGTCGAAGGGCTGGAAGGCGCCCCCGCGGCCGAGGTGGACCAGAAGCTGACCGCGATGGCGAATGACCTGCTGAAGACCAACGCCTATGCGCCGGGTGAACCCGACCGTGTGGTCCTGTTCGTCAGCCTGAAGGCCGAACGTGACGGCCGCCCCGTCTTCCACGAGACCTGGGCCATGGATGCCTGGGGCGACGACCGCGGCAGCGCCATGGGGCGGCTGGTCTCCACCCCCGTGTCGCTGGCGGTGGAATCGGTACTGAACCGGGAAATCCCCGCGGGCGTGCATTCCGCCCCGCATGATCCGAAGCTGGTGGCCCGCTGGCTGGACCAGACCCGCGCACTTGCCCAGTATCTGGACCGTGTGGACCATCTTCAGTGACCGGAAACGGCTGACACATTACCGTCAGATGACAGAAGGCGCGGCGCGGGCTACAGTCGGCCCGCGCGATCCGGGGGGCAACCCGGACCGAAGGGGCAGCACCGCGTGACACGACAGGACGGCAGAACAGGCCGCCGGGACCGGCTGGCCAACCGCTACGCGGCCTGGGCCGCGCGGCGGTTGCGTGTCGTCACGGCCTTTGTCGCCCAGCCGGAGCCGCGGTCCATCGGGCTGCATGCCCGGGGCAAGCAGATCCTCTCCGGCAACATCCTGCTGGCGGGCCATCTGGCCGAGGCGCCGGGCGTGCCGATCTGGGACATCACCGCCCCCGACCCCGCCTTCGCGGCCGAGGCGCAGGGCTTCATCTGGCTGGACGATCTGGTGGCGCTTGGCACGCCGGCCGCGCGCAAGCTGGCGCAGGACTGGACGGCGCGCTGGATCGACCGCTATGGCCACGGCCGGGGTCCGGGCTGGACGCCCGACCTGACCGGGCGGCGCATGGTCCGCTGGATCCATCATTCCGTCTTCCTGATGTCCGGGCAGGACAAGGCCGCGCATGACGCATGGTTCGCAGCCCTTGCCCATC
Source organism: Neotabrizicola sp. VNH66 (assembly GCF_049445895.1). Lineage (NCBI taxonomy): Bacteria > Pseudomonadati > Pseudomonadota > Alphaproteobacteria > Rhodobacterales > Paracoccaceae > Neotabrizicola > Neotabrizicola sp. VNH66. The sequence continues at coordinate 46,930 of NZ_JBMSDW010000004.1, forward strand.
AGACCGAATTCCTCGCCCGCCGCGCCCGGTCGGCCGCACCCGGCCTGCCCCGGTTCGAGGCGCTGATCGGTCTGCTCTATGCGGGGCTGTCCCTGCAGGGGATGGACCGCCACGCCGGGCCTGCCGCCGAATCGCTGGCCCATGACTGCGCCGATCTGATCGACGCCGAAGGCGGCATCGCCAGCCGCAACCCCGAAGAGCTGGCCGAAATCCTCACCCTTCTGGGCTGGGCCGTCCGCGGTCTGGCCGAGGCGGACCGGGCCATTCCCCGTGCGCTGAGCCAGGCGGTGGACCGGATCGCGCCCTGCCTGCGCATCCTGCGCCATGCGGACGGCGGCCTGCCGCGGTTCCATGGCGGCGGCACGGGGGCCGAGGGACGGCTGGATCAGGCGCTATCGGCTTCGGCCATGCCGCGCCCGCCGGGCCATGCCGCCATGGCCATGGGCTATCTGCGGCTGTCGGGCGGGCGCACCAGCGTCATTCTGGATGCCGCGGACCCGCCCGCCGGGCCGCACCGTGCCACCGCCCATGCCTCGACCGGGGCGTTCGAACTGACCTCGGGCCGCCGCCCGCTGATCGTGAACTGCGGCTCCGGCCTGCCCTTCGGCGCGGAATGGGGGCTGGCGGGCCGGGCGACGCAATCGCATTCCGCCCTTGCGGTCAACGGCTTCTCCTCCTCGCGCTTCGGCCAGAACGCCCGGTCCGAGATGCTGGAACATTGCGCCCGCGTCACCGCCCTGCGGCAGGCGGGGGGCGATGGCGCGCTGGTCTGGCTGGCGCATGACGGCTGGTCGGCCACCCACGGGCTGAGCGCCGCGCGCGAGTTGCACCTGTCCTCGGACGGTCGCCGTCTGGGCGGGACGGATATCCTGACCGCCCAAAGCGCCGCCGAACGCGCCCGGTTCTCGGAACTTTTCGACCGGTCGCGGCTGGAGGGGGTGGGCTTTGCCCTGCGGTTCCACCTGCACCCCGATGTGGATGCCACGCTGGACATGGGCGGCACGGCGGTCTCCATGCAACTCCGCTCGGGCGAGATCTGGGTGTTCCGCCATGACGGCAAGGGCCGCCTGTCGCTGGACCCCTCGGTCTATCTGGAAAAGGGGCGGCTGAAGCCGCGCCCGTCGCGGCAGATCGTGCTTTCCTGCGCCGCGCGCGATTTTGAAACCCGCATCGGCTGGACCTTGGCCAAGGCACAGGATACTCCGCTGGCCATCCGCGATCTGGACCGGGACGATCCGGTCCTCCTCTGAGCTGAGAGGCCCCATGTCCATCACCGCCCCGACCTCCTCTGCCCCGACCGCGCCGGTTGCGGTGCGCCGCGCCCTGCTGTCCGTGTCCGACAAAACCGGCCTGCTGGACTTTGCCCGCGCGCTGCACGGCCACGGGGTCGAGCTTCTGTCCACCGGCGGCACGGCCAAGGCGCTGCGCGACGCGGGCCTGCCGGTGAGGGACGTGGCCGAGATCACCGGCTTCCCCGAAATGATGGACGGCCGGGTCAAGACGCTGCACCCGATGGTTCACGGCGGGCTGCTGGCGCTGCGCGACAATGCCGACCATGTGGCCGCGATGGAAACCCACGGCATCGGCGCCATCGACCTTCTGGTCGTGAACCTTTACCCGTTCGAGGAAACCGTGGCCAAGGGCGCCGATTATGCCACCTGTGTCGAGAATATCGACATCGGCGGCCCGGCGATGATCCGCGCAGCTTCGAAGAACCATGCTTTCGTGGCAGTGGTCACCGATGTCGAGGATTACGCGGCTGTGCTGGCCCAGCTGGCCGAGAATGGCGGCACGACCTATGCGTTCCGCCAGCGGCTGGCGCTGACCGCCTATGCCCGGACCGCGGCCTATGACACCGCCGTCTCCACCTGGCTGGCCGCGGCGATCGAAGAGCCTGCGCCGCGCTACCGCAGCTTTGCGGGCAAGCTGGCCCAGACCCTGCGCTATGGCGAGAATCCGCATCAGAAGGCGGCCTTCTATCTTGACGGCTCTGCCCGGCCCGGCGTCGCCACGGCGCGTCAGTGGCAGGGCAAGGAACTGTCCTATAACAACATCAACGACACCGATGCCGCCTTCGAACTGGTGGCGGAATTCGCGGGCCAGGGCCCGGCGGTTGCCATCATCAAACACGCCAACCCCTGCGGCGTGGGCAAAGGCGCCACTCTGAGCGAGGCCTATCAGCGGGCCTATCGCTGCGACACGACCAGTGCCTTTGGCGGGATCGTGGCGCTGAACCAGACGCTGGACGCGGCCACCGCCGAAGAGATCGTGAAGATCTTCACCGAAGTCGTCATCGCCCCCGATGCCACCGAAGAGGCCAAGGCCGTCTTTGCCGCGAAAAAGAACCTGCGGCTGCTGACCACCGGCGCACTGCCCGATTCGAAGACCGGCTTCCTGTCGGTCCGTCAGGTCTCGGGCGGGTTCCTTGTGCAGGATTCGGATGTGGACAGCGTGACACCCGCCGATCTGAAGGTGGTGACGCAGCGCGCGCCTTCGGGGCAGGAGCTGGAAGACCTGTTCTTTGCCTGGAAGGTGGCCAAGCACGTCAAGTCGAACGCCATCGTCTATGTGAAGGACGGCGCGACCGTGGGCGTGGGCGCGGGCCAGATGAGCCGGGTCGATTCGACCATGATCGGCGCGCGCAAGGCGGGTGAGATCGCCGCCGCCGAAGGCCTGTCCGAAAGCCCCGCAGTGGGCTCGGTCGCGGCCTCGGATGCGTTCTTCCCCTTCCCCGACGGGATCGAGGTGCTGGCCGCGAATGGCGTCCGCGCCATCATCCAGCCCGGCGGCAGCATGAACGACAAGGCCGTGATCGAGGCGGCGGACCGTCTGGGCCTTGCCATGGTCCTGACCGGCCAGCGCCATTTCCGGCACTGATCCATGCGCAGCGCCGCCCTTGCCGCAGCCCTGACCTTCGTGCTGGATCAGGCGACGAAGATCGGCGTCGTCCATGGCCTGAACCTGATCGAACGGGGCGAGATCGACATTCTCCCCCCTTTCCTGACGTTCCGCATGGCATGGAACTACGGCATCAATTTCGGCCTGTTCTCCGGCCCGAACGAGGTGACCCGCTGGGCGATCATCGTCATTTCCATCGCCATTTCGATCTGGGTCTGGCTGTGGATCCGCCGCGCCCATCCGCGGCGGCTGGCGCAGGTGTCGGCGGGGCTTCTGGTCGGCGGCGCGCTTGGCAATGTGATCGACCGGCTGCGGTATGGCGCGGTGGCGGATTTTCTGAACATGTCCTGCTGCGGGATCGAGAATCCCTATGCCTTCAACGTGGCCGATATTGCCATCTTCGCCGGGGCGGCGGGGCTGGTCCTGTTCACCGGTACGCCGGGGAAGTCCGGGCCGAAACCTGCAAAGCGCGGGAAACCCGACCGAAAGACCCCGTGACGGGGCCGCAGCGATGCGCTAAGACGAAAAACGGAACAGACGGAAGCAGGATGTCGGGGGCAGGAATGCGGGCAAAATCCGGGGTGACCGCACTCGCACTGTGTGCGGGGCTGGCGCTTTCGGCCTGCGGCGGCAACGGCACGCCCGAGCTGATGCACATCCGCTCGGACGACGGGCCGGATGAATTCGCCATCCTGCCGCCGAAGCCGCTGGAAATGCCGGCCAGCCTGTCGGAACTGCCCGCACCCACGCCCGGCGGCACCAACCGCACCGATCCCACGCCGGAGGCCGATGCCATCGTGGCGCTTGGCGGCAAGCCGCAGGCGGCGGGCGGTATTCCGTCCGCGGATGCGGCACTTTACGCCCATGCTGGCCGCTTCGGCACCGAGGCAGGCATCCGCAGCACGCTGGCTTCGGAAGATCTGGACTGGCGGCGCGACAACAGAGGTCGCGTTCTGGAGCGGATGCTGAACGTCAACGTCTATTACAAGGCCTATGCGGCCATGTCGCTGGACCAGTATGCCGAACTGGCCCGCTGGCGCAAACTGGGCATTCCCACGCCCTCGGCCCCGCCGGACCCCGAAACCCTGAAATGATCGCGGGCCGCCCCGCCCTGTGCGGTGCGGTCCTCCGACCCCCTGCATATCCCGGGAGGCAGACATGCGCCTGTTCCGAACCCTGATCGCCGCCCTGTCGCTTTGCGCGGCCCCGGCCGTGGCTGAACAGGTCTCGACCTTCACGCTGACCAACGGGCTGGAGGTGGTGGTGATCGAGGATCACCGCGCCCCGGTGGTCGTGCAGATGATCTGGTATCGCGCTGGCGCCGCGGATGAGGCGCCGGGCAAATCCGGCATCGCGCATTTCCTGGAACATCTGATGTTCAAGGGCACGCCCAAATTCCCCGAAGGCGCCCTGACCCGCACGGTCGAGGACAATGGCGGCGACGACAACGCCTTCACCTCGTGGGATTACACCGCCTATTACCAGCGCATCGCCGTGGACCGGCTGGAGCTGGTGATGGAGATGGAAGCCGACCGGATGCGCAATCTGGAGCTGTCCGAGGACGACGTGCTGACCGAGCGGGACGTGGTTCTGGAAGAGCGCGCCCAGACCGCCGAATCCGATCCCGGCTCGCTGTTGTCGGAACAGATGCGAGCCGCGCTGTTCATGAACCACCGCTATGGCATCCCGATCATCGGCTGGCGGCACGAGATTGCCGCCCTGACGCGCGAGGATGCGCTGGCCTGGTATGAGAAATACTATGCGCCGAACAATGCGATTCTGGTGATTGCGGGCGATGTGACGCCCGATCAGGTGAAGACACTGGCCGAAAAATACTATGGCCCGATCAAACCCTCCGAAGGCATCGTCCCCCGTGTCCGCCCGCAGGAGCCGCCGCCCCTGGCCGAGCGCCGCATCACCATGACGGATGAGCGGGTGTCCGATCCTTACGTCTACCGCAGCTATCTGGCCCCGGAACGCGATCCGGGCGACCAGAAGACCGGCGCGGCGCTGGCCGTCCTCGCCTCTCTGCTGGGGGGCAACGGCCAGACCTCGGTCTTGGCGCGCGCGCTGCAATTCGACCGGCAGGTCGCCGTCTATACCGCCGCCTTCTATGACGGCACCAGCATCGACGACGGCACCTTCGGCTTTTACATCGTGCCTGCGCCCGGCGTCTCGCTGGCCGAGGCCGAGGCCGCGCTGGACGATACTCTGGCGCAGTTCCTGAAGGACGGGCCGGACCCCGCAGCTTTTGAACGGATCAAGACCCAGACCCGTGCCAGCGAAATCTATGGCAAGGACGACGTGCACGGCCTTGCCCGCATGTATGGCGAAGAACTGACCATCGGCCTGACGCTTGCCGATGTGCAGGGCTATGCCGCCGTGATCGACGCGCTGACCATCGACGATATCAAGGCTGCCGCGGCACTGGTGCTGAACCGCAAGGCCGCCGTGACCGGCTGGCTGAGCCCGCCCGAACCCGCCCAGCCCGCGGAGGCCGCAGAATGAAGATGTTCCGTCCCGTCCTCGCGCTGGTTCTGTCGGTCCTTGCCCTGCCTGCGCTGGCCGAAATCCGTATCCAGGAGGTCAAATCCCCCGGCGGCCTGACGGCCTGGCTGGTCGAGGATCACGGCATCCCCTTTACCGCGCTGGAAATCCGCTTCCGCGGCGGCACCTCGCTGGATCTGCCGGGCAAGCGCGGCGCGACCTATCTGATGACCGCGCTTATCGAAGAAGGCACCGGCGATCTGGACAGCCGCGGCTTTGCCGAGGCGCGCGATTCGCTGGCCGCGCATTTCAGCTTTGACACGGGCGCAGATGTCGTCTCGGTCTCGGCCATGATGCTGACGGAAAACCGTGATCAGGCGGTCGACCTGCTGGCTGGCGCGCTGACCGCGCCGCGGTTTGATCAGGATGCGGTGGACCGGGTGCGCGAACAGGTGCTGTCGAACATCCGGTCCGGCGAAAAGGACCCGGGCAGCATCGCCTCGCGCGAGATGGATGCCATGGCGTTTGGCGACCATCCCTATGCGACCCCGGGCGAGGGCACGGTAGCCAGCGTCACCGCGCTGACCCGGGATGACATGCTGGAGGCGCACAAGGGCGCCTTGGCCCGCGACCGGGTCTATATCGCCGCGGCAGGCGACATCACGCCCGAGGAACTGGGCCTTCTGGTGGACCGTCTGCTGGGCGGCCTGCCCGCGACCGGCGCCGCCCTGCCCGGCCGTGCGCCGTGGAACCTGACGGCGGGCGTGACGGTGATTGACTTCCCCTCGCCGCAATCCGTCATCACCTTCGGACACAGCGGGATCAAGCGTGACGACCCCGATTTCTTTGCCGCCTTCATCCTGAACGAGGTGATGGGTGGTGGCCGCTTCACCTCGCGCCTGATGACAGAGGTGCGGGAAAAGCGCGGGCTGACCTATGGCATCGGCAGCTATCTGATCGGTATGGATCAGGCGGAAATGGTGCTGGGGCAGCTCTCTGCCTCGAATGACAAGGCCGCGCAGGCGGTAGAGGTCATCCGGGCCGAATGGGCGCGGATTGCCGCAGATGGCCTGACCGAGGCGGAGCTGGCCGCGACCAAGACCTATCTGACCGGCGCCTATCCGCTGCGGTTTGACGGCAATGGCCCGATCGCCTCGATGCTGGTGGCTATGCAGATGGACGGTTTGCCCATCGACTATCCGAACACCCGCAACGAAAAGATCGAGGCGGTGACGATGGAAGATGTGAAGCGGGTGGCCGCGCGGCTGTTCCTGCCGGATGCGCTGCGTTTTGTGGTGGTCGGCCAGCCGCAGGGGCTGACCTCCTCTCCCTGAACGGCTTGGCCGTCAGAAATCGACGGCCAGCCCCTTCTTTTCCCAATCGCCATAGCGCACCGGCTCCAGCCCGTCTCGGCCGCCGTATTCCTTCGGACGGTCGACGGCATCGGCGGCCTTGCGGCGCTCCTCCGCCTCGGCCAGCGCGCGCAGGGCGGCGGGGGGAAGATCTGCGGGGGGCATGTCGGGTTTCTGATCGGACATCGGGGCTGTTCCTTGTGCCGCTTCCGGGCCTGATATAGGGCCGCAGGTCAAAGGGTGCAAAGGAGATCGGCATGGCAGAGGGCGTGGCAGCGCGGGCGGCGGCGGTTCAGATGCTGAATGCCGTGCTGGGCGAAGGCCGGATGCTGGCGGATCTGCCCGAACCGGACCTGCCCCCCGGCGACCGCGCCCGCGCGCGGCGGCTGGCGGAAGAAGTGCTGCGCCGGGTGGAGCCCGCCGACCGGGTGCTGGCGCCGCTGATGCGCAAGGCGCCGCCCCTGCCCGTGCTGAACGGCCTGCGGCTCGCCGTGGTGGAACTGTCGCTGGGCGCCGCACCGCATGGCGTGGTGAATGCCGCGGTGGCGCTGGTGCGGCAGGGCAAGCGGACGCAGCACCTTTCGGGCCTTGTGAACGCCGTGCTGCGTCAGGTGGAGCCCGCCGCGCTGGCCACGCAGCCGGTGCAGAAACTGCCGCGCTGGATGCGCCAACCCATGGTCCATGCCTTTGGGCGTGAGGCTGTTGCCGCCATCGAGGCGGTGCATGCCCTGACACCGCCGCTGGACCTGACCCTGCGCGACGGGGCCGAAGCACCGGAAGGGCTGGCTCTGCCGACCGGCAGCCTGCGGCTGGCCGCGGGCGGTCAGGTCTCGGCCCTGCCGGGCTATGCCGCGGGCGGCTGGTGGGTGCAGGATGCCGCTGCCGCGCTTCCCGCCCGGCTGATGGCTGCGCAGCCCGGCGAGCGGGTGCTGGACCTCTGCGCCGCGCCGGGTGGCAAGACGATGCAGCTGGCCGCCGCGGGGGCGCAGGTCACCGCGCTGGACATCAGCGGGCCGCGGCTGGCCCGCCTGCGCGAGAATCTGACGCGCACCGGCCTGCCGGCCGAGGTGGTCACCGCCGATGCTTTGGTCTGGACGCCCGAGGCACCGTTTGACGCCGTACTGCTGGACGCGCCCTGTTCCGCCACCGGCACGGTGCGGCGGCACCCGGACCTGCCCTTCGTCAAGGACGGCTCGGAACTCGACAACCTGACCGCCTTGCAGGACCTTCTGATCGACCGCGCGCTTGGCTTTCTGAAACCGGGGGGGCGGCTGGTCTTCGCCACCTGTTCCCTGTTGCCCGCGGAGGGCGAGGACAGGATCGCCGCCGCCCTGACCCGCCACCCCGGCCTGCGCGCCGATCTGCCGGACCTGCAAGGCGTGGAACCCGCATGGACCAGCGGCGGCGGGCTGCGGCTGCGCCCGGATTACTGGGCGGATCTGGGCGGGATGGACGGGTTCTTCTGCGCGCGGCTTACCCTGCCGGGCTGATCAGCCCCGCGGGCAGCGCCACGGCCAGCACCGGCCAGATCCCCGCCACAGTGACCGCGTCTTCGGTCAGGAGCAGATCGCCCCCCGACAGCGCCTGCCCGCTGACCATGACCGGCCCAAGCGCATAGACCGCCCGCAGCGGCCCCGGCGGCAAAAGGCTGCCGTTATGTTCCACCGTCACTGCGGGCCGCGGCAGGCTGCGCGCGGTCATCACGTTGAAATCCTCGGATTGCTGGCCTTCGGTCTCGGTCGCCATCAGCGCCACATCGCCCGGAAAGGCCACGGGCACCAGCGTCTCGCACCGGAAATCGAGGCCCGCACCCGTCAGCCGGAAACCCGGGCCGCTGAGGACGGTCAGGTTCCGCTCAATCCCCGGGAACAGCGAGAACGGCCCGTCTTCCACCACCGCCGCCCGCGACAGACGGATCAGCAGGCCGTCCGGCCCGTCCCTCCGCCACATCTCGACCGTAAAGCCACGGCCGTTCTTCCACGGCTGGCGGGTGTAATCGGCTTCGGTCAGATGGATCATTCGCCTACTCCGCCGCATCCTTTGGCCCCGGCAAGGCGAGCGTGGCATCGGGGGCCAATTCCTCGAAATCGAAATTGTCCAGCCGCCGCGCGCGTTTGGACGCCTTGTCCGAGGAGATGCGGATTTCCTCGATATCCTTGGCCGCCATCTGGAAATGCCGGTCCAGATTGCCCACCCGGGTTCCCAGCCGGTCCACATCGGCATAAAGCAGCGCCAGTTCCTTGCGGATCGCGCCTGCCTGTTCGCGCATCCGCGCATCCTTCAGCACGGCGCGCATGGTGTTCAGCGTGGCCATGCAGGTGGTGGGCGACACGATCCAGACCTTGGCGGCAAAACCTTCGCGCACGATTTCGGGGAAGTTCGCATGCAGTTCGGCATAGACCGCCTCGGACGGCAGGAACATCAGCGCGCCGTCGGCGGTTTCTCCCTCAAGGATATACCGCTCGGAAATCGCCCGGATATGGGCGCGCAGCGCGCTGCGCATCAGGCTGGCCGCCTCGGTTTGCGCGCGGGGGCTGTCGGCGCGACGCAGGGCTTCATAGGCCTCCAGCGGAAATTTAGCGTCGATGGCGATGGGGCCGGGCGGTTTCGGCAGATGCACCAGACAATCCGCCCGCCGCCCGTTCGACAGCGTGGCCTGCATCGTATAGGCATCCGTCGGCAGCGCCTTCTGCACGATGTCATGCAGCTGGATTTCCCCAAAGGCGCCGCGGGTCTGCTTGTTCGACAGAATGTCCTGCAGGGACAGCACATTGCCCGACAGCTTCTCGATCTTCTCCTGCGCCTTGTCGATGGTTTCCAGCCGCTGCTGCAATTCGCCCAAGGACCGCGCGGTGCGGGTGGCGGTGCCGTGCAGCGCCTCATTCATCTGGCGCTGCACCTCGGCCAGACGCGTCTCCATCAGCCGCAGCATGCCGGTCTGGGCGGCGGCCTGCGCCTCGGAGACGTGATGCAACCCGCCAGCCAGCCGCTCCTGCCCGTCGGACAGGCTTTGGACGCGCTGGCCCATCCACGACAGCTCGCGCAACAGCGGCTCCGCCGATCGGGCCGAGCGGCGGGCCGCCGACAGGATCAGCAGCAGAACCAGCGCCACCACCCCGACAACGGCGCCAAGGACCAAAACCTCGGGCGAGGTCCATTCATAGCTTTGACCGAACAACGTAATCATCTGCGCCCGAACAACCGCTCAATATCATGCAGCTTCAGCTCGACCCATGTCGGGCGGCCATGGTTGCATTGGCCCGAGGACGGCGTCGCCTCCATCTCGCGCAGAAGCGCATTCATCTCTTCGGGCCGCATCTGCCGCCCGGACCGGACCGAGCCGTGGCAGGCCACCCGCGACAGCACCGCGTCGATCCGCGCGCGGGTGCCGTGGCTGGCGCCCAGATCGGCCAGTTCGTCCAGCACATCGCGCAAGAGCGCCGCCCCGTCCACCGCGCCCAGAATGGCCGGGGTTTCGGTGATCGCAACCGCGCTGCCGCCGAAGGGTTCCACGATCAGCCCGGCTTCGGCCAGACTGTCCGCCGCCGACAGGACCAGCGCCGCATCGGACGGGGACAGCGTCACGATTTCGGGGATCAGCAACGGCTGGCGCGCGATCCCCGTCTCAGCCAGCTGCCGTTTCAGCCGCTCATAGACCAACCGCTCATGGGCCGCATGCTGGTCCACGATGACGATGCCGTCCGCCGTCTGCGCGACGATCCAGTTTTCATGCAGCTGAGCCCGGGCGGCCCCAAGGGGAAAGGCCTGCGGTGCGGGTTCCGGCATAGCCGGACCCTCAGCCGGGCGGGCCAAGGGCGCCTCGGCAAAGCCCGGCGCAGGGATGGCAGGCGCCTGAAACGCCAGCGCCTGCCCCAGCACCGCCTGCGAAGGTCGGGCGGGCAGATCCGGGCGGGCGGGCAGTTCAGGCCGGAACGCCGCGAGCGTCTCTGCCGCCACCGTGGTCGAGGCGCGGTGCCCCGCCCCCGACAGCGCGGTGCGCAGGGCAGTGATGATCAGCGACCGCGCGGCATCCGGCTCGCGGAAGCGGACCTCGGCCTTGGCGGGGTGGACGTTCACATCCACGCGTTCCGGGTCCACAATCAGGTTCAGCACCGCCGCGGGGTGCCGGTCGCGGCTGAGGACGTCGAAATAGGCCGCCCGCAGCGCGCCCAGAAGCAGCCGGTCGGCGACCGGGCGGCCATTGACGAACAGGTATTGCTGCGCCGACGACCCGCGGGAATAGGTGGGCAGGGCCGCATAGCCCCGCAGCCGCAGCCCGTCCCGCTCGGCATCCACCGCCATCCCATTGGCGGTGAAATCCGCACCCAGAAGCCGGGTCAGCCGCCCGTGCAGCGCATCGAACAGATCGCCCGGCTCCGGGTCCAGCCGCAGGACGGTGCGGCGGTCCTGCCCCGACACTTCGGTCAGGGTAAAACCCACCGTCGGCTCGGCCATGGCCAGCCGCTTCACCACCTCGTGCAAGGCCTGCGCCTCGGCCCGGTCGGTGCGCAGGAACTTCAGCCGCGCCGGCGTGGCGTGGAACAGGTCGCACAGCTCCACCACGGTGCCCGCGCTCAACGCCGCCGGGCGCGGCCCGTCGATCCGCCCGCCGTGGCAGGCGATCAGCGCCGCCTCATGCCCCTGCGCGCGGGAGGTGATGGTCAGCCGCCCCACGGCGCCCAGCGAGGGCAGAGCCTCGCCCCGGAAGCCGAAGCTGCGGATGTTCAGCAGGTCCGTCCCGTCGATCTTGGACGTGGCATGGCGCGACAGCGCCAGCGGCAGGTCCTCCGCCGTCATGCCGCAGCCGTCATCCGTCACCCGGATCAACGTCTTGCCGCCATCGGCATAATCGACTGCAATCCGCCGCGCGCCCGCATCCAGCGCGTTTTCGACCAGCTCCTTCACGGCAGAGGCAGGGCGTTCCACCACCTCGCCCGCGGCAATGCGGTTGATCGCCGCCTCATCCAGTTGGCGGATCACCGGACGGCCGGAGGCTTCCGTTATCTTGGGGTTATGCAAGGTCATCTCACGAGATGTAGCAGGCCTGTCCGAGTCGTGAAAGGACCGTGGCGCCTATTCCAGCCGGAAGCGCGCGCTTTGTCCGGCGCCGCGGTCCACGGTAAAGCGCATCTCGGCCGTGCCGCGCGCCTCGACCAGCTGGCAGTTCCAAGCGATCTCACGCTTGCCCCACAGCATTTCCCGGCAGAAATGGCCGTCCTGCCAGACCCAGGTGCCGCTGACCGGGCGGCCCATGGCCTTGCCACCGATCTGGCCGTCCGGCGCCACCCGAAGCTCCAACCCGAAGGCGGCGATGCGCAAAGCGCGGCCTTTGACCAGCGACAGGAATTCGGCCCGGTCATGGACCGCAACGAAATCCTGCGCCTGTGCAGACAGTGGCAGCAACAGAAGAACGACGGCAAGAAGACGGGCCATATGCGCCTCCGATCCGGATCACCTGATGCATACGGACCAAAGGCGCAGACGGATCAGCCGGGATCAGAGCCCCAGCACATCCATCATGTCATATTCTCCGGGCTTCTGCCCCTGCCCCCACAGCACGGCCCGCAATGCGCCACGGGCAAAGATCGCCCGGTCGGTGGCCAGATGGCGCAGCACCACCCGTTCGCCGTCGGCGGCAAAGATCACGTCATGTTCGCCCACGATATCGCCGCCGCGGATGGCCGAAAAGCCGATGGTCCCGCGGCCGCGCGCCCCGGTGATGCCATTGCGGCCGGAGACTTTCGCCTCTTCCAGCGAGACACCGCGCCCATCCGCCGCAGCCTGCCCCAGCATCAGCGCCGTGCCCGAGGGGGCGTCGACCTTCATCCGGTGATGCGCCTCGACCACCTCGATATCCCAGTCCTCATCCAGCGCGGCGGCGATCTTCTGGGTCAACCGCACCAGAAGGTTCACGCCAAGGCTCATGTTCCCGGCGCGGACGATCACTGCATGGCGGGCGGCAGCGGAAATCTTTGCCAGATGCTCCGCCTCCAGCCCGGTGGTGCCGATCACATGCACCGCCCGGGCCTGTGCGGCCAAGGCGGCAAATTCCACCGTGGCGGCGGGGGCGGTGAAATCCAGCACCCCCTGCGCCTGCGCGAAGGCGGCCACCGCGTCATCGGTCACCGGCACGCCCATCGGCGCCCCGCCCAGACATTCGCCCAGATCGCGGCCCACCCACGGGTGCCCGGCGCGTTCCACGCCCGCCACCAGCCGCGCCTTGCCGCTGTCGGCCACGGTCTTCGTCAGCATCCGGCCCATGCGGCCCGACACGCCCGTGATCACGATTCCCGGCAGTTCTTCCATGGCACCCTCCTATGGCTGGCCCTTCGTTTAGCGCCCGCCTGCCCGCGGCGAAACCCCGCCGTTGCGGGCCGCCGCGATTCCGCATATCTGGAGGCATGGCCAAACGCACCTCCTCCGGTCAGGGCCCCTCGCAGCGGCAGCTGCGCGTGGGCGAACTGATCCGCCGCACCTTGTCTGACATCCTGAACCGGGGCGAAATCCACGACCCCGAGCTGAATGCCATGCCCATCACCGTGGGCGAGGTCAGCTGCTCGCCCGATCTGAAGGTGGCGACGGTCTATGTCATGCCGCTTCTGGGCACCTCTCCGGTGGAAGAGGCGATCAAGCTTCTGGCCCGCCACAAGGGCGAACTGCGGCACCGCATCTCGCAGGAAATGTCGCTGAAATATGCGCCCGACCTGCGGTTCCGCCCGGATGAGACCTATGACCGGCTGGATGAAACCCGGCGCCTGTTCGCGGATCCTTCCGTACAGCGCGATCTAGACACGCCCGCCGATGATGAGGACGAGGGCTGACATGCGCCGCCTTCTGGCCCTGCTGGCGCTGGTCCTGCCGCAGGCGGCGGGCGCGGCGACCTGCCGGGATGAGGTGTTCGAGGATATCCCCTTCACCCTGTGCGAAGTCACCGCAGAGGACGATCTGCGGCTGTTCCTGAACGGCCCCTCCGGCCCTTATGGCAGCTTCCGCGCCATCGACCGCGCTTTGGCGGATCAGGGGCAGGCGCTGTCCTTTGCCATGAACGCGGGCATGTATCACCGCGACCTGTCGCCCGTGGGCCTGTTCGTGGCCGATGGCGTGCAGGAGGGGGAGCTGGTCACCCGCGAGGGCCCCGGCAACTTTGGCCTCTTGCCCAACGGGGTTTTCTGCTGGGGCGATGGCAGCTATCGCGTCATCGAAAGCCGCCGTTTCCGCGACACCGCGCCCGCCTGCCGCTATGCCACCCAATCCGGCCCGATGCTGGTGATCGGCGGCGAGTTGCACCCGCGTTTCCTGCCCGACAGCGATTCGACCTACATCCGCAACGGCGTGGGCGTCTCGGCCGATGGCGCGCGGGCCGTCTTCGTGATCTCGGGCCGGGCGGTGAACTTTCACCTCTTCGCGCGCTTCTTCCGGGACGGGCTGGGCCTGTCGGATGCGCTGTATTTCGATGGCAATATCTCGCGGCTCTATGCGCCGCAGCTGAACCGCCACGATGCCGGTTTCCCGATGGGGCCGATCGTCGGGACCGTGGTTCAAAAGGACTGATCAGATGGCAAAGACGCGCAAGGGCCGCCCGGTGCATGGCTGGGTGATCGTGGACAAGCCCGCGGGCATCGGCTCCACCGATGTGGTGAACAAGGTGAAATGGGCGTTTCAGGCGCAGAAGGCCGGGCACGCGGGCACGCTGGACCCCGATGCCACCGGCGTTCTGGCCGTGGCCCTGGGCGAGGCGACCAAATGCGTGCCGGTCGTGGCCGATGCGCTGAAATGCTATCGGTTCCGCGTCACCTTCGGCGCGGCGACAAGCACGGATGATGCCTCTGGCACGGTCACCGAAACCTCGGCCCTGCGGCCCGATGATGTGCAGATCGAGACCGCGCTGCCCGCCTTTCGCGGCCAGATTTCGCAGGTCCCGCCGCAGGTCTCCGCGGTCAAGGTCGATGGCGAGCGCGCCTATGACCTTGCCCGCGAAGGGGTGGAGATGGATCTTGCCGCCCGGCCTTTGTGGGTCGAGCGGCTGGTCGTGCTGGACCGCCCCGATGCCGACCATGTCGATCTGGAGATGGTCTGCGGCAAGGGCGGCTATGTCCGCGCCATCGCCCGCGATCTGGGCCGCACGCTTGGCTGTCTGGGCCATGTGCAATGGCTGCGCCGGGAATGGTCCGGCCCGTTCGATGCCGCCAAAGGCGTGACGATGGACCAGATCGAAGCCCTGGCCCGCAGCGAAGAAATCGACAGCCTGCTGTCGCCGCTGGAGCTGGCGTTGACCGATCTGCCGCAGATGCAGGCCACCGCAGAAGGGGCGGTGCGGCTGCGCAACGGCAACCCCGGTCAGGTGCTGGGCACGGCGCCTTATGGCGAGGAGGTCTGGGTCGTCCATCAGGGCCGCGCCATGGCCCTTGGCCGTTATATGGGCGGCGAAGTGCATCCTTCGCGCGTGTTCAACCGGTGATCCGGCGGACGCACCGGAGCGGGGAGATCCTGTCCGAGGCGCTGTATTCCGACTGTGGCGCCTACCGCTACCGGCTGTCACGGCACTGGGGCGACGGGCCGGGCTGGCTGTTCGTGATGCTGAACCCTTCCACCGCCAGTGAACTGGCGAATGACCCGACCATTGCGCGCTGCGAGGCCCGCGCCCGCCGCATGGGGGCACCGGGCTTAGCGGTGGTCAACCTCTTCGCCCTGCGCAGCCCCTATCCCCGCGCCTTGTCTGTGGCGGAAGATCCGGTCGGGCCGGAGAATGACCGGATCCTGTCCGACGCCGCGCGGCAGGCCGGTGCCGTCCTTTGCGCCTGGGGCAATCACGGCGGGCTTCTGAACCGGGCGGCGCGGGTGCTGGCGCTGCTGCGGGCCAGCGGGCGGCCACTATACCACCTGGGGCTGACGCAGCAGGGCCAGCCGTTCCACCCGCTCTATCGCGCCATGGATCTTGCGCCCACGCCCTGGGATCAGGCCGCCAGCAACCGGATGTCCTGAACATCCACAGGGCCGTTGACGATCGCCACCGGCTGACCGTCCAGCATGATCTGGGTCGAACTGCCGTCCTCGGACGGCTCCACACTCAGCTGCGGGTCGGCATGGCTGGCGGGATCGAAGACCACGACGATCTGATCCTCGGCCGAGTCGTAATCCGAAATCGTGGCATAGCCGCCTTCATCCAGCCATTGCGTCAGGACAAAGTCATCCGATCCCGCCCCGCCATGACCAAAGTCCCCGGCGCCGAGATGCAGCTCATCATCCCCGTCGCCGCCATTCAGAAAATCCACCTCGCCGTCATCGGCATCGGGAAAGGCCCCGCGCAAGGTGTCCGCGCCAGCGCCGCCATCCAGCGTGTCAGAGCCGAACCCGCCGGTCAGGCTGTCATCGCCCTCCCCCCCGGCCAGCCAGTCATCGCCATCACCGCCTGACAACGTATCCGCGCCGGTGCCGCCCAGCAGGGTATCTGCCCCGGCACCGCCGGTCAGGCTGTCATCGCCCCCTTCGCCGGCCAGCCAGTCATCGCCGTCATCGCCCGTCAGCGTATCGGCCCCTTCGCCGCCATGCAGTTCGTCCGCTCCTGCGCCGCCCGTGACAAAGTCATCCCCGTCACCAGCCCAGATCCGGTCTGCCCCGTCACCGCCATCCAGCGTGTCATCGCCGGCCCGGGCATTGATCTGGTCATCCCCTGCCCCGCCCGAGATCTGATCAGCACCGTCTCCGCCATCCATCAGGTCATCACCCGCACCGCCCGTCAGCGACAGCGGCGCATCCGGATCATCGGGCGTATCGTCGGTGACGATGCCGTCCGGCCCTTCCGGTTCCAGCAGAGAGCCGCCGTCCTGTCCGCCCTCCGCCTCTTCGGGTTCGGGCTCCGGCTCATCCCCGGTGCGGGACAGGGCGATGGCACCTTCGGCCACCACCCCGGCGAAAACGGCCCCCAGCAGCCCGAAAAGTGTCAGCATCCCACGAACCCCGCGACACCGCCGCACCCCTGCGGCGTTAACCATATTTTCCGCCAAGCGATTGAATTCAGCGAAAAAACCGACTCTCTGTCTATCACGAATCTGCGATGGCAAAAAGCCCCTGCCCCGGCTGCTTGCGCCCCAAACGCGGCGAAACTTCGGCAAATGGTAAAGACCGGGGCCGCCGACAGGAAAAGCTTGCGTTTTTCGGGGAATCCCCCTAAGCGCGCGCATCCCCTTTGTGCAAAGGGGACAAGGGCCTTGCTGGACGACATCCCGGCCTGTGCTGTCAACGCCAACCCGGAAGGAGCATCCGATGTCGATCACTGTCGAAGAAAAAGCGCGTCTCATCAAGGAATACGCGACCAAGGAAGGCGACACCGGTTCGCCCGAAGTCCAGGTCGCCATCCTGTCGTCGCGCATCGCCACCCTGACCGAGCACTTCAAGAGCCACAAGAAGGACAACCACTCCCGCCGTGGCCTTCTGATGCAGGTCGCACAGCGCCGCAAGCTCTTGGACTATCTGAAGTCGAAGGACGAAGCCCGCTACCAGTCGCTGATCCAGCGCCTCGGCCTGCGCCGCTGAGCCTGTCGCACAGGTTTCATGGAAACGTCCGCGGGGAAACCTGCGGGCGTTTTCGTTTCGGGCGATGTGCTGCCGGACAGCAGACGGGATGTGGCCTTTGCGGACGAAGTATTCGTTTGCTGCACTGGCAGCATGGTCAGGGCTCAATGTCCGCTACGCGCAGAAAGCAGAATTTGCGAAGTCATGCCCACGCAGCATCTAGAATGTTGCGGCGCAACATGCAGTTCCGAACCTTCGTGGCAGCAGCAACCTATCGCCGCGCGCGACACCGCTTCATCTCATCTCAACACGTCCAGTGCCTTAGTCCCAGTCAGGCTCGTCACCCCTATCCTCGTAGTGTGCTTCGTGCGCGCCACATTCTAGGCACATCATTCCACCTGCGGTCTCAACCTCTGTCCAACCGCAAGCCCAGCCACAGCGCGGGCAGAATTCGTCTACCTCGAACTCGCCCCAATGCCAAGGACTGGCGTACACCGGGATGGCATCACTATCGAGACCAATGATTTCGAAAGGATCGCCCTCGGTTGCAAGGAATGCGTTGGTGGAATGGCTATGGAGTGCGTCGAAGATTTGCTCTGGATCCACACTGAACCATTCGCCACGCACCACATCGTCTTTGAGGCGCTTATGCAGATCGGCCTCAACTCGCCGATCTTCCGCACGGTCCTTTGTTCGAATGAACCCCATGACAGCGATCTCCCGAGGGTTGCCTGTCTGAAGGTTTCGCAGTCTTCTTGGGATATCATTCGAATAGCCAACCTTGACCGAATAACGCCAGTCGCCACCGGGGTCCCGCTCAGCGAAAAAATATACTGCCATCTAGTCATCCGATAATGTGTAGAATTATTTTTTAAACAGTGGATGAAAGTGTGCGGCGGTCAAGGGGGCTCAATCATCAGCGTCTGCAAAGGGCTGGCAGCGGACCACTGCACCAGCCATAATTGGGTGGGTTTGCGGGACCGGTGTGGGCTCAAACCTGCCCGACGGCCCCTGTGCGGACCGCCCGCACATCTCCGCGCTTCCCAACCCGGTGGTTTTCCTGTATGGCCCCCGCCATCTGTGACGTGACGCCCTTGGCCCCGGGCACATGCAAAGGATTGGGGCGGCGGCAATGGGGCCGCCAGATGCGGGGCTGCCGGCAGGGGCCGGACCCCGAGAGGAAATGAACATGTTCAACGTTACCAAGAAATCCATCCAGTGGGGCAACGAAACGCTCACGCTGGAAACGGGGAAAGTTGCCCGTCAGGCCGATGGTTCCGTCATCGCCACGCTGGGCGAGACGCAGGTCATGGCCAACGTGACCTTCGCCAAGCAGGCGAAGGAAGGTCAGGACTTCTTCCCGCTGACCGTCCACTACCAGGAAAAATACTATGCCGCGGGCAAGATCCCCGGCGGCTTCTTCAAACGCGAAGCGCGCCCGTCGGAAAAGGAAACGCTGGTTTCCCGCCTGATCGACCGGCCCTGCCGTCCGCTGTTCGTCGAAGGCTTCAAGAACGAAGTGCTGGTCATGGCCACCGTTCTGTCCTGCGATCTGGTGAATGACCCCGATATCGTCGCGATGATCGCCGCCTCGGCCGCGCTGACCGTGTCGGGCGTGCCCTTCATGGGGCCGATCGGCGCCGCGCGCGTGGGCTTCTCGAACGGTCAATACGTTCTGAACCCCGCCATGGATGACATGACGCAGCTGCGCAACAACCCCGAGCAGCGTCTGGACCTTGTCATCGCCGGCACCAAAGACGCCGTGATGATGGTGGAATCAGAAGCCTATGAGCTGACCGAAGACGAAATGCTGGGCGCCGTGAAATTCGGCCACGAGCAGATGCAGCCGGTGATCGACCTGATCATCGACCTGGCCGAAGAAGCCGCGAAAGAGCCTTTCGACTTCCAGGCCCCCGATATCTCGGCGCTGTATGCCAAGGTCGTGGCCGCGGGCGAAACCCAGATGCGCGCCGCCTTCGCGCTGCGCGACAAGCAGGAACGCACCAACGCGATCTCGGCCGCCGTGGCTGCCATCAAGGCCGGCCTGTCGGACGAAGACCGCGCGGACAAGACCCTCGGCTCGGCGATCAAGAAGCTGGAAAGCTCGATCCTGCGCGGCGACATCATCAACGGTGGCGCCCGGATCGACGGCCGCGACAACAAGACCGTCCGTCCGATCGTCGCGGAAACCGGCGTTCTGCCGCGCGCCCATGGCTCGTCGCTGTTCACCCGCGGGGAAACCCAAGGGTTGGTCGTGACCACCCTTGGCACCGGCGAGGATGAGCAGATCATCGACGCGCTGAACGGCAACTACCGCTCCAACTTCCTGCTGCACTACAACTTCCCGCCCTATTCGGTCGGCGAAGTGGGCCGCGTGGGTTCGCCCGGCCGTCGTGAAATCGGCCATGGCAAGCTGGCATGGCGCGCGCTGCAGGCGGTTCTGCCCGCGGCGACCGACTTCCCCTACACCGTCCGCGTCGTGTCCGAGATCACCGAATCCAACGGCTCCTCTTCGATGGCGTCGGTCTGCGGTGGCTCGCTCGCCATGATGGATGCGGGCGTTCCGCTGAAGGCGCCGGTGGCCGGTGTGGCCATGGGCCTGATCCTGGAAGAAGACGGCCGCTGGGCCGTGCTGACCGACATCCTTGGCGACGAGGATCACCTCGGCGACATGGACTTCAAGGTTGCGGGCACCGCGGCGGGCATCACCACGATGCAGATGGACATCAAGGTCGCGGGCATCACGCCCGAGATCATGGCGCAGGCTCTGGCGCAGGCCAAGGACGGCCGTCTGCACATTCTGGAAGAGATGAACAAGGCGCTGTCGGCGCCGCAGGGCTTCTCGGAATATGCGCCGAAGATCGAAACCATGTCGATCCCGACCGACAAGATCCGGGAAGTCATCGGCTCGGGCGGCAAGGTCATCCGCGAGATCGTGGAAGTGTCGGGCGCCAAGGTCGACATCAACGATGACGGCGTGATCAAGATCGCCTCGAACGACCAGAAGGCCATCAAGAAGGCCTATGACATGATCTGGTCGATCGTGGCCGAGCCGGAAGAAGGCCAGGTCTACACCGGCAAGGTGGTGAAGCTGGTCGATTTCGGCGCCTTCGTGAACTTCTTCGGCAAGCGCGACGGTCTGGTCCACGTGTCCCAGATCGCCAACAAGCGCCTGAACCATCCGAACGAAATTCTGAAGGAAGGTCAGGAAGTGAAGGTCAAGCTTCTGGGCTTTGACGACCGCGGCAAGGTGCGCCTTGGCATGAAGATGGTCGATCAGGAGACCGGCGAAGAAATCGCCCCCGAGAAGAAGGACAAGGAAGAGTCGGCCGAAGGCTGATCCCTTTCCGCAGAACCAGCAAAGGCCCCGGGAAACCGGGGCCTTTGTGTTTATCGGACCTACCATGGAATCGCGGCAAACCGGCTCGCTGCGTGCAAACTCGCAGCAAAACAGTTTGATGATATCAATACGGCATCTCCGTATTGTCAACCTGACTAGCTGTTGTTAGGCTCGCAGCAAGACAGGTTGATGTTATCAGGAGAGCAAATCTTATCCATCAAACCACTCGACCTGTCGCAGGCAGTGCACTATCACGCCGGACAGTTTCCCCCGCAGGCCCTTGATTACGAGGCGCTGCTGCCCGCGCTGGAAGATGCCGCGACCTCGCTGGCGCGCTATGACGAAAAGCTGAAAGGCATGATCAACAGCGCATTGCTGCTGTCTCCGTTGCGTCGGCAGGATGCCGTATCCTCATCGCGCATGGAAAACACCATCTCGACCATCGAAGAGGTCTACCGTCTGGAGGCGGAAGAGGATGCCGCGACACCGGACCCCTACCGCGAAGCCCGAAACGATGATGTCGAGACTTTCCTCTATTCCCGGGCCATGCGCATGGCAGAAGACGCCCTGCGCGCAGGCCAGCCTTTGTCCGAGCACCTGATCCGCTCGATCCATCAGATATTGCTGTCCTTCGGACGCGGTGCTCATAGAAATCCGGGCAGTTACAAGGCCGAACAGAACTACATCGGTGATGAACGCAGCCGTGTCGTGCGCTTTGTCCCGATCCCGCCCGAGCATCTTGGCCCGGCCATGCAGAAGCTTGTGGCCTTCATCGGCGCCCCCAATCCGCGCCCGCTTTTGCGCACTGCGATTGCGCATGTCGAATTCGAAGCGCTGCACCCGTTCGAGGACGGCAACGGGCGGATCGGCCGCATGCTGATCACGCTGATGCTGTGGCAGCTGGGACTTCTCAGCCAGCCGCATTTCTTTGTGTCAGGCTATTTCGAGAGCCATAAGGATGAGTATATCGAACGGATGCGGCAGGTCTCGGCCACGGAGGACTGGACCGGCTGGGTCATTTTCTTTCTGACCGCCCTGCATGAGCAGGCCCGGCACAACATCGCCACAGCCGACGCGATCCAGACCCTCTATACCGACTGGCGCGAAAGGTTCCAGGCCCTGTTGGCCTCACAATACCATGACCGGGCGCTCGACTACATCTTTGCCAGTCCGGTCTTCCGCAATGACCGCTTTGTGGAACGCTCCGGCATTCCGCCGCATTCGGCGCGGACACTCTCGCGCCGCCTTGTCGAGGCGGGATTTCTCCGGACACTGGAGCCTTCGTCCGGTCGGCGGGCTGCGCTTTATGCCTTCGATCCCCTGTTGAATTTGCTGAAAGTCTGATTGCGGCCTGCATTCTTGCGCTTGCGGGCTTTTCGGTAGGCATATATGTAATGTTATTACATTATGAGGTCAAAGCCATGCCCGATCCCCGCCTGCCCGTCACCGTCCTGTCCGGCTTTCTGGGGGCCGGAAAGACCACCCTGCTGAACCACGTGCTGAACAACCGCGACGGCCGGCGGGTGGCGGTGATCGTCAACGACATGTCCGAGGTGAACATTGACGCCGATCTGGTGCGCGAAGGCACCAGCCTGTCCCGCAGCGAGGAAAAGCTGGTCGAGATGTCGAACGGCTGCATCTGCTGCACCCTGCGTGATGACCTCTTGACCGAGGTGCGCCGTCTGGCCGCCGAGGGGCGGTTCGACTACCTGCTGATCGAATCCACCGGTATTGCCGAGCCGCTGCCGGTGGCCGCCACCTTCGATTTCCGCGATGCCGAGGGGAACAGCCTGTCGGATGTGGCGCGGCTGGACACGATGGTCACCGTGGTCGATGCGATCAACCTGCTGCGCGACTTCTCCAGCCATGATTTTCTGGCTGACAGGGGAGAGAGCCTTGGGCCGCAGGATGACCGCTCTCTGGTCAACCTGCTGACCGAGCAGATCGAATTCGCCGATGTGGTGATCCTGAACAAGGTGTCCGATGCCGGGCCGGAGCGGGCTGAGGCTGCGCGCAAGATCATCCGCGCGCTGAACCCCGAGGCCCGGCTGATCGAAACCGACCACTCCCGCGTGGCGGCGGAGCAGATCTTTGACACCGGGCTTTTCGACTTTGACCGGGCGTCGATGCATCCGCTTTGGGCGCAGGAATTGTATGGCTTTGCC
The DNA here is from genome assembly GCF_049445895.1 of Neotabrizicola sp. VNH66. Lineage (NCBI taxonomy): Bacteria > Pseudomonadati > Pseudomonadota > Alphaproteobacteria > Rhodobacterales > Paracoccaceae > Neotabrizicola > Neotabrizicola sp. VNH66. The sequence goes on from NZ_JBMSDW010000004.1 coordinate 69,684, forward strand.
GACCATACGCCCGAGACCGAGGAATACGGCATCACCTCTTTCGTCTATCGCGCGCGGCGCCCGTTCCATCCGGCGCGGCTGCATGCGGTGCTGAACGGCGCCCTACCCGGCGTGATCCGCGCCAAGGGGCATTTCTGGATCGCCACCCGGCCCGATTGGGTGGCCGAATTCTCGCTGGCGGGCGCGGTATCCTCCGTCTCGCCCTTGGGCCGATGGTGGGCGGGCGTGCCGCTGGACCGCTGGCCGCAGCACCCGGATGCGCTGCAGGAGGTGGCCGCGAAATGGCAGGAGCCGTGGGGCGACCGGCGGCAAGAGATCGTCTTCATCGGCGCGGGCCTGGACGAGGTGGCGATCCGCGCGGCGCTGGACGGCGCGCTGATGCCTGCGGCAGGCATGACGCTGGACGCATGGGCAGGGCTGGAAGACCCCTTCCCCCGCTGGGGCGCGCAGGCGGCATGAGGAACCTGTCCTCCCCCCGCGCCCGCTTGCGGGCAGCGAACCCCATGCGCCAGCATGATGCCCTGCCCGCAGCCCTGCGCGCATGGGCGGCCACCGCCGCCCTGCCGTGGAGCGCCCGCAGCCTCCGCCGCCTGTGGGCGCGGGCGATCCGGGACACCGGATGTGAGTCCAAGGCGCTGGACCGCCTGAGCCGGGCCGAGGCCGCCACCCTGCAGCGGGAGGCGGTCCGGGTCTGGGGCGCGGGTTACCCCGCCGCCAGTGCCGCCCGCGCGGCGCGGCGTTCGGCCTGAACATCCGGGTCGGGGTCCAGACCGGCGGCCAGCAGGCGCTGCGTATAGACCTCGCGCGGGGCGCCGAACACCTGAGCCACGGTGCCCAGCTCGACCACCCGGCCCTTCTGCATGACCATCACATGATCGGCAAAGTCGCGCACCACCGGCAGGTCATGCGCGATGAAGATAAAGCTGATGCCCAGATTCTTGCGCAGCCCGTCCAGCAGCTCGATCACCTGCGCCTGCACCGACACATCCAGCGCCGACACCGCCTCGTCACAGATGATCAGCTGCGGCTCCAGCGCCAGCGCGCGGGCAATGGCGATGCGCTGCCGCTGCCCGCCCGAGAACTGGTGCGGATAGCGGCTGGCCATCTCGGGCTTCAGCCCGACCTGCGCCAGCAGTTCGGCCACGCGGGCCTTCCACTTTTCCTTGGGCAGGATTTCGGGGTGGATGATCCAGGCCTCGGTGATCAGCTGCCAGACAGTCATCCGGGGATTCAGACTTTGCGTCGGGTCCTGGAACACCATCTGCAACTCGCGCCGCAGCTTATACAGCTCGGCCGGCGGCATGGAGAACAGGTCCCGCCCCTTCCACAAAGCCTGCCCGCCCGATGGCTCTTCCAGCCGCAGCATCATCTTCGCCACGGTGGATTTACCCGAGCCCGACTCGCCCACGATGGCCAGTGTCTCCCCCGGCATCAGATCGAAGGATACGCTCTCGACCGCGGTGAATTCGCCATAGACCTTGCGCGCATTCTTGACCGACAGGACCGGCTGACCCGCGGGCAGCGGGGCGTGCATCTCGCCCTTGCCCGGCGCGGCACCGATCAGCTTTTTGGTATAGGGATGCGAGGGGTTCTTGTAGACCTGCCGGGTGGGGCCGGTCTCGACCACCTCGCCCGCGTTCATCACCACGACCCGGTCGGCGATCTCGGCCACCACGCCAAGATCATGGGTGATGATCAGGATGCCCATGCCGGTTTCCTGCTGCAATTCGTCCAGCAGGGCCAGAACCTCGGCCTGAACGGTCACGTCCAGCGCCGTGGTCGGCTCATCCGCGATCAGAAGGTCCGGCTTCAGCGCCAGCGCCATGGCGATCATCAGCCGCTGCCGCTGGCCGCCGGAAAACTCATGCGGGTATTTCTTCAGGCTGGCCGCCGGGTTGGGGATGCCCACCCGGGTGACCAGACGCAAGGCCTCGGCCCGGGCGGCGGCGGCGGTGGCGCCATGCGCGGTCAGCGCCTCTTCGATCTGCCAGCCCACGGTGTAGACCGGGTTCAGGTGGCTGAGCGGGTCCTGAAAGATCATGGCGATGCGCTTGCCGTTGATCTCGCGCCGGGCGGCCGCGGGCATCGACAGCAGATCACGCCCGTCGAACAGGATCGTGCCGCTGGTGATGCGGCCCGGCGGCATGTCGATCAGGTTCATGATCGCCGAAGACGACACCGACTTGCCCGATCCGCTTTCACCCAGGATCGCCAGCGTCTCGCCACGGTCCAGCGCGAAGCTGACGTTCTTCACCGCCTTCACCGTGCCGGCCGCGGTGTGGAATTCGACCGAAAGGTTGCGGACTTCCAGAAGATGGCTCATGCCTCGGCCCCTTTCTTGGTCTGGCGCATTTCCAGACGCCAGCGCTGCGTCGGGTCCAGCGCAATCCGCATCCAGTTGGACAGAAGGTTCAGCGACAGCGTGGTCAGGATGATGGCCAGACCCGGCCAGAACGACAGCCACCAGGCATTGGTCAGGTATTGCTTGCCCTGCGCGATCATCAGGCCCCAGGTGATGTCCGGCGGCTGAATGCCGATGCCCAGGAACGAGAGCGAGCTTTCGGCCAGCATGACGAAGGCGAAGTCCAGCGTGGCAATCGTCATCAGCGTGGGCAGCACCACGGGCAGAATGTGCCGGAAGATGATCCGCCGGGAGGAGGCGCCCATCACCTTGGCCGCCTGCACGAACATCCGTTCGCGGATTTCCAGCACTTCGGCGCGGGTGGTGCGCAGATAGACCGGGATCCGGGTGATCGAGAGCACGATGATCAGGTTAGAGACCGAGGGACCGAGGATGTAGAGCACGACGACCGCGATCAGCAGCGACGGAAAGGACATGATCACATCGGCCAGCCGCAGGATCACCTGACTGGTGCGCTTGCCCGCATAGCCCGCGATCAGCCCCAGCACCGTGCCCATGATGGCCGAGAACAGCACCGCGCCCGCGGCCACCATCATGGTGTTCTGCGTGGCCACGATGATCCGCGCCAGAAGCGGGCGGCCAAGTGCATCGGCCCCGAAAACCCAAAGCCAGCCGCGATCCCATTCGAACGGGGGGGCATTGCGGCCGCGCAGGTTCTGCTTCTGGGCGGCCGCGTCCAGCCAGGCCGGCCCGATCACCGCCATGATCAGGATGACCAGCAGGAACAGCACCGCGACCAGCGCGAATTTGTCGGCCCAGAGCATCCGGGCAAAGCGCACCAGCGGCTTCGGCTCGTCAGGAATGGTGTTGATATGCGTCATCTCTGGCCCCTCAGTGCCGGATGCGGGGATCGAGCAGCGAATACGCCAGGTCGATCAGCAGGTTCATCAGGAAGATGGCGATGGCGGTGACCATGATCGCGGCCAGCACCACATTGAAATCGCGTTGCAGGATGGAATCGATCATCAGCTTGCCCACACCGGGGAAGCCGAAGATCGTCTCGACAATCACCGCCCCGTTCAGAAGTGCCGCCGCCTGATCGCCGATCACGGTGATCACGGGCAGCATGGCATTGCGCAGGGCATGCACAAAGATGATGGGCCGGGATTTCACGCCCTTGGCCCGCGCGGTCTTCACATAGGCTGAGGACAGCGCCGTGATCATCGACCCGCGCACGACCTGCACGATCAGGCCGAAGGGACGGATGAACAGCACCGCCACAGGCAGGATCCAGTGCCAGACCGATCCGGTCCCCGAGGTGGGCACCCAGCCCAGACCCACGGCAAAGACCACGATGCCCACGATGGCCACCCAGAAATCCGGGGCCGAGGCACCGATCAGCGAGGTGACCGAAGCCACCCGGTCAAAGAACCCGCCCGCCCGGAACGCCGCAAGCGAACCGATGACGATGGCGGCGGCGGTGACCAGCGACATGGTGATGACCGCGAGCTGCAGGGTCCACCAGAAGGATTCGATGACCACGTCAAAGGCGGGGCGCGCCTTGCGGATCGACTCGCCCATGTCCAGATGCAGCAGGTCCCAGATATAGCGGCCGAACTGGACCATGATCGGGTCGTTCAGGCCATGAACCTCGCGGAACTGCTGGCGCATTTCCTCGGAGGCTTCGGAGGGCAGATACAGCGCCGCCGGATCGCCGGTCAGACGCGACAGGAAGAAGACTGCCACGATCAGCAGCACAAGCGAAATCAGGCTGGCAAAGGCCCGTTTGCGAATGAAAACCAGCATCGTGGCCCCCTGGGTGATGCGGCGGGAGGGCAGCCCCCGCCGCAGGACGCTTATTTGAACTTGATGTCCGAGAGCGGCAGCATCGAGTTGGTGGCCATGGTGGGCGCCCAGTCAAGACGCTCGGCCACGCGGGAGAAGCTGACCATGTGGAACAGCAGGACATCGGCGACGACTTCGTCGTGCAGATAGGCCTGAAGCTCTTTCCACAGAGCGGCCCGCTCGTCGCCGGTCGCGGCCTGCGCCCGGTTGATCAGGTCATCGACCTTCGGGTCCGAGATGCCGGACTGACGGCCGTCCGAGGCATATTTGAAGTACATCGAGAAGGACGGATCGCCTTTCGAATTGTCATGCATCGCGGTGACCAGCTGCGGGCCCCGGCCTTCGGGATAGGGCTTCGAATAGATCCCTTCGAATTCCGCCACTTCGTAGAACTTCACCTCGACGGTCAGGCCGACATCCTGCAGCATCTGCTGGATGGCTTCCAGAATTTCCACGTTGTTCGGGAAGTTCGCGGTGCGCCCGACGATCGTGATCGGGGTGTCGACCGGCACGCCTTCGGCCTTGGCCTCTTCCAGCAGCGCCTTGGCGCCGTCGGGATCATAGGCCCAGACCTTGACATCAGGGTTCCAGCCCAGCGTCGGCGGCGGGTAGACGGCGGTGGCCAGAAGCGTTCCTTCGGGCACCAGCGTGCCAAGGAAGGCCTCGCGGTCGATGGCCATGTTCACGGCCTTGCGGACGCGCACATCGTCGAAGGGTTTGATCGTGGTATCGGGCCGCATGTAGACGGTTTCCGAATCCAGATAGGAGAAATCCGTCGCCGCATTGGTGGCATCCAGCGCCGAGATCGACGGCGCGATATCCGCCTCGCCGGTGGCGACCATGGCAGCACGGACGGCCGGATCGGCGCGGAACAGATAGGTGGCGGTGGTCACGGCGGGCTTGTCGCCCCAATAGTCATCGCGGGCGGTCAGCACGATCTGCTGGCCCGGGGTCCATTCGGTCAGCGCGAAGGGGCCGGTGCCGACGGGTTCGCGGATGAACTCGACCGGGGTTTCCTCGGGAACGATGGTCAGCAGCGTCAGCAGCAGCGGCAGGATCGGCTGCACCGGGTCCGCCTTGAAGTCGATGGTGTAGTCATCCACCACTTCCGCCGAAACGGTCATGCCGCCGAAATAGCGCGGCACTTCGCAGGTGATCGCCGGATCCATGGCGCGGTCGAACGAATGCTTCACGTCCTTCGCGTCAAAGGTCGTGCCGTCCGAGAAGGTCACGCCCTGACGCAGGACGAACCGCCACGACCCGTCCTCGTTCTGGGTCCAGCTTTCGGCCAGCTTCGGCTGCAGGCCGGTGCCACCCTTGATGTCCAGATAGGTCAGCGTCTCGTTGATGTTCTGCATGGTGATCCGGCCCACGTTGGACCGGGTGGCCATGCAGGGCTCCAGCACGTCGGCCTCTTCGTTCAGGACGATCTTCACGTCCTGCGCAAAGGCCGGGGACATCGCCGTGGCTGTCGCCAGCGCGCCCCAGAGCAAAGTCTTCTTCATGTTCTCTCTCCTCCCGTTTTATCGGATTCAGTCAGGTTTCCGCGCCCGCCCGGAGGCGCGCGAGGCAATCAGGGCCGCGGCACAGATCAGCCCGCCGCCCACCCAGGTGCTGGCCCGCGCCGTTTCGGAAAACAGCATCCAGGCCATCAGGGCGATCAGCGGCAGCCGCAGGAAATCGACCGGCGCCACGATCGAGGCATCGGCCAGGCTGAAGGCATGGGTCATCAGCGCCATGCAGATGGCCCCCAGCACGCCCTGCAGCGCCAGAAGGCCGAATTCGTGAAGCGTGGGCGTCGTCCAGACCGGCAACGCGACCAGCGCGGCCATCGGCACGGTCAGGAACAGGTTCCAGATCACCAGCGTCGCGGTACTGTCGCCCGAGGACATGGATTTCAGCATCAGCTGGATCACCGCCTGCATGATCGCGCCGGACAGGGCAAAGCCGATGGCCCATGTCAGCCCGGTGCCCGCAGGCCCCGCCACCACCAGCGCGCCAGCGAAGCCCACCGCGATTGCCAGGATCCGCAGCGCCCCCAGACGCTCTCCCAGCATAAAGGCTGCGCCGATCACCACGAAAACGGGTGAGGTGAAGGCAATGGCCGTCACATCGGTCAGCGGGCCGATGGCAAAGGCCGCGAAGAAGGCGATCAGCGCCACCAGCTTCAGCCCCGCCCGCAGCGCATGCTGCCGGACCGGATAGACACTGCGGAGCAGAGACGGCCGCCAAAGCGCCAGAGGCAGCACCGCCAGCGCCCCGAAGGCCGCCCGGAAAAAGCCGATCACGAAAGGATGCACGCCGCCATTCAGCGCCCGCACGATGGCCGCATCCACGGCAGACAGGCAGGCGCCCATGGCAGCCAGCCCGACCGCCAGAAGCGCGGATTGTCCGGTTGTCCCGGTGCGGGTCATGCAGTCCTCCGATTCCGGGACCCTCCATCCCGTGAGACCAAATTGAGGTCTGGGACAAAGTTTGTCAATCCAAGATTACCTGTAACGGCGTGGGACAGTTTTATACGGACATAACACAATGATTTTACGTTATTTTTTTTGACTTCAATCTATCATCTCATTAAAAACAACATCCTTCAACTTGACAACTTTGTGTTTTTCCGGCTCGATGGCCTCCAGTTTTCGCTTGGGAGGGCGACATGACCCCGTCCGATATCGCCGCCGCCATGACCGGCATCCTGCAACCCGCTGGCAATGGGGCCGTTTCCGCGCTTCTGCCCTCGCCCAAGGTGCAGAATCACGCCGCCTTCCTGCATCTCTGCCCCGATGGCGCGCTGATCTGCGCGTGGTTCGGCGGCACGCTGGAGGGGAAGTCGGACATCTCGATCCACGCCTCGGTCCTGCTGCCGGGCGCAGCGGAATGGGGACCGGCGCAGGTGCTGAGCCACGACCCCGACCATTCCGAACAGAACCCGGTGATCTTTGCCGCACCCGACGGCAAACTGTGGCTGTTCCACACCTCGCAGCCCTCGGGCAATCAGGATGAATGCCGCATCCGCATGGCACGGCTGTCGCGCGAAGGCGCCACGGTAACGGCAGAGGAAGGCCGCTATCTGGACCTGCCGCGCGGCTGTTTCGTCCGGGCGCCGGTTGTGGTGCGCGACGATGGCGCCTGGCTGCTGCCGATCTTCCGCTGCGTGCAGCGCCCCGGACAGAAATGGAACGGCAGTCATGACACCGCGAATGTCGGCGTGTCGAAGGACAATGGCGCGAGCTGGGTGCTGGAGGATGTGCCCGCGTCCATCGGGTCGGTACATATGAGCCCGGTCGATCTGGGCGATGGTCGTCTGGCCGCCTTCTATCGCCGCCGTCAGGCCGATTTCGTTCACCGTTCGGACAGCACGGATGGCGGGCGCACATGGGCCGCGCCGGTGGCGACCGACCTGCCGAACAACAATTCCTCAATCGCCGCGATCCGGCTGGCGGATGGCCGCGTGGCCGTGATCGGCAACCCGGTCAATGCCGCCATGTCGTCTGACCGCCGCGCCTCGCTGTATGACGAGCTGGGCGAAGATGATGCCCGGCCCGATGCTGACCCGACCGGCGGCTGCGTGCCGGTCTGGGGCGTGCCGCGCGCGCCGGTCACCGTCTCGGTCTCCGAGGACGGCGGTCAGACCTTCCCGCTGCGCCTGCTGGTGGAAGACGGGCCGGGCACCTGCACCTCGAACGACAGCCTCGACGGGCGGAACAAGGAAATGTCCTATCCCTGGCTGCTGGAAGGACCGGATGGCGCGCTGCATCTGGCCTATACCTACCACCGCCGCGCCATCAAATATGTCCGGCTGGCGCCGGGCTGGACCGCATCCCTGACGGAGACCCGCGCATGAGCGACATCATCGGCATCACCATGGGCGACCCCGCCGGTGTCGGACCAGAAATCAGCGTCAAGGCGCTGGCGGGCATGTCCGCCGAAGACAAGGCCCGGACCCGGATCTACGGCAACCGCGCCACGCTGGAGGCCGCGAAGGCCGCGGTCGGCGTGGAGGTCGATCTGGACGGCCACGTCGTCAACATCGACTATGACGGCGCCCCGCTGCCCTGGGGCCAGCTGTCCCCCGTCGCGGGCGATGCCGCGTTCAAATTCATCGAGAAGGCCGTCCGCGACGCCGAGGCGGGTGAAATCGGCTGCATCGTCACCGCGCCGATCAACAAGGAGGCGCTGAACCTTGCGGGCCACCATTACGACGGCCACACCGGCATGCTGCGCAGCCTGACCAATGCGAAAGCAGCCTATATGCTGCTCGCCTCGGACCGGCTGAAGGTGATCCACGTCTCCACCCATGTCTCGCTGCAAGAAGCGATCCGGCGCTCCACGACCGAGCGGGTGCTGGCCACGATCCGCGCCGGGAACAACCATCTGAAGCGCATCGGCATTGCCGCCCCGCGCATCGCCGTGGCGGGGCTGAACCCGCATTGCGGCGAAAACGGGCTGTTCGGCACCGAGGATATGGAACAGCTGGTGCCCGCCGTTGCGCTGGCGCGCGAGGAAGGGATCGACGCCCACGGCCCGATCTCGGCCGATACGGTGTTCCACCGCGCCTATAACGGCGCCTTCGATCTGGTGATCGCGCAATATCACGATCAGGGCCATATCCCGATCAAGCTGGTGGCATTCGACGATGCGGTGAACGTCTCGGTCGAACTGCCGATCGACCGCACCTCGGTCGACCACGGCACCGCTTTCGACATCGCCGGCAAGGGCATCGCCAATCACGGCAACATGCTGTCCGCCATCGCCTATGCCCGCAAACTGGTTTCGGGAGGAACGAAATGAGCTTCGCCATTCAGGGCGTCTATTGCGCCGCCGCCACCCCGCTGAAATCCGACGGCACGCCCGATCTGGACCTGTTCGGCAAACACACCAAGGCGCTGATCGACGAAGGCTGCCACGGCATCGCCATGCTCGGCTCCACCGGTGAGGCGAACAGCTTCGGCGTGCGCGAGCGGATGGATCTGGTCGATGCCGCGCTGAAAGGCGGCACGCTTCCCGAACAGCTTATCCCCGGCACCTCCTCCTGCGCGGTCACGGATGCGGTCGAAATGACCCGCCACGCCGTGCAGGCCGGGGTGAAGGGCGTGGTCCTCCTCCCGCCCTTCTACTACACCGCCTTTTCGGACGAGAGCCTGTTCCGCTTTTACGCCCAGATCATCGAAAAGGTGAACGATGACCGGCTGAAGATCGTCCTCTACCACATCCCGCTGCTGACCGGCGTCCCGATCAGCCATTCCCTGATCGAGATGCTGGTCAAGGCATTCCCCGACACGGTCGTGGGCATCAAGGACTCGGACGGCAAGATCGAGAACATGCATGCGATCTCGGCCCGCTTCCCGGGTTTTGGCGTGCTGGCCGGGGCTGACCCGCTGCTGCTGCCGGTGCTGCAGGGCGGCGGTGCGGGCTGCATCACCGCCAGTTCGAACGTCGTCGCGCGCGAGCTGCGGGTGGTCTATGACCACTGGAACAACCCGGTCAAGGCGGATGAGGTCAAGGCCGCGCAGGACGTGATCGTCGCCTGGCGCAACCTGACGAACAGCTACACCCAACTGCCCACCGTCAAGACCATGCTGGCCAAGCGCCGGGGTGACATGGGCTGGCTGAACGTGCACCCGCCCTTCTCGCCCCTGTCGCGGGAAGAAGCCGAGAAGGTCTGGGCCACGATGGACCGGCTGGAAGCAGGTGAACCGGCATGAGCCTGTCGCGCATCATCACGCTCCACCAGCCGAAGCGGCTGGAGATCGGCGCAAACGCCAGCGCCCGTGTCGGCGACTGGGCCGCGGACGCCGCCCGCATCTTCGTGCTGGCCACCCCGCACACCGCGGGCTTCGTGGATCGTCTGGGCCTGAAGGGCAGCGTCACCGTCTTCGACGCCATCCCGGGTGAGCCGGACATCATTACCTTCGACAGCGCGATGACTGCGGCCAAGACCGCCCGCCCCGATCTGGTCATCGGTCTGGGCGGCGGCTCGGTCATGGATGTGGCGAAGCTGGTCGCCGCGATGTGGGACGGCAGCCAGACGCTGGCCGATGTGGCCGGGCCGAACAAGGTGGCCGGGCGGCGCAGCCGTCTGGTGCAGATCGCCACCACCGCCGGCACCGGGTCCGAGGCCGGCATCCGCGCGCTGATCACCGATCCGGGCAAGGGCAACAAGATCGCGGTCGAAAGCCCGCATCTGATCGCCGATCTGGCGGTGCTGGACCCGGTCCTGACCTTCTCTGTCCCCCCCGCCGTCACCGCCGCGACCGGGATCGACGCCATGGCGCATTGCGTCGAGGCCTTCACCAACAAGAATGCCCATCCGGTGATCGACGGCTATGCCCGGATGGGCATTGATCTGGTCGGCAAATACCTTGTCCGCGCCGTGCGCGACGGACAGGACACCGAAGCGCGCGAAGGCATGATGCTGGCCAGCTTCTACGGCGGCATCTGCCTTGGCCCGGTGAACACCGCCGCCGGTCATGCGCTGGCCTATCCCTTGGGCACGCTCCTGCACCTGCCGCACGGCCTCGCCAATGCGATCATCTTCCCGCATGTGCTGGCCTTCAACGAAAGCGTGGCCGCGGCCAAGACCGCCGAAGTGGTGGGCTTTCTGGGCCTTGCCGACCGCGCCGCGGATGAGGGGCTGCAAAAGGCCGCCCATGGCTTCTGCGCCGATCTGGGGGTAGAGATGCAGCTGTCGAAGAACGGCGCGACCGAGGACCAGCTGCCGCGTTTTGCCGAAGACGCCCATGCCATCCGCCGCCTGATGGACAACAACCCGCGCGAGATGAGCGTGGAGGACGTGCTCTCCCTCTATCGCGCCGCGTTCTGAAACAGACTGAACCGGACCTCTGACGGCGCCTTCGGGCGCCGTTTTCCTTTGCGCAAACCAAAGCTGCGGATGCCGAAAACTTGGTCTTGCCCGCCGAAGATACCGCGATATAGTTAGACGAAACGCTAAGCATTTTCGCCCCCGGAGGACCGCCCCATGCGCAACGGCTTTGCCACCCTCAGCTTCGAACGGCAGATCGCAGCCCCGGTCGCCACGCTCTGGCAGGCCTGGACCGCCCCCGCCGCCCGCGCCGTCTGGGCCGCGCCCTCACCCGCGGTCACCGTCGAATTCCTGGAGGCCGACACCCGCATCGGCGGCCGCGAAATCTCGCTCTGCAAGGTCGAGGGCCAGCCCGACATCAGATGCGAGGCGGGTTGGCTGGATTTGCAACCCGCACAACGCAGCGTGGCTTACGAGGTGATTTCGACCGCCGGCGTGGTGCAGTCCACCGCGCTCGTCACCGCCGAAATGGCCGCCGAGGGCGAGGGCAGCCGCCTGACCGTCACGGTGCAACTCTCCTCTCTCGCCGCGGATATGGAGGCGGGCTACCGGCAGGGCTTCAACGCGGGCCTCGACAATCTGGCCGGTGTGGCCGACCGGACCATGATCCTGCAACGCCGCATCCGCGCCCGCCGCGCGAAAGTCTGGCGCGCCTGGACCAGCCCGGAGACCCTGCCGCAATGGTGGGGGCCGGACGGATTTTCCTGCCGGACACAGCGCATCGACCTGCGCACCGGCGGCGAATGGGTCTTTGACATGATCGCACCGGACGGCACGGTCTTTCCCAACCACCACCTCTATCACCTGATCCACCCCAAGGACCGGCTGCATTATGCACTCCTGTGGGGCGAAAACGGCCCGAAACACGCCGATGCCTGGGCCGCCTTCGAAGATGACGGCGATGCGACGCGGGTGACACTGGGCATGGTCTTCTCAACCAAAGCCGAGTTTCAGGAGGCCAAAGGCTTTGGCGCGGTGGAACTGGGCCAGCAGACGCTGGGCAAACTTGCCCGTTTCATCGGCGCGGACTAAGGCGCAGACTGACTCTGCCCCTTTCCAGTTTGTCCAAATATCCCGGGGGAGTCGCGGCACGCGACGGGGGCAGCGCCCCCTGCGCGCTCAGCCCGGCAGACCTTCCGCCTCGGTCTCGGGCCTGCGACGTTCGAACAGCCGCTCGCGCGATCCCAAGAGGTGCTCCCGCATCAGATCGCGTGCGCGGTCGCCGTCATGGCCGCGGATCGCTTCGAAAATCGCGCTGTGCTCTCCGAACACCCGCATCAGCCCCGAGGCCTCGCGCTTGACCGAGGCGCCGTGGAACCGCATGCCCACGGCGATATGGTCCTTCAGCGCCTGCATCGCGGTGGAAAAATAGCTGTTCTCCGACGCATTCGCGATGGCCAGATGGAACTGGAAATCGGCATCCTCGCGGTGGCTTTGCCGGTTGGTCGCATCCCGCATCAGATCCAGCGCGCCGGCAATCGCCGCCAATGACGCCTCGTCATGGCGGTCGGCGGCCAGCGCCGCCGCCTCCGGCTCCATCGTGATGCGAAATTCGTAGCAGTTCAGCAGGTCTGAGACATTCTCCAGTTGGCCAAAGCCAAGCGGCTGCTTCAGCCCGATGGAGCGGACGAAACTGCCCGAACCCTGCCGCGAATAGATCAGCCCCTGATCGCGCAGCCGCTTCAGCGCCTCGCGCACGATGGGGCGCGAGACCTCGAATTCCGCCGCAAGGTCATGTTCGGTGGGCAGCCGCTCATCCGGGCGGTAGGCCCCGGATTTGATCGCCCGCTGCATCCGGTCGAACACCACATCGGCCAGGCTTCTGCGCCCCTGTCCCGCCGCGCCCCCATTCACCATCATTCCTCCCCAGACAGAATGGCCGCCAGCCGCGTCAGCGTGTCATCGCCGCCGAATCCGCCGGATTTCACGATGACCGCGCGGTCGCCTGCCATGGCCTGGGGCACGCCGGGCAGCACCTCTCCCACCAGACGGACAGGGCCAAGCGCCATCGCATCGGTCACAGCCTCGGCCGTGGCACCGCCGGTCAGGAACAGCGCCTCTGCGCCTTCGGTCAGCGCGGGATGCACCCCTTCGGCCAGCGCGGCAGAAACCGCCTCTCCGGTCGTGACCACCTCTCCCGGCAAAGCCTGCACCAGCGTCAGCGCCGCGCAGGGCCGCCGGTCCGCCAGCATGCCGTTCGGTGCGCCGCGCCAATCCGCCCCTTTGGCCCGCAAGGCCTGCACCTGTGCGACCGTGATCGGATCGCGGGACCCTACCACCATCAGCGCCCGGCCCGCCGCAGGACGCGGGGCCAAAGCCGCGGCCTGCCCGGTCATCGCCCGGGCCAAGGCCTCGGCCAGACCGCGCGCACCGACCAGAAGCGCCCCCGCGGGGGCCGCGGCCAAGGCTGCGTCCATCTCCTCCGGCGTGGCGGTGTCGGGGACAATCGCCCGCACGGCCAGATCGCCCAGCACGGCTGCCACCGGGATCGGCGTATCGACGCCAAAGCCCACGACCGCCCCGCCCGCGACCACCCGGCCGAAATCCGGGATTGCCGGGGCCACCAGCAGCGCATCGGGTGACAGCGCCGCAAGCTCTGCCGCCACATGGCCTTTCAGTCGCGAATCCACCTTCTTGAAGACCTGCGCAGCGGGCGGCAGAAAGGCCGCCACCTGAACCATCCGGGCCACCGCCTCCGCCGCCGGGATTTCGCGCGAACGGGTGCTGACCGCCACCACCCCCGCCCCCGAGGCCAGCGCCGCCGGCAGATCCTCGGGCCGCAGGGCAACCATGGTCTGCAGCCCGCGCCCGGCAAAGGGGGCGGCGGCATCGAAGGCCCCGGTCAGATCGTCGGCGATGATGCAAAGCAAAGGGTTGCGCCCCGAATTGTAAACAAATTGGAAAGCCGGCAGAGCGCCGGATACAATGATAATCCTACATTTTTGCCATATTCGACAACAACAAAATGCAAATCAGCGCGGGGCGGCGGCACGTCTCAGCCGGTCATTGATCGCCCGGCCCAGACCCGTCTCGGGCACCGGGGCAAAGGCGATGCGGCCCTCGGGCCCGGCCAGCAGATCGGCCTCGCGCAGGATGTGAAACAGGTTCGCCGCCGCCTCCACCAGATTCCCCTCGGAAGACAGGGTGAGGTCGCCCAGAACCGGACCGAAGCCCACGAGGATTTCCCCCGTTTCCGCCGCCCGCGCCTCAAGCCGAACCGCGGCGCCCGGTGCGTAATGCGAGGCCAACTGCCCGGGCGCACTGGGCTTTTCCGCCGATCCGCCGATGGCCAAGGGCTGCCCCAGCAGCGCCTCCAGCGCCTCGGCCGGCACTCCGCCCGGTCGCAGCATCCGCGGCTCAGCCCCGTCCAGCCCAAGGATGGTAGATTCGACGCCCACCGCACAGGCCCCGCCATCGACTACGGCCGCGATCCGCCCCGTCAGGCCCGCCATCACATGCGCGGCCCGCGTCGGGGAAACCTTGCCGGACGGGTTGGCCGACGGCGCCGCCACCGGTCCACCGAAGGCTGTCAACAAAGCGCGCGCCACCGGATGTGCAGGCACCCGCAGCGCCACCGTGTCCAACCCTGCCGTCACCAGCGGCGATACACCCGCCCCCGGCCGCAAGGGCAGCACCAAGGTCAGCGGCCCGGGCCAGAAGGCCGCCGCCACCGTCCGCGCGCGATGATCAAAGACCGCAATCCGCTCCGCCGCAGCCAGATCGGGCAGGTGCACGATCAGCGGATTGAACCGCGGCCGGCCCTTCGCCTCAAAGATGCGGGCCACGGCCGTGTCCGACCGCGCATCCCCGCCAAGGCCATAGACCGTCTCGGTCGGAAACGCGACAAGACCGCCCGCGGCCAACAGCGCCGCGGCGCGGGCAAGCCCGGCATCATCGGCCGCAAGAAGTTCGGTCTGATCCATGACGCAGCGTCCGTCTTGCAGGGAAAGGCATCTTGACTAGCCTTGCGCCATATTTGACGGATCGCCCGCCGACAATACCCGCCGACCAGCCGGAGTTATGGAATGACCGCCCGCGCCCCCCTTGATGACATGCGTTTCATCCTGAATCACGTCGTGGATTTCGCCGATGTCGCCGGGACCGACCGTTTTGCCGACGCCACGCCGGATACGGTGACCGCCATCCTGACCGAGGCCGCGCGGATGACCGATGCCGCCGTGGCCCCCCTGGACCGCGCGGGCGACCTGACCCCGGCCCGGCTGGAAAACGGCAAGGTCCGCGCCTCTCCCGGCTATGACAAGGGCTATCGTGCCATTGCCGAAGGCGGCTGGATCGGCGTCTCGGCCGGGCCGGAACATGGCGGCATGGGCCTGCCCCATACGCTGGCCACCTGCGTGAATGAGATGCTGGCGGGCGCCTGCCTTGCGCTGCAACTGAAGCCCCTGCTGACACAGGGCCAGATCGAGGCGCTGGAACATCACGCCAGCGACGATCTGAAGGCGCTGTATCTGCCCAGACTGATCTCGGGCGAATGGTCGGGCACGATGAACCTGACCGAACCGCAGGCCGGATCAGACGTGGGCGCGCTGCGGTCGACCGCGGTGCCCGATGGCGAGGGCACCTATGCGGTGAGCGGGCAGAAGATCTTCATCACCTGGGGCGACAGCGATCTGGTGTCGAACGTCTGCCATCTGGTGCTGGCCCGCCTGCCCGACGGCGCGCCGGGCACCCGCGGCATCAGCCTGTTCATGGTGCCGAAATTCCTGCCCGACGCCGCGGGCAACCCCGGCGTGGCGAACAGCCTGAAGGTCGTCAGCCTTGAGCATAAGCTGGGCATCCACGGCAGTCCGACCTGCGTCATGCAGTTCGACGGGGCCAAGGGCTGGCTGGTGGGCGCGCCGCACAAGGGCATGGCCGCGATGTTCACCATGATGAACAACGCCCGGCTGGGCGTCGGCATGCAGGGCGTGGGCGTGGCCGAGGCGGCGCTGCAAAAGGCGGTGGCCTATGCGGTGGACCGGGTGCAGGGCCCCACGGCCGAAGGCGTGCCCGGCATCATCGGCCATGCCGACGTGCGCCGCATGTTGGCCGAGGGACGGGCGCAGGTCTTTGCCGCCCGCGCCATCGGGCTGGCCTGCGCCAAGGCCATCGACATGGCAACCGCCACCGGGGATGCGCATTGGCAGGCTCGCGCCGCGCTGCTGACGCCGATTGCCAAGGCCTTCGGCACCGATACCGGGATCGAGATTGCCGATATGGGCGTGCAGGTCCACGGCGGCATGGGTTTCATCGAGGAGACCGGCGCGGCGCAATATCTGCGCGATGCCCGGATCACCGCGATCTATGAAGGCACCAACGGCATTCAGGCGATGGACCTGACCGGGCGCAAACTTGCCGACAATGGCGAGGCGGCGTTCCGGCTGATCCATGAGGTGGAACAGACCGCCGCCGCCGCCCGGGCTGCGCTGCCCGAACTGGCGACCGAGGTCTGGCAGGCGGCCGAGACGCTGCGCGAGGCGACAGAGGCGCTGCTGGCGATGGAGCTGAACGACCGTTTCGCCGGGGCGGTGCCCTATCTGCGGGCCTTCGCACTGGTCTTGGGCAGCCATGCCCATCTGAAGGCCGCGCTGGCCGATCCCGCCCGCCTGCCCGCGGCCCGGGTGATGATCCGCCGCCTGTTGCCCGCGCATGCGGCCCTCTTGGACCGCGCCCGCGAAGGCGCCGGGGATCTTTACGCCTTGTCCCCCGAAACGCTGGCAGGCTGATCAGAAGGCGCAGCCGCGCCAAAGGCGCGTCTGCACATTTGTGTCTCGGCTCTGGCCTGCGGCCAACCGCCTCGGCGTGATCGGGACGCACAGGCTGCGCATGACCGGCACAGGCTGGCGAGGCCGCCCTCTGAACGGGACGCCCGGGTCAGAACCACCGAAGCGCAGAACCTGATGGTTTCACGGCCCAAATCTGCGCGACCGAAAGGGCCAAACCGCCGCGCAGCCGAAGATCGCCCCCCGTGTGAGGGCCGTCAGCATGTCCCTGCACGACACCCGAATCGCAGCCTGACCGGACCTTTTTCCTGAACTGCACCGCCCCGCATGGACCTGCCGCCACGCCGGAAGGCGGGTCCCATAAACCTTCGGGGTCGTCCCCGCAGCCTTCGGCAAGACCTGGCCGATCTGACGCACCCCTCTGGAACCACAGAGAAAACAGGGTGTTATCCGATAACAACCGGGTGCTGGCCGCTAACGCTGCCGCGATTTTGCCTAGCGCGCCGGTCCTGCCCAAGTTGGCCTCATCGCCCCGGGATCTGCTCGCTGAACGGGGATCCAACCAAAGCGTGAAAGGAACTGGATATGCTGCCGAACGTGAAGAATACCGCCATCGCCGCCGTGGCCGCCCTGTCCGTGGCCGCCGCTGCCGCCCCCGCCATGGCCTGGGGCAAGAAGGAACAGGGCTTCGTCGCCGGGGTGGCCACGGCCATCATCGTGGACCAGCTGATCGAAGGCCACCGCGCCCGCAAAAAGCCCGCCCCGGTCTATGTGACGCCGACGCATCCCGGCCCGGTCTATGTCGAACCGGCGCCGACCTACCGCCCCTCGATCTACACCACCCCGGCCGCGCAGGCCTTCAAGAGCTACTCGCTGGGCGAGCGCAAGGCCATCCAGCGCAGCCTGCGCGCCTCGGGCTATTACTACGGTTCGATCGACGGCGTGTTCGGTCCCGGCACCTATAATGCCGTGACCTCCTATGCCTCGGCGGCCGGCGCCACGGGCAACCTGCGCACGACGGGCGGCGCCTTCGCCGTCTATGACGGGCTGCTGTTCTGATCCGGCATCGGATGTGGCCCCCTCAGGGCGCCACATCCCAGGTGAACCAGGTCGTCTCATAGACCTCGCGCCGATCCTTCAGCACCGCGGCCACCCCGGCCGCGGGCACATCCGCCCCGGTGCCCCGGTAATGCCAGTCCAGCACCATGGTGCCCGGCGCCTCTGCCTTCCCTTCCAGCCGGTAGCTGAAGGCCGGATTGTCCAGCCGCACCGCGGCGGGCGGGGTGAAGTCGAAATCCAGCCCCGACACCTCGATCCGGTGGCGATAATCGCCGGGGTCCCCTGTCGCCATCGGGTTCAACCGCGGCTGGGGCAGCTTTTCCGGCATGGACGAGGCAAAGTCCTCGGTCGCGAAGGGAAAGGCCTTGTCCAGCCCCTCGTCGCGCAAGGCCATGGGCGAAAGATAATAGCTTTCGCGCAGGATGATGAGGTTGGCGTCGCGGTCATCGGTCACTTCGATCTCGCGCACCACGGACAGGCCGGGCATCCGCTCGCGGTAATAGTCCAGATAGCCCTCTGTCAGGTCGCGCCGGGTTTCGTTGGCCACACGGTAGCGCATGGAATCCGCAGCCCCCGCCCGGTATTCCGAAGTCACCTCCAGAAACACCCCCAGCCCCGAGAACCGGTAACGTTCGGTCACGAAGGTGGACCATACCCGTTCCGGAGGGGCCGCCACCTCTTCCAGCGCGGCCTGACCCGCCCCGGTCAGCGGCAGCGCCCAGCCGTAATCCGGGGGTGTGGCATGATCCAGCGTCCCTGCCTGATGCGAGACCGTCGGGTCCAGCCAGTGCACCTGCCCGTCCAGCGCCATCCGCAGGATCATATGGTCAAAAACGCCGGGGGCGGGCACCTTCTGCGGCAATGCCCGGCCCTGATCCAGATCCGTCAGCGCCACGGCCGCGGCGATGCCCAGCCGGTCCAGCATCACCCGCAGGATCAACGCCTTTTCCTTGCAGTCGCCAAAGCCCGAACGGATGACCTCCTCCGGCAGGCGCGCGAAATAGCCACCCGCCCCCACCGAAAGCGAGGCATAGCGCAGCTCGTCCTGCACCATCCGCAGCGCCGCCACGGCACGCACCGCGGGATCCTCGCTCTCAGCGGCTATGGCGGCGACGCGCGCCTCCCACTCCGGGGTCAGCGGATAATCCGCGGCATAATAGGGCGTCAGCGCGGCGGATAACGTGCCCCAGTCGCGTTCCGAGGACAGCCGTAACACCGCACGCCCCCCGTCGCCCGCCGGAGCATAATCTTCCTCCCGCAGGGGCAGATGATGAAAGCGCTGGAATTCCAGACGCTGCGTGCCCCCGGGACCCGGCCCCTCCATCCGGGACACGCGGTCGGGCAGCGGCGCCATCACCTGCGGCCAGTCATCCGGCCAGAAGACCACCGTGCGTGACAGAACCATCGGCACCTGCCATTCCAGCACCGAAAACACCGAGGCGCCCGCATCGGGGATCGCGGGGCGGATCTCATAATGCGAGGCGTAATCCAGCACGTCCCCCACCCGCAGTCCCGGCACCTGAATCCAGTAGGTCAGCAGGCCATCGACGATGCCGTCTTCCAGCTGTTCCTCACGCCGCAGCACCTCGGGGACGACCTGCGCGCGCAGGTCGATCTCGCGCCCGTCGCGCAGGATCGCCAGCCGCGTCAGGGTCACGTTCTCGAAGGCGGGATCGAACTCCAGCTCGATCGTGGCCGCAGTCTCCAGCCCGGCGCGGTTCATCACCAGCATGGCATCACGCATGAATTCTTCGCGGACTTCGCCCTGAAAGCGGATCTGATGATCGGCCAGCAGGTAATGCAGCCCGCCCGTCGCCTCGGCCATCAGGGCCGGATCCTCGGGGGGAAGCGGCAGGATTTCCACCCAGTCCGGCGGATCGCTGCGGGCCAGTTCCTGCGCCAGCGCAGGTGGGGCAAAGACAAGACACAGAAGGGAAATCAGGAAATGCCGCATCACACCGAACCGCCAGAACGGGCCGAAGCCTAGGCCAGCCTCCGGGGCACGGCAAGGCAGGTCCGCCGCCGCGCCCAAGGATTGCCGGGCCGCCCGCGTCCAAGTAGCGTCATGCTGATGAACACGCCCGACGACATTCTGGCCCAAGCCGCCCGCGACGGAGACCGCGCCGCCTTTGCGACGCTGGTCGCGCGGCATTACGACCGCATCTTCGGATTGGCCTGGCGGCTGACCGGCAGCCGCGCCGATGCCGAGGATCTGGCGCAGGACATCTGCGCCGCCCTGCCGGTCAAGCTGTCGCACTGGCGGGGTGAGGCGAAATTCACCACATGGCTGTATCGTGTGGTGATGAACGCCGCCCATGATCTGCGCCGCCGTCAGGCGACCCGCGCCCGTGCCGCCGATGGCTGGGGCGACTGGGAGATCGCCCGTCAGGACGAGATTACAGCCGAGGCCGCGGCGCTGGACTGGCTGACCGCGGCGATGGCCCGGCTGTCGCCGGAGCTGCGCGACACGGTGGCGCTGGTTCTGGGCGAAGAGATGACGCAGGCCGAAGCCGGGCAGGTCCTTGGCCTGTCCGAAGGCACCATCGCATGGCGCATGTCCGAGGTGAAGAAACGGCTGCGCGCCATCGCGGCGGAGGAGGCGAAATGACCGACGATCTGGACGATCTGCGCCGCGCCCTGAAATCCGCCCCCGCCGCGGATGCCGCCGCGCGCGACCGGGCGCTGGCGCTGGCCATGGCGAATTTCGACCGGCTGCAGACCGCGACCCAAGGAACGCCGGATGCCGCGCGTCCGACAGAAGACCGCCCCGCCCGGGCGGGTTTTCTGAACGGAGTGCGTTCCATGCTGAATTTCATGACCCGCAGACCGACCCTTGCGGCCACCACCTCTGTTGCCGCGCTGGTGATCGGCGTGGCGGTGATCCTGCCTGTGACCGAAGGGCTGCGGCCCGGCCTGCCCCCCGTAGCCCCGCGGAGCGAGGCCCCCGCCGCCGCCCCTGCCGCCGGGACCGAAGCCGCCCCGGCTGTGCCTGAAACGGCGGCCAAGATGGCCCCGCCCGAGGCCGCGACCCCGATGGCGGACCCGGCCCCTGCCGATGCCCCGCCGATGGCCGAAGCCGAGGCTGCCCCGCCTGCCGCCAAAAGGGTCGCCGACGCCGATGCACCGGTCATCGCTCTGGCGCCCGAAGGCGGCGCCCCTGTCGATGACCGCGAGACCGCCGATATGGCCTATCTCGACGAAGGCGCGGCCCGCGCCCGCACCGGGGTTGTGGCCCCTGCGCCTTCGGTCGTGGTGGCGGAACCCGCGCCGCTGCCGCCCTTGGCTGACAACACCGAGGCCTATGCCAACGAAGACCCGAACCCGGTGAAGATCACCGCCGAGGAGCCGGTCTCGACCTTCTCGACCGATGTGGACACGGCAAGCTATGCGCTGGTCCGGTCCACGCTGGATATGGGCGTGCTGCCCATGCCCGATCAGGTCCGGATCGAGGAGATGGTGAACTATTTCCCCTATGCCTATCCCGCGCCGGAGGACGGGCAGGCGTTTTCCACCAGCGTGGCGGTGATGCCCACACCGTGGAATGCGGGCACGCAGCTGGTGACCATCGGGCTGCAGGGCGCGCTGCCCGCGGTGGCGGATCGCCCGGCCCTGAACCTTGTCTTCCTGATCGACACCTCCGGCTCGATGGAGGCGCCGAACAAGCTGGGCCTGCTGAAGCAATCGCTGGCGCTGATGCTGCCGGAACTGCGTCCTGAGGATCAGATCGCCATCGTGGCCTATGCCGGGTCGGCGGGCGTGGTGCTGGAACCGACCGTCGCCAAGGATGAGGCAAAGATCCTTGCCGCGCTGGACAGCCTGTCGGCCGGCGGCTCCACCGCCGGGGCCGAGGGGCTGGAACTGGCCTATCAGCTGGCCGAAGGCATGACGGCCGAGGGCGAGGTCAGCCGCATCCTTCTGGCCACCGATGGTGATTTCAACGTGGGCCTGTCCGATCCGGCAGGGCTGACGGATTACGTCGCCCGCAAACGGCAGGAGGGCACCTATCTCTCCGTCCTGGGCTTCGGACGCGGCAATCTGGACGATGCAACGATGCAGGCGCTGGCGCAGAACGGCAACGGGACGGCCAGCTATATCGACACCCTGTCCGAGGCGCGGAAGGTGCTGGTCGATCAACTGACCGGCGCGCTGTTCCCGATTGCCGATGATGTGAAGGTGCAGGTCGAATGGAACCCCGCCGAAGTGGCCGAATACCGGCTGATCGGCTATGAAACCCGCGCGCTGAAGCGCGAGGATTTCAACAATGACAAGGTGGACGCGGGTGAAATCGGCGCCGGGCTTCAGGTGACCGCGATCTATGAGATCACCCCCGTCGGTTCGGATGCCGTGCTGAACGATCCGCTGCGCTATGGCACCGCTGTGGCCGGGGGAGAGCCGGGAGAGCTGGGCTTTCTGCGGCTGCGGTGGAAGGCGCCGGGGGAAGACACCTCGGACCTGATCGAACGCCCCATCACCGGGGAGGAGCCCGCCACCGAAGACAGCCGCTTTGCCGCCGCCATCGCAGGTTTTGGCCAGCTGCTGCAAGGCTCGGTCTATCTGGGCAATTGGGGCTGGACCGAAGCGATCACGCTGGCGCAGGCGAACCGCGGTGACGATCCCTATGGCTACCGGATCGAAGCGGTGAACCTGATGCGGATGGCCCAGACGCTGGCGCGCTAGGGCGGCGCAACGCCGGACTTGACCGCAGATGCCGCCGCCGGAACACTGGCGGCGGTTGGTGTGGAAGATCGTCGATGCGCGTGTTCATGTCCCTTTTGCTCATGGCCGGTGTCCTGCTTCCGGCCCGCGCCGCCTTTTCGGATATCTGTGCCGCCTTCACCGGATCGGGCAGCGATGCAGTCGCCGTCTGCACGGAAGAACGCCACACCACCGTGTTTCCGGACGGCAGCGGGCGGGAGATGCAGATCGAGGTGACTGTCGATCCCGCGCAATGCGGGCGCATCGGGATCAGCTTCATGACGGGCGACGGGATGATCGCCGATACCGGACCGATGGCCCCGGGCGAGACGCTGAGCATCGGGGCATGGTCGATGGCCATGTATGGCATGACAGATTTCCACGTCTGGTATTCCGTCAGCTTCTATGACCCGCCCTGCGGCGATCCCGCCCGCCGCGAATGGCGGGCCACTGTCGGGGTCTGGTAGCTCCGTCCCCACTAGCCGAGACCGGGCGACTGCTTCCCCTGCGCTGCTCCGGCGCGAAACCGCACCACCGGGCCGGATGGGTCTTTCCTCTCCGGGTTCGCCTCTCCGCCGGACAAGAGATCCAGCCCGCCACGGGGCGGATCGGGGAAATCATGCCGCCGCGAGACACAAGCACCGGTTCCAGCGCTGTGCCCGGAGCGCAGGGCAAGATCGGCCGCTGGACCATAGATGCCCCTCCCGGACCGCAGGAATATCACAGCAAAAAGGGCGTCCCGGCGATGCGGGACGCCCTTCGTCAACCCGACAGGGAGGAGGTCAGTTGACGGTTTCGGCCGTGGCTTCCAGCGCAGGCGTCACGGCTTTGGCGCTGGCCGCAATCTCGATCCGGCGGGGCTTCATCGCCTCGGGGATTTCACGGACAAGATCAATGTGCAGCATGCCATTTTCATGGCTGGCGCCGGTCACGCGGACATGGTCGGCCAGCGCGAAGCGACGCTCGAACGCACGGGTGGCGATGCCACGATGCAGAAAGCTGCGCGGGGTCTCTTCGGCCGCCTTGCGGGCGGTCACAACAAGGCTGCCGTCCTTCACTTCGGCGGACAGCTCATCCGGGGTGAACCCGGCGACCGCGATCGAGATGCGATAGGCATTCTCGTCGGTCTTTTCGATATTGTAGGGCGGATAGCCGGGCTGGGCCACATCGGCCGAAAGCACACGGTCCATCAGATCGGCCACACGGTCAAAGCCGACAGTGGCACGGTACAGGGGGGCGAAGTCAAAGCTGCGCATGATCATCCTCGTCAAAGCGATGTTCGGTTGCCCTCCCCTTCAGGGGGCAGGGCGGGTTTACCGGACCCATCATGGCGCCCGGCGTGAGTATCATCTGGGAAGGCATTTGCGGGGTTTCAAGCCCCCGCCCTGTGACCTTCAGGGAGAGATGAACTTTGCCCCGCCGCCCGACGCGGCCCCGGCATCGCCGCCCGAGATCACCCGGACACCGGATGTGCTGCGATGCGCCTCGGATCCGGCGGCCAGCTCGGCGCGCAGCACGGACAGGCCGCGGTCCACCGGAACCGCCAGCGCCACCTTGCGCCCGCCATATTCCGCCTTGGCCGAAATAACCGAGACGACCTGAGCTGCCCCGTCGCGCAGCGCAAAGACCGGCGCGCCGGAGGAGCCGAAGTCGATATCGCAGCTCAGCACCAGCGCGCCCGAACCCGCGGCCAGAACGGCACAGTCGCGTTCGATCGCCGGCGCTTCGGAGCGGTCCATGGCGTAAGAGACGACGCTGACCGCCGCACCTTCCGCCGGGACGGCGCCGGTGGCAAAGGGCAAAAGCTGCGGCAGCAGGATGGGCTGGTCCAGCTCCAGCAGGGCAAGGTCATGGCCCACCCGTTCCAGCCGGTCTTCCCCGGCATAGACGTAATCGGGATGCGCCACAGACCTGCGGACCCCGCGATAGGCCTCGGCCCGGCCATTGCGCCAGCCCGCCCGGAAGGTGATCAGATCGTCGGGCACCCGCGCGCCCGTCTCCCGGTCATAAAGGCAATGCGCCGCGGTCAGCACCAGCTGCGGCTCGATCAGGGCGGCGGTGCAGAACCCCCGCTCCCCCAGCACCAGCTTGCCCACCCCCTGCCAGCCTTTGGCCGCATCGCCGGTCTGGAGGGCAACCAGCGCCCCCTCTTCCGCCCCTGCGGGCAAAGCGAACAGAAGGGCAAGGGCAAGGGTCAGACGGCGCAATCCGGGCCTCATCCAGCGGGCAATGCCCCCGGGGGCTAGGCGCGAATTGGGGCGGAATTGTGGCACTCAGGCCGCCCCCTCCAACAGGGCGCGCGGCCGTGGCCCGCCGGTCGCCCAGTCCAGAAGTTCCACCGTATGCACCACCGGAACTCCGGTGGCCGAGCCGATTTGCATCATGCAGCCGATATTGCCGGCCGCGATGATCTGCGGCGCCTTCGCCTCCAGCGTGGCCACCTTGCGCCGCTTCAGTTCCGCGCTGATTTCAGGCTGCATCAGGTTGTAGGTTCCCGCGCTGCCGCAGCAAAGATGGCTGTCGGCCGGCTCCACCACCTCGAACCCTGCGCGTTTCAGCAGGTCCTTCGGCGCGGTCTTCACCTGCTGGCCATGTTGCAGCGAGCAGGCCGCGTGATAGGCCACCCGCAGCCCCTGCGGCGCCTGTGCGGGCAGGCCGATCTTCACCAGCAGTTCGGACACATCCTTGGCCAGCCCGGCCACGGTAGCAGCATCCTCGGCCAGCGGGTCATTGCGGAACATATGGCCATAGTCCTTCACCGTGGTGCCGCAACCGGAGGTGTTGATCACGATGGCATCCAGCCCCTGCCCCCTGACCTCGGCCATGAAGGCACGGATATTGGCGGCAGCGCTGGCATGGGACAGGTCTTCCTTGCCCATGTGATGGGTCAGCGCCCCGCAGCAGCCCATGCCCTGCGGGATCACCACCTCACACCCCAGACGGCGC
Source organism: Neotabrizicola sp. VNH66 (assembly GCF_049445895.1). NCBI lineage: Bacteria > Pseudomonadati > Pseudomonadota > Alphaproteobacteria > Rhodobacterales > Paracoccaceae > Neotabrizicola > Neotabrizicola sp. VNH66. The sequence continues at coordinate 95,134 of NZ_JBMSDW010000004.1, forward strand.
AGCAGGCGGATCGTCGCATCGTTGATATCCGTGTTCAGCGCCTTCTGCGCGCAGCCTGTCATCAGGGCCACCCGGAACCGCCGTTCGCCCTGCGGGGCAAAGCTTTGCGGATCGTCATTGCGGCTGACCGGCGGGATCTGCTTCGGCGCCATCTCCAGCATGGCGCGCAGCCGGGCATCGGGGATCAGCCGCCGGAAGGGCCGCGCAATCTTCGCCCCCAGAAGCGCCAGCCGGAACCGCCCCGGATAGGGCAGCACCCGCGCCAGCACCGCCCGCAGCATCCGGTCCACCAGCGGACGGCGATAGGTCTTTTCGACATGCGCGCGGGCATGGTCGATCAGATGCATGTAATGCACGCCACTGGGACAGGTCGTCATGCAGGCCAGACAGGACAGGCAGCGGTCGACATGTTTCACCGTCTTCTCGTCGGCGGGCCGCCCGGCCTCCAGCATGTCCTTGATCAGGTAAATCCGCCCACGGGGAGAATCCAGCTCATCGCCCAGCACCTGATAGCTGGGGCAGGTCGCCGTGCAGAAGCCGCAATGCACGCAGCTCCGCAGGATCTGGTTCGCCCGGGCAACACCGGGGTCCTTCAGCTGATCGGCGGTGAAATTGGTCTGCATCAGCACAGCCCTCCGGGATTCAGGATGCCACGCGGATCGAACCGCGCCTTCAGGCCTGCCTGCAAGGCCACCACTTCAGGGGCCTGCGGCTCATATGCGGGAGCAGTTTCCGCACCGCGCAGCCGGGTGGCATGGCCCCGCCCGGCCAGTGCCGCACGGATCGTGGCGCCATGACCTTCCGCGCAGGACAGCCACAGAAGGCCGCCGCCCCAATCCCACAAGGCCCGATGCGCAATCCCCGCAGCCCGCAGCGCGGCAGGCACAACCTCCGCCTCGCCCGGCACCACCGACAGCCGCCAGAGTGCGCCCGTCTCATCGGCAAAGTCCGAGATATCCCGCACCGCCCGCCACAGCGCGGTCGAAGCCTCGCCCTCCACCACCTGCCACGGCGCCGGGATCATCCGCTGCAATTCGCCCAGCCGATAGCGGACCGAACCCGCCATCCCCTCCACCCGGATCAGCGCCGCCCCCGCCCGGCAGGCCGCGCCCGAGATGTCATAGGGCAGGCCGAGCGCGCGGCGCAGCACCGCCAGTGCCGCCGCATCACCCAAGCCTTCGGCCAGTAAAGTCGCCTCCGCCTCCGGCCGGGCCTGCACCTTCAGGCTGACCTCGCTCAACACGCCCAGAACCCCGGCGGACCCGGCCATCAGCTTCACCAGATCATAGCCGGTGACATTCTTCATCACCCGCCCGCCGTTCTTCACCACCGTTCCGGCGCCATCGACGAACCGCACCCCCAGCATCGCGTCCCGGCAGGCCCCCGCCTGCACCCGCCGCGGACCGGAGGCATTGGCCGCCGCCACCCCGCCGATGGTCGACACCCCCTCGCGCCCCAGAACGCTCCGCAGATCCGGCACCTCAAAGGCCAGCCGCTGCCGCTCACCCGCCAGCAGCGCCTCGATCTCGGCAAGCCGCGTCCCCGCCCCGCAGACCAGCGTCAGCGCCTCCGGCTCATAAAGCCGCACCCCCGAAAGCCCGCCGGTCTCCAGCACGGCGCCCGGGCCGAACACGCCGCGCGTACCGCCACCGCGCACCGACAGCGGTCCCGCCGCCGTCCGGATCGCCTCGCTCAGTTCCGCCTCATCCGCAGGCCGCATCCACTGCTCTTTCATCTGTTCATAAATATCCTCAGGGGTCCGGGGGGCGAAGCGCCCCCGGCGGTCTCACCCCGCGCGCCGTCCGGCACTGACGGCCAGCGGAAACACCTTGGCCGGGTTCAGAAGCCAGCGCGGATCGAACACATCCTTCACCTGCATCTGCGCCTCCAGATCCCCGGGCGCATATTGCACCTCCATCAGGTCGCGCTTCTCGATGCCCACGCCATGCTCTCCGGTCAGGCAGCCGCCCACCTCGACGCAAAGCTTCAGGATCGCCGCCCCCATCGCCTCGCATTTCTCCAGATCGCCGGGGGTATTGGCATTGTAGAGGATCAGCGGATGCATGTTGCCGTCGCCTGCATGGAACACATTCGCCACGTCCAACCCGAATTCGCGGGAAATCTCTCCGATCCGCCGCAGCACAAAAGGCAGGCTGGACACCGGGATCGTCCCGTCCAGACACATGTAATCATTGATCTGGCCCATGGCGCCGAAGGCCGATTTACGGCCCAGCCAGATGCGTTTGGCCTGATCTTCATCCGCCGCCTCGCGCAGCTCCACCGGATTGTGGCGCAAGGCGATGGCCTTGATCGCGGCCAGCTGCTCGTCAATCTCGGCCGGGCTCCCCTCGACCTCGACGATCAGCAGCGCCTCGCAATCGGGGTATCCGGCCTTGGCAAAGGCCTCGCAGGCCACCAGACAGGGCCGGTCCATGAATTCGATGGCCACGGGCAGGATCCCCGCACGGATGATATCCGCCACGCAGGCGCCCGCGACCTCATTGGCGTCAAAGCCCATCAGCACCGGCCGCGCGCCCTCGGGCTTTGGCAGGATGCGCAAGGTGGCCTCGGTCACCACGCCCAACTGCCCCTCGGACCCGCAGACCACACCCAGAAGATCAAGCCCCCCGGCATCCATCCACGGCCCGCCCAGTGTCACCACCGTGCCGTCCATCTGCACCAGCGTGACACCCAGAAGGTTGTTCGTCGTCACCCCGTATTTCAGGCAATGCGCCCCGCCCGAGTTCATGGCGATATTGCCGCCAATGGCACAGGCCAGCTGGCTGGAGGGGTCCGGAGCATAGAACCAGCCCTCGCCTTCAATCGCGCCGGTCACCGACAGATTGGTGCGCCCGGTCTGCACCCGGATGAAGCGGCTGCCGAAATCGGTCTCCAGCACCGCATTCATCCGCGCCAGCCCCATCACCACCGCATCGCGCGACGGCATCGACCCGCCGGCCAGCGAGGTGCCCGCCCCGCGCGGCACCACCGGCACGCCTTCCTCATGGCAGACCCGCAATGCGGCGGCGACTTCGGCGGTCGTCCGTGGCAGCACCACCGCCAGCGGCAGACAGCGATAGGCCGACAAGGCGTCGCATTCATAGGCGCGCGTCTCGGTCTCGTCCTCGATCACCGCATCCGCGGGCAGCACATCGCGCAGCCGCGCAACGATCCGGGCCTTGCCCGCAAGGATGCGGGCGTCGGGAACTGGCATATCCATGGCTACCCCGGTGAGCTGATGGCGTGAATTGGTAAAGTCTTGTAACCAATTTGACAGGACCTGCCAACCCCCCTCCCGCCCCTTCATCCTGACCCAGAGATCCTCGCCGGAGGCATCCCCGCTTTCCCCCTTGCGCCGCCCCCGCCCGATCTGGCACCTCTGGCGCCATGGACTGGGTCAAGATCATTCATATCCTTGCGGTCATGGGCTGGATGACCTCCATCTTCGCCGTGCCGCGCGCGCTGATCTACTGGAAGCGGGAATGGGCGCGCCTTGGCGCCTTCGGCCCCTTGGGTGACCTGACGGTGCGGCTTTACCGCTTTTCCGCCGGGCTCGCGGTGATCGCGGTGGCCACCGGGTTGTGGCTGGCGTTTGCCGTCTGGGGGTTTGACCCCTGGCTGCATCTGAAGATCACTCTCGTCGTGCTCCTCGCCGCGCATTACATCTGGACCGGCGTTCTGGTCATGCGGGCCAGCCGGGGTGAGTTCCGCGAGAGCGATCTGTTCCTGCGCATCTTCAACGAAATCAGCGTCATCGTCACCATCGCCATTCTCTGGGCCGTGGTGGTGAAACCGTTCTGACCATGGGCAGCCTTGCCTCGCTGATCCATGCGCCGCCGGGGGATCTGCTGGCGCTTCTGGTGATCCTGTTGCTGTGGCTCGGCTCCGGCTGGGTGATCGAGAACCCGCCGCGCAGCCGCCCCTCGGTCACCGTGCTGATGGCGGTCTACCGCCGGGACTGGATGGCCACCTTCGTCACCCGCAGCCCGCGCATCTTCGACGCCACGCTGATCGATTCGCACCGGCAGGGCACCGCCTTTTTCACCTCCGCCTCGATGATCGCCATCGGCGGCGGGCTGGCGCTGATCGGCAATTCAGCCCTGATGCAAGAGATTGCGGCCGACCTGCCGCTGGATGCGGGCCAGATCGATCTTGCGCTGAAGGTGCTGCTGCCGGTCGGCTTCATGGCCAATGCACTATTGAAGTTCATCTGGGCCCATCGCCTCTTCGGCTATTGCTCGATCCTGATGGCAGCGGTGCCGAACGACCCCGCCGATCCCCGCGCTTTTCCCCGCGCGGCACAGGCGGCGGAAATCAACATCACCGCCGCGAAAAGCTATAACCGCGGCCTGCATTCGGTCTATTTCGCGCTGGCCGCGCTGGCCTGGCTGTTCGGGCCGGTCGCGCTGACGCTGGCCGCGCTGGTGACGCTGGCGGTGCTTCTGCGGCGCGAGTTCTGGTCGCATTCCCGCGCGGTGATCCTGCGCCATCTGGGCTAGGCCAGCACCCGCGCCACCGCCTGCCCGGTGATCTCTCCCGACAGCCGGGCCCCCGCCGCCGTCTGCATCAGCGCGCCGGCCAGCGCCTCGCCCGCGAACCAGATCCGGTCCCCCACCGGCTGCGCCAGCACCGCCCGCGCGCCCGCCCGGCCCGGCCGCGCCGCGGCATAGGCGCCCCGGGTCCAGCGTTCGGCCGCCCAGTTCGTCATGATGCCATGGCCGATGTGCCGCCGGATGTCGCTGCCGAACAGATCAGCCAGCCGGTCCGCCGCGAAATCCACCGCCGCCGCCGGACCAGCAGCCTCCACCTCCCAGGCGAAATCGCCACCGACGAAGCCGACCATCAGGTCCAGATCGAAGGGAAAGCACAGAAAGAACAGGTCATGCCGCGCCCGCCGCTCGATCAGCAGATCATCGAACGGCGCCAGCCCCAACCGCGTGCCCGAAACCGCCAGCGGAATCTTGGTCAATAGCCCCATCTGCAGATCGAAGATCGCCTCCATATGGCTGTCGGGCAGATCGGGGAAAAAGACCAGATCCTCGTGCTGCATCACCCCCGGAGAGACGGTGACGATCGCCGCCCGTGCGCGCAGATCTCCGCGCGCAGTCTCCGCCACCACGCCCGGCCCGTCCCAGCGCAGCCGCCGCACCGGGGTGGACAGCGTCACGGGCACATCGGCGCCCCAGCGGTGGATCAGCGCGCCGTAGCCTTCCTTCGTGAAATAATTCGGGTCCAGATCCCCCGCCGCCCGGAAATCCCGGATCGAGATTTCGTCGTCATCCGCGCCGAAATCCATCGGCCCGGCAAAGGTGGAGTTGGCCCGCAGGACATGGCAATCGCCGATCAGCGCCGACAGCCGGTCCTCCGCCCCGTCATGCGCCGCCAAAGCCGCGGACAGCGCCACATCCGCCGCCGCCATCCGCGCCATCTCCTCGGGCGAAGCGCGGCGTTTGCCGAAATAGAGATGATCCAGCCCCATATCATGGGCATAAAGCGTCCAGCCCGCCGCCTGCGCCTCGGGGAAGAACGGGTTGCGGTCCGCCGCATGCAGCCAGGCACAGCCGATGTCGAAGGGCATGCCAAAGTCGGTGTCGGTGGTCAGCGCCCGGCCGCCGATCCGGTCCATCGCCTCCAGCACCTGAAAGCTGCACCCCGCGGCCCGCACCGCCTTGGCGGCGGCCAGCCCAGCCGCTCCGGCCCCCACGATCAGGACATCCACCTCCGCCATCACAAATCCCCGCGTCAAATCCGTCGCCTGAAAACACGGTCATCGTGCCGCGGGACGGGGATTCGCAAAAGCGGGAAACCTTGCGCAGGTCCTGCCGGCAGGTCCTCCGGCGGGGATATTTGGACCAGTATGAACGACCTTTGCCCATTCATACTGGTGCAAATATCCCGGGGGAGTCCTCGCCCTTGGGCGAGGGCGGGGGCAGCGCCCCCTTCCGCGTTCAGACCCGGGCGCCGCGTCGGCCCTCGATCAGCCAGGCCGCCACCGACAACAGCGCCGCCAGCGTCAGCCAGGCCCAGCCGGGCAGCACCGGGGCCAGCTGCACCTCGGTGGTGACATAGGCCTCGCGCGGGGTAAGGCCCAGCCAACCGCGGCCCGCCGCCGGGCGGCCTTCGGCCACCGGGCGCAGGTCGGGCACGCCATCCTCCAGCCGCGCCACGCCGCCCCGGGTCGCGGTCACCGCCGGTTCCAGCGCCGTGGCCGAAGCCACGGTCGCCTCGAACTCCTTGGGCGAGGACGGGCCGACGCCGATCACCCGGGTCAGATCACCCTGTTCCAGCCGGTACAGCCCCAGAAGCGGCGCCTCCCAGACCACCTCGAACTTGCCGGGCGCCTGCTGCTGCATCTGAAGCGTGACTTCGGCCCCGTCCGGCCCGGTGACCTTCAAGGGCCCGGGCGGGTCTTCGCCGATGGTGCGGCGGGTGATCGTCAGCACCTGCCCCTGCGCAGTGGCGGTCAGCGTCTCTTCCTCCAGCTCCGGCTCTTTCAGCATCCAGTGCGCCAACCGCCGCAGCAGTTCCAGCTGCGGGCCGCCACCCTCATAGCCACGCCCCCAAAGCCAGGCCTGATCCGAGGCCAGAACCGCCACGCGGCCCTGATCCACCCGATCCAGCACCAGAAGCGGCAGGCCGTCCGGCCCCTCCATCACCGTCTGGCCGGAAATCTTCTCCACCTCGATCGCGCGGAACCAGCGGCCCCAGCCCGGCGTGCCATCCGCGGCGGGCGGGTTCGGCGCGTAATCCTGCAGGCCTTCGGTCACCGGGTGGCGCTGGCCCAGTTCGGTGATCCGCGGGGTGAACCCGCCTTCCACCACCTGCGCCGTGGGCGCCACCGGCAGGATCTCGGCCAAAGGCGAGCGGTAGAGCGAATCCACCGCGCCAAATTCGGGACCGGAGGCCACCAGCACCGTGCCACCGTTGCGGACGTAGTTCACCACATTGTCGATATAGGACATCGGCAGGATGCCCCGCATCCGGTAGCGGTCGAAGATGATCAGGTCGAATTCTTCGATCTTCTCGACGAACAGCTCGCGCGTGGGGAAAGCGATCAGCGACATTTCATCCACCGGCACGCCGTCCTGCTTTTCCGGTGGCCGCAGGATGGTGAAATGCACGAGGTCCACCGAAGCGTCGGATTTCAGCAGGTTACGCCAGACCCGTTCCCCGGCATGCGGCTCTCCGGAAACCAGCAGCACCCGCAGCCGGTCACGCACGCCATTCACCTGCACCACGGCCGCATTGTTGCGGTCGGTCAGTTCGCCCTCCACCCCGGGGACCGAGAATTGCAGCACGTTCATCCCGCCATGCGGCAGGGTCACAGGCAGCTCCAGCTCCACCCCCACGGGCACGCGGAAGGTCTGCGGCGGATCGGCATCGACCGAGATCGTCAGATCCACCTCGCCCCCTTCGGCGACCGGAACGGCGCCGGTATCCTCGACCATCAGCTTCAGGGTGAATTCCTCGCCGATGATGGCGAAGGCAGGCGCGTTCTTCACCACCAGACGGCGGTCCCAGTCCGATTTCTTGCCGGTCAGCAGCAGGTGGAACGGAGCCGGGCTTTCCGGGGTCAGGCCAAGGTCATGGACCTGCCCGTCGGAAATCAGGATCACCCCGGCCACCCGGGCGCGGGGTTCCTCGGCCAAAGCCTCGGCCATGGCGGTCATGGCCAGCGTCCCGGCATTCTCCGGTCCGTCGCCAAAGCGCTTCACCCGCAGCTCGGTGTTGTCCAGCGCGGCCACCTCTGCCGTCACCCGGGCAATCGCGGCCTCGGTCTGGGCGGGGCGGTCGGCCAGCCTGTCGCTGGAACTGTCATCCACCAGAAGGATCACGATATCGGACAGCGCCTGCCGTTCCTCGCGCTGGAAACCGGGTCCCGCCAGTGCCGCGATCAGCGCCGCAAGCGCCAGCCCGCGCAACGCCCAGCCCGGCAACCCGCGCCACAAGGCGAGCGCCACGAACAACAGCGCCACGCCCCCCGCCGCCCACAGGACAGGCCAGGGCAGCAGCGGATCAAAGACCAGATGCCCGGGCAGCATCCCGGAAAACGCACCGTTCAATTGCCCAGCCTTTCCAGAAGCGCAGGCACATGGACCTGATCGGATTTATAGTTGCCGGTCAGCACATGCATGATGAGGTTGATCCCGAAGCGCCACGCAATCTCGCGCTGGCGGTCCCCGGCAGCGCCGCGGCCCACGGGCAGCAGGGGCACGCCGTTCTCATCGGTGGCCCATGCGGCGGCCCAGTCGTTGCCGCCGATCACCACCGGGGTCACCCCGTCGTTCAGGTTGCGGAAGGGCACACCCTCTTCAGCGGCAGCATCCGCGGGCGCGGCCTCCACCCAGACCGGCGCACCGGTCTGGCGGCCCGGAAACTCCTGCAACAGATAAAAGGTGCGGGTCAGCACATGGTCCTGCGGCAGCTGTTCCAGGGGCGGGATGTCCAGCCCCGCGGCAATCCGTTGCAGCGCGGCGCCTTCGGGGGTCTGACCGCCCATGGCACCCAGATCCGCATCGCGGGTGTCAAAGAGGATCATCCCCCCGGTCCGCAGAAACTGGTTCAGCTTGGCATAGGCCGCGGCCGAGGGCGTGGGCGCATCAGCAGTAACCGGCCAGTAAAGGAAGGGGAAAAAGGCCAGTTCATCCTTTTCGATATCCACGCCGATGGGCGCCATCGGCTCGATCGCGGTGCGTTCCCACAGCCGGTCGCCCAGCCCCATGAGGCCGGCCTGCGCGATATCGTCCACCTGCGCATCGCCGGTCAGCACATGGGCCAGCACCACACCATCGGTGGCCAGAACGGCGAAATCATCGCCCGGCTTCGGTTCATCCACCGCCTGCGCCCATGCGCCCGGCGCGGGGGCCATGGCCGCGGCCATCACGGCCAGAACCAGCGCCGCCGCGGCCCGGCGCAGGCCCAGACGGCCCGCCACCCAAAGCGCGGCCAGCACGTCCAGCAAGAGAAGCGCGAGTGCGCCCGCCAGAAGCGGCCCCTGCAACGACCGTTCCGGAGCCACGGCCAGCCCTTCGACCACCGCCTCTGCCGGCCATTCCGCGGCCAGAAGCGTCGTCTCCGCCCCGATGACATTCAGCGCGACGCGGCGGTCCTGCCCGGCATAAAGGCCCGGCGGCTGCGCTGGCCCCGGCCCGGCCTGCATCGCCTCGGCCAGCACTTCGCCCGGCACACCGGCCACTTCGCCCGCGTCCTTTTCGGCGCCCCATGCGTCCAGCAACACCTCGGGCACCCAGACCTGCCCGGCCAGATCGGCAGCCTCGGGCCGTGCCGGCCGGGTCGAGATCGCCAGCCGTTCCAGCATCTGCACGAACAGACCTGACAGCGGCAGGTTCGACCATTCCGCATTGGCGGTGACATGGACCAGCACCACCGCGCCTTCGCCCAATGCCTTGCGGGTCACCAAGGGTGTGCCATCTTCCAGCGCGGCGATGGTGCGTTCGGCAAGCTCCGGGTCCGGCTGGGCCAGAACCTGTTCCTGCACCTGCACATCTTCGGGAACGGGCAGGCCGAAGAACGGGCTGCCCTCGGGGAACGGGGCCAGACCCTTCGGCTCTCCCCAACTCATGGCGCCGCCGACCTGACGGCCGCCTTCGCGCAGGCGGACGGGCAGCAGCGGGTCTTCCTCATACCGGCTGACATCGGACCCGGCCAACCGCGGCCCGGCAAAGCGCAGAAGCATGCCGCCCTTTTCCACCCAATCCTCCAGCGCGGTCTGCTCGGCATCGGTCAGCCGGGCCACATCGGCCAGGATAACCGCATCCGGGCTGGCGGGCAGGACATCGGCAATCGGCCCTTCGATCAGATCGGCCACCGGCGCCAGCGCCTGCCGCAGATAATGCAACGGCGACAGAAGCTGCAGCCCCTCCTGCGCGGGGCCGGTGGAGATCAGCGCCACCTTCCGCCGTTTCAGGCTGTCATCGGTCAGGCTCACCGCGCCCGAGGAGCGGATGCCTGCGATTTCAAAGCGGGTCACGCGGTTGCGCAGTTCCGGCGGAAGGTCCATCGCCGCCTCGGCCCGGGTCTCTCCCGGCGCGAAGGTCAGGGTGGCGCGGGCCAGTTCGCGTTCGATCCCGGCGGGATCGGGGCCGCGGCCGATCACCTCGACCTGCGCGGCGCCCTCGCCCGACAGGCGACTGGCCGCGACCTTGACGCGCCCATCCTCGAACGTGGCGGGATGCAACGCCAGCACCGCGCCGGGGCTTTCGATCACCGTCAGCGCGCCCTTGTCGGCAAAGACCGCGGCCAAAGCATCGCGGCCTTCGTGGCTCAGCCCGTCGGACAGCCAGACCGTATCGAAATCCTCAGCCGGAAGCACCTCGGCCCAGTCCTGCATGGCGCCCGGCGCCCAGGCGGCCGGTTCCATCGCGGCCAGCCGCCCGGCCCAGGCCTCGGCCGTCTGGAAGGCCACTTCCTGCGGGGTGTCGGTCAGGCGGACCACCGCCACGGTGCGCCCGTCCTGCCCGGCCTCCTGCAGCAGCTGCGCCGCGCGGTCCAAGCGCCGGGTCCAGTCGCGTGCATCGGCCCAGCCCCCGTCCAGCACCACCAGAAGGGGACCAGCGCCGGCCTGCCGCGCCTCGGGGTGCAGGACCGGCCCGGCAAAGCCAAGGATCGCCCCTGCAATCGCCAGCGTCCGCAGCAGCAGCAGCCACCACGGCGTCTTGTCCGTCTCGGCATCCTCATCGCGCAAGCCCAGCAGCAGCGCCACACCCGGAAAGCGGCGGCGGATCGGTGCGGGCGGCACGGCCCGCAGCAAAAGCCACAGGACCGGCAGTGCGACCAGCCCCCACAGAAGCCACGGCGTCAGGAACCCGATGGGGCCAAGGGTGAACATCAGCGCCCGCCCTCCAGCGCGCGGTAAAGCCACAGCAGCGCCGGTTGTGCCGGGCCGCCGGTGTGATGGGTGGAGAATTGCCAGCCCACGGCACGGGCCAGCTGGGTCAGCCGGTCCCGCCGTTCGGCCAGACGGGCCAGATAGCGCGCACGCAGCTGCCCGGCCTGCTGCGTTTCATGCCGCAGACCGCCGCCCATGGATTCAAAGATCACCCGGCCGTCGAAGGGAAATTCCTCCTCCGCCGGATCAAGGATCTGCAGCAGGGCACCGCGGACCCCGCGGTCGGCGGCCCGGGCAAGCGCCTGTTCGACGCCCTCCAGCGGGCCAAGGAAATCGGACAGGAACACCGCCCGGCCATGGCCCACCATTCCGGCCGTCTCCGGGACGCCATAGTCGCCGCCGGTCTCATCGCCCGACAGGCGCGCAGCCAGCCGCACGATCTGCGTCCGCCCCGCCCGCGGCAGGGCCAGCCCGGCTAGCCCGACCCGTTCACCCCCCCGCAGCAGCAGGACCGCCAGCGCCAGCGCCAGAAGCCGCGCCCGGTCGGCCTTGGGCGCGCGGTCCTTCGCGCCTGCAAATGCCATGCTTTTCGATGGATCGACCCAGAGCGTCACCGATTGCGCCGCCTGCCATTCCCGTTCGCGCACGAAATGCGCATCCGCCCGGGCCGAGCGGCGCCAGTCAATCGCCCGCGCCGGATCGCCCGCATGGGCGGCGCGGTATTGCCAGAATTCATCCCCCAGCCCGGCGCGGCGGCGGCCATGTTCGCCCAGCATCACCGTTGCGGCCAGAATCTCTGCCTCGGCCAGCAAGGGCGGCAGGGTCTGGCCAAGCGCCTCGGCCCGGGCCTGAAGGGTCGCCGTCACGCAGCCGCCTCAAGGCCCAGCACGCGGGTGGAGACGCGCGAGATCACGCCCGCCAGCGACTCGCCCCGCGCCCGCGCCGCGAAGGACAGCGCCATCCGGTGCGTCAGCGTGGCCTGCGCCAGCGCCGCCACATCCTCGACCGAGGGCACCAGCCGCCCCTGCAACAGGGCCCGCGCCCGCACCGTCAGCATCAGGGCCTGCGCCGCCCGCGGCCCCGGCCCCCAGGCCAGAATGTCGGCCAGATCGCGGCCCTCTGCCTCGCCCGGACGGCAGGCGCGGACAAGGTCAAGGATCGCCTCGACCACCTTGTCGCCCACCGGCATCCGGCGGATCGCCGATTGCGCGGCGATCAGCTCGCTTGCGTCGAACACCTGCGTGCTGGCGGCCTCTTCCGCGCCGGTGGTGGCGATCAGGATGTCGCGTTCCACAGCGCGGGTGGGATAGTCCACGTCGACCTGCACAAGGAACCGGTCCAGCTGCGCCTCGGGCAGGGGATAGGTGCCCTCCTGCTCAATCGGGTTCTGCGTAGCCAGCACATGGAACGGGCGACCCAGCGGACGGTGCTGGCCCGCGATGGTGACCTCTTTCTCCTGCATCGCCTGCAACAGCGCCGATTGCGTCCGGGGCGAGGCGCGGTTGATTTCATCGGCCAAGAGCAGCTGGCAGAACACCGGCCCTTCAAGGAAGCGGAACGCCCGGCTGCCATCCGTGGCCGTTTCCAGCACTTCGGACCCCAGAATATCCGCGGGCATCAGGTCAGGCGTGAACTGGATCCGGTTGGCCTTCAGCCCCATCACGGTGCCAAGCGTATCGACCAGCCGCGTCTTGCCCAGACCGGGCAGACCCACCAGAAGCGCGTGCCCCCCGCAGAGAAGCGAGGACAGCACCAGCTCCACCACCTTGTCCTGCCCGATGAAGCGCCGGTTGATCGAGGCCTTTGCCTCGGCCAGCCTTGTGCCAAGGCCCTCGATCTCGGCCACCAGCGCATGATCCACCATCTCGGGCTCCCTTTCGTCGGTTCGCCCGACATTAGACCGAAATCGGCCGGGGACCACAAATGCCAAAAGGCGACTTGACACAAATGATCGTGAGAGATCGCGTGACCGCCGTCAGACCGCGCAATCGCCCGGGGTGACGGTCAATTCGCCGATGGGCCGGTCTACGGCGGTGTAGACATAGACGAGGGTTGCCCCCGCCAGAACCGCCGGGCGCAAGGCGCCGTTGCCGCAAACCCCGGCCACGATCTGTTCGCGCATGCCATAGCCAAGTTCGGCTTCGGGATCGGCCAGCAGGTAATGGAACCGGAGGGTGTTCCCCTCGACCCGCACCCGTTCCAGCGTCACCCCGTCGCCAAGATTCTGCGGCAGCACGCCAAGACCCTCCGCCACCTCGTTCAGATAGGTGGGCAAACCGTTTGCCCGGATCATCAGGGCAATGGTCGCGTCGGAAACGGCCGGGCGGGACTGCGCCGCCTCGGCCCGCAGCGTGGCCTGTTCGGCAACTGCCACCGGCATGACCCGCGTCGCGACAAGGCCCGCAATACCCAGAAGAACCGCGCCGATCCGCCCCCCGGAGTGGCCGGGATCCGGATTCCGGCCCGGTGTGAACAAAAGCCAGAACCACGCGAAGGGAACAAGCGTCAGGATGCCGAGCCGGGCGTGGCCCCAGGCATCGCGCGACCGCGCCTGCCCGGCCCGGACCATCAGAAACCCCGCGACAAGATAGGCAGCCACATCCACCGCGACCAGAAGCCACAGCCATCCGCCCACCAGCGCCTCGGGGGAAAGCAACCACAGCAGGGATGTCAGGGAAAGGCCGATCAGGATAAGGCCGATCCGCGCGAAATAACTCGCCCGCCCCGTCCGTGCCTGCCCCCGTGGCCGGAGTGCCGCGACAAGGCCGCCAAGGAACAGCCCGGCATAGGCGGCAGCCCACAAGGCCCCGTCCGGCAGGTTCAGATAGCGCCAGGCCAGCAGATCCAGATCCAAGCCCGCCTCCCCCTGCCGGTGGTATTTTGCGGCCCGAAGCCTTACATGGGACAGATCGCCGGAAAAGGCCCCAGACGCAGAATGACAGAAACTCCTCCTACCGCACCGAATGCCGACACGCTGGCCGCTGCCGCCAAAGCCGCGGGCAAGGGCCGGGGTCCGGCACCGGTGCATCTGTGGAATCCGCCGTTTTGCGGTGATCTGGACATGCGCATCGCGCGGGACGGCAGCTGGTGGTATCTGGGCACGCCCATCGGGCGGCCCGCGCTGGTGAAGCTGTTCTCCTCGATCCTGAAGCTGGAGGACGGGAAGTATTTCCTCGTCACCCCGGTCGAGAAGGTGGGCATCCGCGTCGATGACGCGCCTTTGTTCATTGAGGACATCGCCACCCAAGGCACCGGCCGCGACCAGTCTGTCACCGTGACCACCCGAACCGAGGACACGGCCGTGATCGGCCCTGACCATCCCTTGAGGGTGGAGCGGGACGCAAAGACCGGCGAACCCTCGCCCTATGTGCTGATCCGCACCAACCTCTGGGCCCGGGTAGACCGGAAATCCTTCTTCCGGCTTGTCGATCTTTGTTGCCATGAGGTGCAGGACGGGGATAGCTGGTTCGGCCTCTGGTCCCGAGGCACGTTTTTTCCGGTGATCCCTTCGTCCGAACTGACCTGATCCTGACGTTCCCAAAGCCCCTGTTCAGACCGAGCGCCTCGCCCGAATGCCCCGTTTTGCCGCCAACCTGACCTATCTCTTCACCGAGCTGCCGATGCTGGACCGGCCCGACTGGGCCCGCCGCACCGGCTTTGACGGGGTCGAGGTGCTGTTTCCCTATGACCATTCCCCCGCCGAGTGGGAGCGGGCGCTGGCCGGTCTGCCGGTTGCCCTGATCAACACGCCACCGGGCGACTGGCTGGCAGGCGACCGTGGCTTTGCGGCCCGCCCGGGGGATGAGGCGACCTTCCGCGACGGGTTCCTGCGTGCTGCGGATTATGCCAGCCGGATGGGTGCGGCCAATGTCCATGTCATGGCGGGTGTGGCGCGCGGCCCGCAGGCCGAGGCGACCTATGCCGAAAACCTGGCGTGGGCCGCCGATCAGGCGCCCGCGCTGCGCCTTTCGGTCGAGCCGCTGAACCCCGAGGATATGCCGGGCTATTTCCTGAACGACTATGATCAGGCCGCGCGGATTCTGGACGATCTGAACCATCCCCGGATCGGGCTGCAGTTCGACCTGTGGCATGCCGCCCGGCTGCATGGCGATGCGGGGGTGGTCTGGGCTGCGCATCGCCACCGGATCAACCATGTGCAGATCGCGGGCTTTCCCTCACGGAATGAGCCGGGCGGCGGCGGATTCTCCCTGCCCGCCCTCTGCGACGCGGTGGACGGGATGGAGGCGGTCTGGATCGCTGCCGAATACCGCCCGGCCAAGGGCACGGCGCAGGGCCTGCTGTGGCTTCAGGCGCTGAAGTCGCGCGGCACCCTGATCGGCGCCTGACAAGACCGGCTTTCCGGCATGACCCGCAGGGCAAAGCCCGCATTCGGGCTGCGCATCGGTCGCAGCCGGGCCGGGATCCCCCAGCCAACCGGCGGCATACCCTTGCCCCCTTGCGGCGCTGCGGCGTATGATTGCGGGAACAGCCATTCCTCAGGACGAAAGCCATGACCCTTCCCGCCCCCGAAACCACGGTCGTCACCCACTGGAAAGTGGCCTGCGACGGCGGCGAAGGCGCGCTTGGCCATCCCCGCGTCTGGCTGACCATCCCGCAGGACACCGGATTCGTCGAATGCGGCTATTGCGACCGCCGCTTCGTGATCGACCGCGAACACGCCCACGACGACCACTGATCCGCGCTGCGGCGCCCCCGTGCGTCGCGCGCTCAGGACGCTGACCGGGCTGGTGCTGGTTGTGGCCGCCCTACCCCTGCTGTGGATGCTGGCCGGGCTTCTGGGGGGCCTGATCCCCGGCCCGACCGCCCCGCAGCCCGGACCGCCCGCGGTGCAGATCGGGCTGGTCGCGACCCCCATCCATTACGACCTTCTGCTGCCGCTGGATGATGACCTGCGCGCCAGGTTCGGCTTTGCCGCGGCGGCCGGTGTGGACATCGGCAACCCCGCGGCCGGGTGGCTGCTGGTCGGCTGGGGGGCCGAAGGCTTCTACACCAGCGCGGGCCGCTATTCCGACATTCCGGCATGGGCCGTGGCCAGGGCCATCACCGGCGACCGTTCGGTCCTGCGGCTGGAGGCTTGGGAGAACCGTCCCCTGGCCGATTTCGCGCAGACCCGCAGCCTGATGCTGTCGGCCAAGGGCTATGAGGCGCTGATAGACGGGATCCTTAGCGAACTTGGCACGCCCGAACTGGTGCAGGCCCCGGGGCTGACCAGCCGGGATGCGTTCTTTCGCGCCTCGACCCCGTTCAACGGGCTTTACACCTGCAACGCATGGGTGGGAGAGGCCTTGCGCGATGCGGGTGTGCCACTCGGCATCTGGACGCCCAGCCCGCAATCCTTGCGCCTGAGGCTGGACGATCTGCCGGGCTGACCGCCGCTCAGCGCCGCCGGACCATGGCGGCCACGATCCCGGCAATCGCCCCCAGAATGGCCCCGGCGGGGGCCATGACGAAGATTACCCCCATGGCATAGGCGCCTTCGGCCTGCGACACGGTCGTAAGTGACGGCACGATCACGCCCGCCACCAGAATGACCAGCGCGGCGCCCAAGGCCGCCCCCGCCACAGCCCACAGGATCATCCGCATCGCGACCTCCCCGGCGGGGTGGCACCCGGCCCCGCTTCGCGGCTATAGTCGCCGGGAACGCGCGAAGGGGCAACGATCATGGCATTCGGCAAGGGCTGTCACCTCCATCTCATCGACGGCTCGGCCTATATCTTCCGGGCCTATCACGCCCTGCCGCCGCTGACCCGGTCGGACGGCACGCCAGTCGGCGCCGTGTCGGGGTTTTCCAACATCCTGTGGAGCGAGCTGACCCGCGAACGGTCCTCAGGCGCGGCCACCCATATTGCGGTCGTCTTCGACTATTCCTCGAAAACCTTCCGCAACGAGATCTACGATCTTTACAAGGCCAACCGGCCCGAACCGCCCGAGGACCTGCGCCCGCAGTTCCCGCTGACGCGCGATGCCACCCGCGCCTTCAACGTCTCCTGCCTTGAAACGCCGGGATATGAGGCGGATGACATCATCGCCACGCTGGCCCGTCAGGCGGTTGAGGCGGGCGGGTCCTGCACCATCATCTCCTCGGACAAGGACCTGATGCAGTTGGTCCGCCCCGGCATCGACATGCTGGACCCGATGAAGAACCGTCCCATCGGCCCCGATGAGGTGTTCGAGAAATTCGGCGTCGCGCCTGACCGGGTGGTCGATGTGCAGGCGCTGGCGGGCGATTCCGTCGACAACGTGCCCGGCGCGCCGGGAATCGGGCTGAAGACGGCGGCCCTGCTCATCAACGAGTTCGGCAGCCTTGAGGCGCTTCTGGACCGCACGGCCGAGATCAAGCAGCCCAAGCGCCGCGCCTCGCTTGAAGAGAATGCCGATCTGATCCGGATCTCCAAACGTCTGGTCTCGCTGGACGATCAGGTCGCGCTGGATGTGACACTGGACGATCTGGAATGCCGCAAGCCCGATGCCGAGGGCCTGCTGAAATTCCTGACCGAGATGGAATTCCGCGGGCTGGCGCGGCGGGTGTCGGAACGGCTGAAGGTGGCGGCCCCGGTGATCGAGGCGCCCGCCCACGACGACAAGCCGCAGGCGCAGGAGGAGGTCCGGCTTGCGTTCGACCACGCCGGATATGAGGCGATCCGCGATATGGCGGCGCTGCAGCGCTGGATCGACAGGATCACCGAGATCGGCCATGTCGCGGTGGATACCGAAACCACCAGCCTGGACGAAATGCAGGCCGAGCTGGTCGGCATCTCGCTCTGCGTTGACGCCGGAAAGGCCGCCTATATCCCGCTGACCCACCGGCAGGGCGGCGGCGATCTGTTCGGATCGACAGAACTGGTCGAAGGGCAGCTGGACACCGAAACCGTTCTGGCCGCGCTGAAACCCGTGCTGGAAGACCCGGCGATCCTGAAGATCGGCCAGAACCTGAAATACGACTGGAAGATCCTCGCCCGCCACGGCATCCGCATCGCGCCCTTCGATGACACGATGCTGATGAGCTATGCCATGTATGCCGGGCTGAACAACCACGGCATGGATGAGCTGTCGGAGAAATACCTGGGCCACCGGCCCATCCCGATCAAGGAGCTGATCGGCACCGGCAAATCGCAGATCACCTTTGACCGGGTGGGCATCGAGGATGCGGTGAAATATGCCGCCGAAGATGCCGACATCACGCTGCGCCTGTGGCAGACGTTCAAGCCGCAGCTGCACCGTGCCCGTGTGACAACCGTTTACGAGACGCTGGAGCGTCCGCTGGTGCCCGTGCTGGCCGGAATGGAGATGGAGGGCATCCGGGTCGACCGCGATGTGCTGTCGCGGATGTCCAATGCCTTTGCCCAACGCCTCGCCCAGTTCGAGGATGAGATTCAGGAGATCGCGGGCGAGAAGTTCAACATCGGCAGCCCCAAGCAACTGGGTGAGGTGCTGTTCGACCGCATGGGCGTGCCCGGCGGCGAAAAGGGCAAGACCGGGGCCTATGGCACCGGGGCCGATGTGCTGGAAGACATCACTACAATGGAGGACAGCCACCCGCAGGCCGCGCTTCTGGCGGCCAAGGTGCTGGACTGGCGGCAGGTGGCCAAGCTGAAATCCACCTACACCGATGCGCTGCAGACCGCGATCAACCCGGACACGGGCCGCGTCCACACTTCCTATTCCATCGCCGGGGCGAACACCGGGCGGCTGGCCTCGACCGATCCGAACCTTCAGAACATTCCCGTGCGCACCGAAGAGGGCCGCCGCATCCGCGAGGCTTTTGTGGCGCCGCCGGGCCGGATGCTGGTGTCGCTGGACTACAGCCAGATCGAACTGCGCATCCTGGCCCATATCGCCGACATTCCCGCGCTGAAACAGGCGTTCCGCGACGGGCTGGACATCCATGCCATGACGGCATCGGAAATGTTCAACGTGCCCTTGGACCAGATGACCAGCGAGGTGCGCCGCCGGGCCAAGGCCATCAACTTCGGGGTGATCTACGGGATTTCCGGCTTTGGCCTTGCCCGCAACCTGCGCATTCCCCGGGCCGAGGCGCAGGGCTTCATCGACCGCTACTTCGAACGCTTCCCCGGCATCCGCGCCTATATGGACAACACGATTGCCTTCGCAAAGGCGAACGGCTTCGTGCAGACGCTGTTCGGCCGCCGGATCAACACGCCCGAGATCAACGCCAAGGGCCCCGGCGCAGGGTTCGCGCGCCGCGCCGCGATCAACGCGCCCATTCAGGGCACCGCCGCCGATGTGATCCGCCGTGCGATGATCCGCATGCCCGCGGCCATTGCCGGGATCGACGCCAAGATGCTGTTGCAGGTCCATGACGAACTGCTGTTCGAAGTGGCCGAAGATCAGGTGGACCGGCTGATCGCGGTGGCCAAGGATGTGATGGAGGATGCCAACCTGCCCGCCGTCGCTTTGGCCGTGCGGCTAGATGTCGAAGCGGGACGCGGGCGCAACTGGGCCGAGGCGCATTAGGCTGCGCTGCGGCGCATCTGCCGCAATGCAGCGATTGACAACGCCATAAAGTAACGTCTATCTCGATATTGACGAAACTTTATTGCGCAAAAGAATCGCGCCCTGAGGCTGTGATGACCCAGAAAGATACCCCCTGGCTGTTCCGCACCTATGCGGGCCATTCCACGGCCGCCGCGTCAAACGCGCTCTATCGCGGCAATCTGGCCAAGGGGCAGACCGGCCTGTCGGTCGCCTTCGACCTGCCCACACAGACCGGCTATGACAGCGACCATGAGCTGAGCCGCGGCGAGGTGGGCAAGGTCGGCGTGCCGGTGAACCATCTGGGCGACATGCGTGCCCTCTTCGCGGATATCCCGCTGGAGCAGATGAACACCTCGATGACGATCAACGCCACCGCGCCGTGGCTGTTGTCGCTCTATATCGCCGTGGCCGAGGAACAGGGCGCCGATGTGACCAAGCTGCAGGGCACCGTGCAGAACGACATCATCAAGGAATACCTTTCCCGCGGGACCTATATCTGCCCGCCGAAGCCCAGCCTGCGGCTGATCACCGATGTGGCGGCCTATACGGGCAAGCATCTGCCCAAATGGAACCCGATGAACGTCTGTTCCTACCACCTGCAGGAGGCGGGGGCGACGCCGGAGCAGGAACTGGCCTTCGCGCTGGCCACCGCCGTGGCGGTGCTGGACGATCTGAAGGGCAAGGTGCCGGAGGCGGATTTCCCCAAGATGGTGGGCCGCATCTCGTTCTTCGTGAACGCGGGCATCCGCTTCATCACCGAGATGTGCAAGATGCGCGCCTTTGTGGATCTGTGGGAAGAAATCCTCGGCCAGCGCTACGGCATGACCGATCCGAAATACACCCGCTTCCGCTATGGCGTGCAGGTGAACAGCCTTGGCCTGACCGAACCGCAGCCGGAAAACAACGTCTACCGCATTCTGCTGGAAATGCTGGCCGTCACGCTGTCCAAGAAGGCCCGCGCCCGGGCGGTGCAGCTGCCCGCATGGAATGAGGCGCTTGGCCTGCCGCGCCCCTGGGATCAGCAATGGTCGCTGCGGATGCAGCAGATTCTGGCCTATGAAACCGATCTTCTGGAATACGAAGACCTGTTCGACGGCAACCCGGCGGTGGACCGCAAGGTGGAGGCGCTGAAGGAAGGCGCCCGGCAGGAACTGGCGCAGATCGACGCCATGGGCGGCGCAGTGGCCAGCATCGAATATATGAAATCCCGGCTGGTCGAGGCGAATGCCGAACGCATCGCCCGGATCGAGACGCAGGACACCATCGTGGTCGGCGTGAACAAATTCACCACGACCGAACCTTCGCCCCTGACCACCGGCGATGGCGCGATCATGGTCTCGGACCCCGGGGCCGAGGCGGATCAGCTGGCCCGTCTGGCCGACTGGCGCGCGACCCGCGACCCGGCCCGCGTGGCCGCCGCGCTGGAGGCTTTGCGCGAGGCGGCGCGGAGCGGCGCCAATATCATGCCGCCCTCTATCGCCGCGGCGAAAGCGGGCGTGACGACGGGGGAATGGGGCGAGGCGATCCGCAAGGCATTCGGCCAGTATCGCGGCCCGACCGGCGTGTCCAAGAACCGCTCCAACCGGACCGAGGGGCTGGAACCCATCCGCGAGGCGGTGTCGGCGGTGTCGTCGCGGCTCGGGCGGCAGCTGTCGTTCCTTGTGGGCAAGCCCGGGCTGGACGGCCATTCCAACGGTGCCGAACAGATCGCCGCCCGCGCGCGCGACTGCGGGATGGAAATCCATTACGAAGGCATCCGCCTGACCCCGTCCGAGATCGTGGCCGCCGCCGCCGATCAGGACGTTCATGTCGTGGGCCTGTCGATCCTGTCGGGCAGCCACCTGCCGCTGATCACCGAAACGATGGAGCGGATGCGCGCCGCGGGCCTGTCGCATATCCCGGTGGTGGTGGGGGGCATCATCCCCGAGGACGACGCGGCGCAGCTGCGCACGCTGGGCGTGGCCGCGGTCTATACGCCCAAGGATTTCGAGCTGAACCGGATCATGCTGGACATCGTCGCGCTGGTGGACCCGGAGGCGGTGGCGGCCTGAGCGCGGAAGGGGGCGCTGCCCCCGTCCCTTTCAGGGACTCCCCCGGGATATTTTCAGACAGAAAATGATCAGGCCGCAGGCAAGGGCGACTGGCTGGCCAGCGTGATATGGCGTTCCAGCGCCTGACCTTCACCGTCGAACAGATGGCAATCGTCGGCGCGGAAGCCCACGGTGACGGGAATATCCGCCTCCAGCGCCTGATCGCCGGGCAGGACCACGCAGAAATTCGCCTCAAGTCCGGGCAGGGCTGCGTAGCCGATGGTCTGCTGGCCCAGCTGCTCTACCACCGTGGGGGCGATATCCAGCGTCACCTCACCCGCACCAAGGGTGATATGCTCGGGCCGGATGCCCAGCATCAGCCGTTCCCCTGCCAGACCGCTGCGCGCGGCAACGGGGACCGTCAGCTTCTGCCCCTCATAGACCACCTCGACCCCGCCCTCATTCAGGCCGGTGCAGGTGACGGGCAGGAAGTTCATCCGCGGATTGCCGATGAAGCCTGCCACAAAGGTATTCTGCGGCTTGTGATACAGCTCCAGCGGTGCGCCGACCTGTGCGATATAGCCCGCGTTCAGCACCACGATGCGGTCGGCCATGGTCATGGCCTCCACCTGATCATGGGTCACATAGATCATCGTGGCGCCCAGCTGCTTGTGCAGGCGGGTGAGTTCGATGCGCATATCGGCGCGCAGGGCGGCGTCCAGATTGGACAAGGGCTCGTCGAACAGGAAGATCTCCGGCTCGCGCACGATGGCACGGCCAATGGCCACGCGCTGCCGCTGCCCGCCCGACAGCATGCCCGGCTTCTGCTTCAGGCGGCTGTCCAGATGCAGGATCTTTGCCGCCGCCTCCACCTTTTCGCGGATGACGGATTCCGGCGCCTTTTCCACCCGCAGCGGGAAGGCGATGTTCTCGAACACGGTCATATGCGGGTAAAGCGCATAGGACTGGAACACCATGGCGATGCCGCGCTTCACCGGCGGCAGGTCGTTCACCCGCTTGCCGTCGATGACGATATCGCCGCCGGTCGTATGCTCCAGCCCGGCGATCATCCGCAAAAGCGTGGACTTGCCGCAGCCCGAGGGGCCGACGAAGACGATGAACTCTCCCTCGTTCACGTCAAGTGACACGCCCTTCACCACCTCGAACTGGCCGAAGGTCTTGATCACGTTCTTCAGGGAAAGCTGGCCCAAGGCGGTCTCCTGTCCGGGTCTTGCGGGAAAAGGCGGCGGCCCCGATCCCCGGGGGCCGCCGCTGGAACCGGGGCCCGCCGCGGAGGAAGCGGCAGGCCCCGGACAGGATTACTTGTATTCCTCAAGCTGGGCCGCGGCCTTGGTCAGGGCGGCCTGCGGCTCTGCCGCGCCGGTGACCACGGATTGCACCATCTCGATCATCGCATTCTGGAAGCCCTTGTAATCGGTGAACAAAGGTTCCGGGCCGCCAAATTCGATCCCGTCGATGAAGGGTTTCCAATAGGGCGCGCCCGCGACCATCGCATCCACCGCCGGACCCGGGCGCAAGGGCGTCAGGCCCGCGGCACCACCGCCTTCATAGGCTTCCTGAATGGCGGGCGAGGTGATGTATTTGGCGAATTCGATCGCCTTGTCCTCGACGCCCGAGCCGGAGAAGATCGCAAGGCTGTCGGTGATCAGCAGCGTGCCCTTGCCCTTGGCATCCGGCCCCAGCGGCAGGTCCGCCACGCCCCAGTTGATCTTGGTGTCTTCCAGACGGAAGGCGGCACCCACGGCGGCCTGGATCATGCCGACCTGACCGTCAAGGAAGATCGCCCGGATCTCATTCTGCTCATAGGCGGTGGCGCCTTCGACCGACCACGGGGTGATGTCCTTGTAGGCCTGAAGTGCGGCCAGAACCTGCGGGCTGTCGATGGTGACATTGCCGTCGGCGTCGATCACCGTGCCGTTGTTGGTATAAACCCAGTGCAGGAACTGGTGCATCGTATTGTCAAAGGTTTTGGCCGGCAGGCCATAGCCGGCCTTGCCGGTCTTTTCCTTGATGATCTTGGCGAATTCGATCTCTTCCGCCCAGGTCTTCGGCGGCACTTCCGGGTCGAGACCGGCCTCCTTGAACAGGTCCTTGTTCCAGTAGAGGGCCTTGGTCGAGAAGGCGATCGGCACGCCCCACTGGGTGCCTTCGAAGGTCACGGTATCCACGATATGCGGATAATAGGCGGCCTTCTCCTCATCGGTCATCGGCACCGGGACGATCAGCTCGTTCAGCGCGAATTCCTTCAGCGTGCGCGATCCGACATAGGCCATGGCCACGGGTGAACCGGCGGCCGCCAGCGTGGTGGCCTTGTCCTGACACTGGCCCCAGCCGACCAGATCGACGGCCACGGTCCAGCCTTCATTGGCGGCCTGCCAATCCTCGATGGCCTTGGTATGGACCGGATCGACGGTATCGCCGCAATAGATCCAGCTGATTTCCTCGGCCATGGCGGGCAACGCGGTCGTGCCGGCCAGAACGGTCGCGATCAGGCCTTTGCGAAACAGGGTTGTCACTTCAGATACTCCCGGTTGTGTTTGCGATTATTGTTTCACCGCGCCCGCGGTCAGCCCGCCGACGAGATAGCGTTGCAGGAAGAAGATGATGATGACGGCCGGGGCGATGCCCATGAAGGCCGCGGCCATCAGCTCGTTCCAGATGACCTCCTGCTTGCCGAAGAAGGCGAAAAGCCCGATCGGCAGCGGCATGAATTCGGTCTTTGAGTTGAAGGTCAGCGCATAGATGAACTGCTGCGAATAGGCGCCGATGAAGGTCATGATCGCCACGACCACGATGCCCGGCCGCGCAATCGGCAGGATCACCCGACGGAAGGTGTAGAACTGGCTGGCGCCGTCCATATAGGCGGCCTCGTTCAGCTCCAGCGGGATACGCATCATATAGGTCCGCAAGAGCCAGATGGCCGAAGGGATCAGGAAGGCCGCGCCGGGAATGATCATCGCCCAATAGGTGTTCAGCATCCCCATTGACCGCATCACCCGGAAGAGTGGGATCAACAGCACCGCGCCCGAGAACATGCTGACCGCAAGGAAGGCCCCCAGCACCGGCCCCATGCCGCGAAAGCTGAACCGGGCAAAGGCATAGGCCGCGGGCACCACCAGAAGCAGGACGATGACGGTGGCGGCGATTGCGATGATGAAAGAGTTGATCACATAGCGCCAGAAGTTCGGCAGCCGTTCGAACACCATGACATAGGCATCGAAGCTGCCGTTTTCCGGGAAGAAGGTATAGGGCGAGGAAAACAGCTGCGACAGCGGGCGCAGGCTGACCAGAAAGCCTTCGATGAACGGGGCAAGGCAGAAGAAGAGGAAGACGAAGATCCCCGCATAGATGCCGATCACCTCCCACCAGCGGTAGCGGTCGATCATCGGCGTGCTGTCATCTTTCAGGAATGCCATCGCGTCCCCCCTCAATCCTTGGTGCCCACGGTCTGCAGCCGCCGCGTCACGCGGAAATAGGCCAGGCAGAACAGCGACAGGAAAATGCAGATCACCACCGCCCGCGCCGCGCCTTCGCCGTATTTCTTGGACCCGATGGCGGTGTTGTAGGTGTCGATGATCATCGTGGTGGTCGAACCGGAGGGCCCGCCCTGCGTCAGGATCCAGATGATGTCAAAGCTGTTGAACGTGGCGATCAAGGACAGCATCGACATGGTGATGACGGCAGGCATCATCAGCGGCAGGGTGATGCGGCGGAACCGGGTCCAGCGGCTGGCGCCATCGGTCCAGGCGGCCTCATACAGGTCTTTCGGGATCGACTGGATGGCGGCCAGAAAATAGATCGTCACCATCGGCACGCCGATCCAGACATCGGTGATGACGGTGGCCCAATAGGCGGTGTCGCCATGCGCCAGAAAAGCCACCGGCCCATTGACCAGACCAAAGCGCTGCAACAGGCCCGAGATCATGCCGAACTGGCCGTTGTACATCCAGCCCCACATGAAGATGCCGATGGCCATGGGCACGATCCATGGCGGCATGGTCAGGATGCGGAACAGGTGGCGGCCCGGTACGGCGGCGTTCAGAAGGACGGCCCCGAAGGTGCCGATGATCATCTTGAACAGGACGGAAAAGAACGTCCAGGTGAAGGTCCGCCAGATGACCGTGCCGAAAGTGTCGTTGAAAATCTTGTCGTAATTGGCCCAGCCCACATAGTCCCATGTCTTGCGCAGGCTGGTGTTGGTGAACGAAAGCCGGAACGTCTCGACCAGCGGCCAGGCGACGATCACAAGGATATACAGAATGGCCGGCGTCAGCAGCGCCCAGGCAAAGATCCATGCAGAGCGCGAATTGACCATGCCTCAGGCCGCCTTCCTCAGAAGTGCATTGTCATAGCGGTCCCAGACCGGGCGCAGGTCCACCACCTGTTTCGTCCGGCGGGCGTCATCCATCGCCAGCGCCAGAATCCCGGCCTCCAGCGCGTCCAAGGGCGACACAGGCAGCGGGCCGCCCTTCATCACATGGGCCACGATGCCCGAGGCCATTTCCTCATCCGCGCCATAGTGCTGCGACAAGGCGGTGGCCTGATAGGTCTTGTCGGTCAGCGCCTTTTCCGACAGCACATCGGTGACCTTGAAGAAGGCGCGGATGAAA
The DNA here is from genome assembly GCF_049445895.1 of Neotabrizicola sp. VNH66. Lineage (NCBI taxonomy): Bacteria > Pseudomonadati > Pseudomonadota > Alphaproteobacteria > Rhodobacterales > Paracoccaceae > Neotabrizicola > Neotabrizicola sp. VNH66. The sequence continues at coordinate 121,161 of NZ_JBMSDW010000004.1, forward strand.
TCGCCCTCGGCCTGCGCCTTGGTGCCGAAGACGGCAAAGCGGCGGAACTGGTCGGGCGCGTTCAGGTTGGTGTGGAAATTCATCCCAACGCCGTTCGCATATTCGACGATGGCCACCTGATAGTCGATGATATCGGCATCGGTATCGAACACCTTGTCCGACCCGTTCCAGCCTGAGGGTTTCTTGTGGAACAGGCTCAGGTCGTTGACGCCATATGTGCGGGGGTCGTTCGCGGGAACAAAGGTCTTGCGCCCGCCGAAGCTGGCCACCCGTTCCGGCCGGGCGCCGATCAGGCCGTTATAGAGGTCCAGATCGTGGCAGCATTTTTCCAGCATGAAGCTGCCGGACCATTTCTCATAGCGCCGCCAGTCGCGCATGAAGAACGCGCCATGATAGGGATAGATATGTTCCGCCGCCTCGATCGAGACGATCTGGCCCAGCTGTCCGCTGTCGCGCGCGGCCAAGAGGTCGCGGTAAAGCGGCGCATAGCGCAGCACCAAGCCGACCATCAGGTTCTCGGGCCCGTATTTCCCCAAAAGCGCCGCCAGCTCATAGGTCTGCTCGATGGTCGAGACGATGGGTTTTTCGGTGAAGACCTTCACCCCCGCCTCCAGCCCCAGCCGGATCTGGTCCAGATGGAAATGATTGGGAGAACCGATCATCAGAAGATCGAAGCCGCCCGCCGCCACCAGCTCCTCGGCCGAGGCAAATTGCCGGCCCGCCGGGATGTTGTGCTCACGCAGCGTGTCCATCCCCGCGGGCGCGGGATCGTAATAGCCCACGATCTGAAAATCGGGGTCCATCTCGCTGAACACATACCCAAGGTAACCGAGCCGGAAGCCCAGCCCGATGATCGCGACTCGCATTCTACGCTCCCTGCGGAGAAATTCTTTTTCTACAGATTGCGCAGATCACAGGGGCTCGTCAACGATTTTTCACAATACAGCCGATATTCTTGTAATTTGTTTTCATGACAAGAGCGCCCGTTTCGCGGGCAACCTGCCTGAAGGCGCGGCTGTCACGCCGCGCGGGCGGTCCGGCGCGACAGTCCAAGGATCGCGGCGCCGATCAGCCCGGGCTCGATCCCACATTCCGCGGGCACGATCAGCGGCCGGTCGAAACGGCGCAGGATACGCGCCCGCACCGCCCCGTCCAGCGCGGCCACCAAAGCGCGGCTGTTTGACAGCCCGCCGCCCACGGCCATGATCCCCGCCCCCAGCATGTTTTCCACCACGGCCAAAGGCCCGGCCAAAAGCTCCACCCACAGGGCGATGGTCCGCGCGGCCTGCGGCTCTCCCTCCTCCCAACCGGAAACGATGGTCAGGCTGTCCATCTCCGCCCCGTGCAGATGGGCGTGCAGCCGCTCCATCCCGCGGGCCGAGCAGACTGCGTCCAGACAGCCCACCTGCCCGCAGCCGCAGGGAAAGGCGGGCAGTACCGTCTCACCGATGATCCGCTGCGCCACCGGACCGTGTCCCCATTCCCCGGCAAAGCCGCCGCTCTGGTTGATCAGCTGGCCGCGCACCACCACGCCGCCACCCACGCCGGTGCCAAGGATGATGCCGAACACCACCTCATGCCCGCGGCCCGCGCCCACGGCGGCCTCGGCCAGCGCAAAGCAATCGGCGTCATTGGCAAGGTCCACCGGCAGGCCCAGATCCGCCGTCAGATCGGCCACCAGCGGACGCCCGGTCAGGCAGGGAATGTTCGCCACCGTGGCGCGGCCCGTGTCGGGGTCGATCACCCCGGCGATGGAGATGGCCACCCGCTCGGGGTGCTGGCTGGCGTCCCGGATCGCCGCGCGCAGGGTTGCGGCGAAGGCCGGGTAATCGTCAGTCGGCGTGGGCACCCGGCCCTTGGGGCGGATGTCGTCGGGGGCAAAGGCCTCGGCCGTCTTGATGGCGGTGCCGCCGATGTCGAAACACAGGATCATGTCGTCTCCACCGGGGTGCCGCCGATCCAGACGCCCCCCGCCGTGATATCATCCGTCAGGCACAGGAAATCCGCCCGCGCGCCGGGCCGCAGATGGCCGCGGTCCGTCAGCCCCAAGGCCGCCGCCGGATGGGCCGAGGCCAGCCGCAGCGCCTGCTCCAACGGCCATCCGAGCGCACGGTGCACATGGCGAACGGCGTCGATCAGCGCAATGTCGGCCCCCGCCAGCGTGCCGTCGGCCAGGGTCAGCCGCCCGCCCGCGCGGAAAATCTGCCGTCCGTTCAGGGTGAAACCGGGCAGGTCGGTGCCAATCGTGCTCATCGCGTCTGACACAAGGAAAATCCGCTCTCCCCCCGCCCGCAGGGCCACCCGCAGCGCCGCGTCCTCGACATGGAACCCGTCGGCGATCAGCCCGGACCAGAGCCGCGGATCGTCCAGCGCGGTGCCCACCAGACCGGGCGCGCGGTGCTGCAGCTGGCTCATCGCATTGAACAGATGCGTCACCATCCGGGCGCCCGCCTGCACGGCATCCCGCGCGGTGGCGGCGTCGCAATCGGTATGGCCCAGACTGACCACCGTCCCCGCCGCCGCCAGTGCAGCGATCTGCGCAGGCGTCACCGATTCCGGCGCCACGGTGCAGATCAGATGCGGCAGCCGCGCTGCGGCCGCGGTCAGAAGCTGAAGGTCAGCCGCCTCCATCGGGCGGATCAGCGCCGGATCATGGGTGCCCTTGCGCGACAGGGCCAGATGCGGCCCCTCCAGATGCAGCCCCAACAGGCCGGGGGCGTCAGCGGTCTCCGCCGCCGCCACCGCCTGCGCGGTCACCTGCGGCCGGTCGGTGATCAGCGTCACCATGGTCGCGGTGGTGCCCAGCCGGGCATGGGCGGCGCAGATCGTGGCAATCCCCGCGGGCGTGGGGTCGTTGTTGAACAGAACCCCACCGCCGCCGTTCACCTGCAGGTCTATCAGCCCCGGCACCAGCGCGCCCGTCAGCCGCGGGCCCGGCCCCGCGGGGCGGATCGCGGCCACGCGTCCGTCTTCCACCACCAGCGCAGCATCGGAATGCCAGCGTGTGCCGTCAAAGATCCGCTCTGCCTGAACCACGCCCTGCGGCATGCCCACCTCTTACCACACCGTGCCGCGCGCGGCGACATCCTCGACCCGTGTGACCACGCCGCCGCGGTGAAACACCATCCGGTCGAACAGGTTCGACACCACGCAGGTATGGTTCGGGATCACCCTGACCTGATCGCCCACCTGCGGCAAGTCCGCGGTGCAGGCCGAGAGGTCCACCACGGCATGTTCCTCGGAAAGGCCGGTGATGCGCGCGCCGGGCAGGCCGGCGATCTCGCCATAATCGGTGAAGCCAAGGAGGTCGGAGGTCAGCGCCTTGGACCCCGCATCCAGCACCGCGCGCGTGTCCGTCGGGCGCGAGACGACGGTGGCAAGGACGTGCATCGCCAGATCCTCCGGCCCGCATTCGCCCGCCCGCAGCATGCTGCGGTCGTTGTAGACATAGGTTCCGGCCCGGTGTTCGGTGGCCGAGGGCACCAGATGCGCCTGCCACAGATCCGGGCTGCCACCGTTGGAGCGGACGGGGCAGTCAATGCCTTTCGCCGCCAGCAGCGCCATGGTTTCTGCCAGAAACGCCTCCACCCGCGCGGCACCGCCGGGGGCGGGATAGGTCAGAAGGCCCGCAAAGATCAGGCCCGGGGCCGCGGCGATGGTTTCAGCCAGTGCAACCGCTGCGGCAGGCGTCTGCACCCCCACGCGCCCGCCGCCGGTGTCGCATTCGACCAGCACCGACAGGGGCTTGCTCCCGGCAAAGGCCGCCGCATAGCCCGCAACGGTGACGGCACTGTCCGCCACCACGCTCAGCCGTGCCACCCGGTCGTTCAGCGCGCGCAACCGCGTCAGCCGCGCCGCACCCAGAAGGTTGTAGGTGATCAGGATGTCCTGAAAGCCGCCCTCGGCAAAGACCTCCGCCTCGGTCAGCTTCTGGCAGTTGATCCCCACGGCGCCCGCATCCATCTGCGCGCGCGCCACCGACAGGATCTTGTGCGTCTTGATATGGGGCCGAAACGCCTTGCCATGGGCCAGCATATAGGCCTGTGCGCGGGCGATATTGGCGGCCAGACGGTCTTCGTCGATCACCGGCATGGGCGTGATCACATCGGCCAAGGGTGTGCCGGGTTCAGGCCAGGGAAAGCTCATGGTGCCTCCTTGAACGGGTCATCCATCCGCGGCCAGATGTCGGGCCGCACCAGCCGGTAGGGATTGGTCGCCGGATCGTTAGGATAGGGCTTTCCGGCACTGCAATAGAGGATTTCGGCCGCGATCGGGGCAAAGGCCGCGTAAAAGTGGTTGGTGGATTTGATCACCAGTATCTTCTGCGCCAGCGGGTTGATGCCAAGTGCCGAGAACAGCGAGGGGTCATAGCTTTGCGCGCGGATCGTGTTCAGGATGACCTCGATCCCGGTCTCCCGCCCCTGCCCATCCAGAAGCGCGATCCGCGCCGCAGGGCCGAAGGGCACCACGCTTTCGCCAAAGGCCATCTCGGCCGTCTCGTTCAGCCGCAGCACGCGCACCAGCGCATCGCAAGGATCGCCCGTCAGCGGCGCGGATTTGCCGCCAAAGCGCAGCGGCATCTCGGCGCCTTCACCGGCTACAAAGCACAGCTGCACGGCAATCGGGTCCCAGATCGTGCCAAGGGCCACACCGCGCGCGCCTTGCGCCAGCAGCTCCTTCAACACCACCGTCGCATCGCCCGCGGTGCCGCCGCCCGGATTGTCCCACATATCGGCGATCACCACCGGATGCGCCGTGGCGGCCATCGCCTGCGCCACCGCCTGATGTTCGTCCAGCTGCGGCATCATATGGCGGCCGCGGTTGGCATAAAGCTCCTGCCCCAGCCGCGCGGCAAGGTCCGCGGCCAGCGCCGGGTCGCCATCCGTGACCGCCACGGTCTTTGTCCCCATCTCGGGCACATCGCCCGCCATGAAACCATGCACCGCCGACAGCGACAGAACCCGCGGATCGGTCCGCTCGATCTCCAGCATGCGGTCGACAAAGCCGCGCATCGGCTGGCGCGAGGTGGGGAAGACGTCGATCATCCGGCAGTCATGGACCGCGACGACCGGGCGCACCCGCCCCTCCAGCGTATCCACGGCGATGCGCCACAGGTCCTCGGCCCGCTCGACAAAATCCGTGTGGGGGAATTCCTTGAACAGCACAAAGAAATCCAGCGCGGCCACCCGGCGGGCCGTCAGATGGGAATGCGGGTCCATCTCGGCGCAGATCAGCACATCGGGGCCGGTGATCGCGCGGATGCGGTCCAGAAAATCGCCCTCCGGATCCAGATAGCCCTGCGCGACCATCGCACCATGCAAGCCAAGGACCACCGCATCCACCGGCATCGCCGCGCGCAGCTGGTCCAGAATTTCGTCCCGCAGCCCCTCATAGGCGCTGCGCGACACCAGCCCCGCCGGATCGGCCCAGGCGGCGGTGCCTTCGATCAGGGTCCAGCCCTTTTCCGCGCAGACCCGGCGGCCCACCGGAATGGGCGCGGTACACAAAGTGGGCGTGGCCGGATGCTGCCCCGGCGGCGCATAGAGCGAGCCTTCGAACCCCCGACGGTCGATCACGATGGGCGAAAAGGTGTTCGTCTCGGTGGCCAGTGCCGCCACGAAGATGCGCTTCGGCCCGGGGGTCGGCTCGCCCATGATCACTCCTTGATATGGGGCAGATAGCCCACAAAGCCCGCGATCTTCCAGCGCCCGCCGTCGCGGCGGCAGATATACAGCGTCTGCCAGTTCATCCGGTCCGCCCCGCCATCGGCCCGCGGCAGGCGGCCGTCGAATTTCTTGCGCACCAGCGCTGCATCGCCGGTGATCTCGATCTCCTCCAGCCGGGTGGCGGCATAGATATGGGGCCGCGGGTCGCCCGCATATTTGCCCGCCGCCTCGTCCGCCAGAAACCCCTTGGCGTCGGCCAGCCAGCTGTCGCGATAGGCCTCCAGCGTCGGAAAGGCCAGCGTGTAGCCCTGCGGATCCGGCTGGAAATTGCCCGAGATTCCGGTGAACCCCGCCGCGATGAAGTCATCCGCCACCATCGACCAGTCGGCGCTGGCCCAGGCCTCGATATCGCGCGGGACCAGCATCTCCCAGATAGTGCGGCGATCAGAATCCTCCGCAGCGAAGGGATTCTGGAACGGATCACGTTCTGCCGTCATTTCACGCCGCCTTGTGAAAATATTTTCAGACATCTTGCATATTCACTGGAACAATCGGTGTTATCATGGCTAAATGTCAAGGTGGAACGAAAATGAATTTCTGGATTCCAGCGCATGCTTGACCGGGCGATCATCACGGGGTTTGGGATGGAGACGCTCCGCACCGTAGCCCCTTGCCGACCGGGAACACCATGACAGATCTGCCAGAATCCGACGCCGACGCCCTGCCCGAGGCCCCGATTGCGCCGGGCTCCATCTCGGCCCCGGACCTGATCGCCGCGCTGACCGATGAGGAGGGCAGGCTTTCGGTGCTGGAGCGGAAGCTGGCCGCGACAGTGCTGGCCGATGTGAATTATGCCACCAATGCCTCGATCACGGAAATCGCGGCGCGGGCGGGTGTGTCGCCGCCCACGGTGACACGGTTCTGCCGCCGTCTGGGCTGCGCCTCCTTCTCGGATTTCAAGGTGCAGCTGGCCAAAAGCGCCTATGTCGGCCTGCGCTATCTGAAGCCGGAATCGGTCACCTCCACCGCCAGCGAGGTGGCCGAGGATATTGTGACCAAGGCACAGAATGCCCTGTTCGAGATGCACCGCGGCCTGAACCTGCCCGCCGTGGAAGAGGCGGTGCGCCTGCTGGCGGGGGCGCAGATGATCCATGCCTTCGGATCGGGCGGCAATTCCAGCATGATCGTGAACGAGTTCCAGAACCGGCTGTTCCGGCTGGGCTGCCGGGTCGCCGCCTCGAACGATCATGGCATGAACCTGATGATCTCGGCCGCGGCAGAGCCGGGCACGGTGGTCTTCGGATCGTCCTTCACCGGGCGCAATCAGGAACTGGTGCGCTGCTTCGCCATGCTGCGCGAACGCGGCATTCCGACCATCGCGCTGACGCAAAGCAATTCGCCCGTGGCCGAGGCCGCGGATGTGGTGGTCTCGGTCGACCTGCCCGAGGGGCAGAACATCTTCCGCGCCTCCTCGACCCGGTTCGCCATGCTGGCGGTGGTCGATATCATCGCCAATCTGGTGGCCTATGCCGACAAACCACGCTCTGCCCGCATTCTGCGCGGGATCAAGGAACAGCTGATCCGCCATCGGGACGGCGACGACCGCCAGCTTCTGGGCGACTGACCCCCGGCCGGGGCGCAGGCGGCCGCCCCGTTCCCCGGTTTCCACATGCCGCGCAGGGGGATGCCATGGGGGCAACCATCGCCGTCGTCACGGGCGCCGCGGGCGACATCGGCCGGGCCATCAGCGCAAGGCTGGCCCGGGATCATGACATCGTCGTCTTGGCCGACCGCGACCTTGCCGCCGCCGAACGCGCCGCGGCGGCGCTCGGACCGGACTTTGTGCCCATGGCGCTGGACGTGACCGACCCCGCCGCCTGCGATGCCTTTGCTGCCCGCGTCGCCGGGATGGGCGCGCTGCAGACGCTGGTGAACAATGCGGGCGGGGTTCAGGCCGAAAGCCTGCAATCCACCGCCGCCGCGCAATGGGCCATGGACCGGGCGCTGAATCTGGATGCGGTGTTCTACCTGTTCTCGGCGCTGGCCGACCAGCTGAAGGCCACGCAAGGCGCAGTCGTGAACATCGCCTCGGTCAACGGGTTCGGCGTCTACGGTCACCCGGCCTATTCCGCAGCCAAGGCGGGGATGATCCACCTGACCCGGCTGATCGCCGTGGAATACGGCAAGTTCGGCATCCGCGCCAATGCGGTGGCCCCGGGCACCGTCCGCACGCAGGCATGGGAGGCGCGCGCCGCCGCGAACCCCGATGTGTTCCGCGAGGCCGCCGCCCATTACGCGCTTGGCCGGATCGCCCGGGCCGAAGATGTGGCCGAGGCCGTGGGCTTCCTCGCCTCGCCCCTTGCGGCGGCCATCACCGGGGTGACCCTGCCGGTCGATTGCGGGCTGACCGCCGGGATCCCGGCGCTGGCCCGCACCTTCTCGCAATCCGCTGATTACTGAGGCCGAAATGCTGTTTCTGGAAAACACCTGGCATGCCGCCCCCGCCCCCGAGGGGACGTGGGAAATCGTGCTGCACAACCTTTCGGACGAAGTCTTGCGCGACTTCACCCTGTCGGTGACCACGATCACCCGCATCATGCCCGAGCATTTCGTGGAAGGCGCCCGCTTCCTGCGCCGCACCGCGAATTACCATGAATTCGCCATGCCCAAAGGCGCCAGCCTGCCCGCGGGCGGCACATGGCGGTTCCGGGCCGAGGGGCTGTTCCGCTCTCCATTCCATCGCAATGATGCGGCCAAGACGGCATGGGTGACGGTGGACGGCCAGCGCCTGCCGGTGCAGGTAGGCGATCTGGTGCAGGGGTCCGGCGCGCCGGTCCTGCCGCCGCCCCGCCTGCCCGAGGGGCGGCTGACCCTGCCCTTCGCGCTGATCCCCTGGCCCAATGCCATAGACGCCGTGCCGGGCGAGGCGCCGGTGCTGCTGCATCTGGAGGGCGCATCGGCGGCGGACAAGCGGCTGGCCCTGTCGGTGGATGCGCTGCACACCCGCCTCTTCCCGGCGGCGCGGCGGCTGTTCCAGCTGTCGCCCGCGCCGGGCAGCCGTGCGCTGGCCTTTGCGACCGATGACAGCCTGCCGCCGGAGGCCTATCGCCTGACCTTCGGCGACACGATCACGCTGCAATCCAGCGCCGAGGCCGGGCGCCGCTATGGCCTGCTGACGCTGGCGCAGATGCTGCACGGCGCATTCACCGATCCGGCGTTCAAATTCCCCGCCACCGGGACCATCGAAGACGCCCCCCGCTATGGCTGGCGCGGCTGTCACCTCGACTGCTCCCGCCATTTCTGGAGCTTTGAGGAGGTGAAGCGGGTGGTGGACCTGCTGGCGTGGCACAAGCTGAACCTGTTCCACTGGCACCTGACCGATGACGAAGGCTGGCGGGCCGAGATCAAGGCCTACCCCCAGCTGACCGACGCGGGCGCCCACCGCAGTGCCGAAACCGATGCCATGCTGCCGCAACTGGGCGATGGTCCGGCGCGGCAGGGCGGGTTCTATACGCAGGACCAGATGCGCGCCCTTGTGGCCCATGCCGCCGGTCTGGGCATCGAGGTCATGCCCGAGATCGAGACGCCCGGCCATGCCGCCTGCGTGGTCGCCGCGCTGCCCTTCCTTGTGGACCCGGACGAGACGCCGAACAGTTACTACCCGGTGCAGGGCTATCCGAACAATTCGTGGAACCCCGGCGTGCCGGAAACCTTCACCGTGCTGGAGCAGATCATCGATGAGCTGTGCCAGATCTTCCCCTCCCGCCATTTCCACATCGGCGGGGATGAGGTGGCCCGCAACGCATGGCTGCAAAGCCCGAAGGCCCGCATCATGATGCAGCGCGAAGGCCTGTCCGGCACGTTCGAGCTGCAAAGCTGGTTCCTGAAGCGGATCAAGGACATGCTGACCGCGCGCGGCAAGGTTCTGGTCGGCTGGAACGAGGTGGCCCATGGCGGTGGCGTCCCGCCAGACGATACGCTGCTGATGGCATGGGAAAAGCCGGAGGTGGGGATCGAACTGGCCGAGATGGGTTATGACGTGGTGATGACCCCCGGTCAGGCCTATTATCTGGACATGGTGCAGGGGCCAGACTGGCTGGAAAACGGCGCCGGATGGGCCGGGCCGGTGCCGCCCGCGCAGACCTATGCCTACGAGGCCGAGGGCGATTTCCCCGCCCATCTGCAAAAGCACATGCGCGGCATTCAGGCCTGTATCTGGTGCGAGCATTTCACCACCAAGAACTGGTTCAACGATCTGGTCTTCCCGCGGCTTTCTGCCGTGGCCGAGGCGGCGTGGACCCAGAAGGCCCAGAAAGACTGGCTGCGGTTCGCACGGCAGGTGCGGCTGCACCCCACACTCTGACACGCTCTGACCAGGGGCGGGCGCTGCGGCGCCCCCTTCCCTTTCAAGGACACGACCCATGCGTATTGCCGTCGGCGGCATCCACACCGAATGTTCGACCTATTCCCCCGTGCTGATGAGCGCCGCGGATTTCCGCGTGCTGCGGGGGGACGGGCTGACCGGCCATGACTACTTCGCCTTTCTGCAGAACCACCCGGCCGAGGTGGCGCCGCTTTTGCACGCGCGTGCCGTGCCCGGCGGCCCTGTGGCGCGGGAGACCTATGAGGCATTCAAGGCCGAGTTTCTGGCGCTGCTGGCGGCGGCAAAGCCCTTTGACGCGGTCTATCTGGCGATGCATGGCGCGATGAAGGTCGAAGGCATCTGGGATGCCGAGGGCGACTGGATTTCCGCCGTGCGCGCGGCCGTGGGGCCGGAAATGCTGATCGCAGCCAGCTATGATCTGCACGGCAATGTCTCACAACGGGTGGTGGACGGGCTGGACATCTTCGCCGCCTACCGCACCGCCCCGCATATCGACACGCCCGAGACGATGGAGGCCGCCTATTCCATGCTGCTGCGGGCGCTGCGGACGGGCGAACGGCCCGGCGTGGTGCGGGTGCCGGTGCCGCTTCTGCTACCGGGTGAGCGGTCCTCGACCGAAGATGCCCCCGCCGACCGCCTCTATGCGGGGCTGCCCGCGCATGAGGGGGCGGGCGTCTGGCGCACCGATCTGATGATCGGCTATGTCTGGGCGGATGAGCCGCGCGCCACCGCCTGCGCCGTGGTGACCGGCACCGACCGCGCCGCCGCCAGTGCCGCGGGCGAACGGATCGCCGCGGCGTTCTGGGCCGCGCGCGATGAATTCCGCTTCGGCCCCGTCACCGGCCCGCTGGACCAGATGCTGGACCTTGCCGCCGCGGCTGAGACCGCCCCGGTCATTCTGGCCGACTCGGGCGACAACCCCACCGGCGGTGGCGTGGGCGACCGGGCCGATGTGCTGGCCGCGCTGATCGCGCGCAACTGGCAGGACGCGCTGGTGGCCGGGATCACCGACCGCCCCGCAACCGAGGCCTGCTTTGCCGCGGGCGAAGGGGCCGATCTGGTGCTGCGGATCGGGGCCAGCCTTGATCCCGCTGGCATCTCGGTCACCGCGCCGGTCACCGTCCTGCGGCTGGACGAAGGCGACACCCCCGCCGACCGGCAGGCGGTGGTGCAGACGGGCAGCGTCACCGTGGTGCTGGCCGCGCGGCGCAGGCCCTATCACAACATCGCGGATTTCACCCGGCTGGGGCTGGACCCGGCCAAGGTCCGGCTTCTGGTGGTGAAATCGGGCTATCTTTCGCCCGAGCTGGCGCCCTTGGCCAATCCGAACCTGATGGCGCTGACCGATGGGGTGGTCAATCAGGACATTCCACGTCTGGCGAACCTGCACCGGGCAAAGGGCACGCTGCCCTGGGACGAAAACCCCGGCTACCGCCCGCAGGCGCAGCCCTCGGCCCGGTTCGCGGGGTAAGATGCGGGTCTGGCTGTCCCCCCTGCGCCGTCACCGGGTCGTCCGCGCCTCTGCCGCGGCGATCTTTCTTTACGGCTTTTCCGGCGCCGCAACCTCGCCCTATCAGTCGGTCATCGGCATCCGGGAACTGGACCTCAGCGACCGGGAATATGCGCTGATCGCCCTGGCGGCCTCAATCGCCAATGTCGTGCTGGCCATCGCCATCGGGCTGTTGTCCGACCGGTTCAACAGCTATCGCCGCCCGCTGATCGTGGTGGCGGCCTTTGGCGTCGTGGGCTACGGGCTGATCTGGGTCTGGCCCTCGCCCGTGGTGTTCGCCCTGTCCACCGTGGGGCCGCTGGCGCTATTTCACGCCACCAACTCCATGCTGTTCGGCAATGTCCGCGCCCAATCGGCCGCCTTCTCGCCCGAGGAGGCGGGGATCGTCAACGCGCTGATGCGAATGATGATTTCCCTGTCCTGGGTGCTGGTACCCGGGGTGGTGGGGCTGATGCTGGTGGGCCAGCCCAGCATGATGGGCGCCTATCTGATCGCCGCCGTCATCGCGGGCGCCTGCCTTCTGACCGTGATCTTCTGGATGGAGCCGGACGCGCCCCCGGCCGACAGCACCCCGCCCACAGGCGATTGTGAGGGCGGAACCGGCACCGCCCGCGTCGCCCCCACCACCGGCCGCACCGACCGGCCCGCGCAGGTGCGGCTGGCGCCCCCGTCCTTCGGCGATCTGGGGCAGGTGCTGGCCCCGTCGATCCTGTGGCGTATCCTTGGCGTGGCGCTGATCTCGCAGGTGCTGCATGTCAATTCCGCCGTGCTGCCACTGATCGTGACCGGACAGGCGGGCGGCAAGGCCGAACAGATCGGGTTCATCATGGGGATGGTCGCCGGGCTGGAGGTGGTGTTCATGTTCTTCTGGACATGGGCGCTGCGCTTCGTCTCGCTGACGCGGGCGCTTCTGATCACCTCGGCCCTGTATCTGGTCTATCTGGCCGCCATCGCCGCCTCGGGCGCGGTCTGGCAGATTTATGCCGCCAGCCTTGTGGCGGGCTTTGCCGCCGCCGGGATCATCTCGCTGCCGATCTCTTACCTCTTGGACCTGATCCGCGACCGGCCCGGCCTTTCCGCCTCGCTGATCGCGGTGAACATGTTTCTGGGCGGGTCGATCGGGGCGGCGGTCTTCGGGCTTGGCACTTCGGTCGGCGGCTATCCGGCGGCGGCATTGCTGTCCGGGGTCGCGGGAGTCCTTGGGGCCGTGCTTCTGGTGGTGCAGGAAAGGAAACCGGAATGAGCCGTATTCTGCTGGAGGTTTGCGTCGATGATGCCGCCGGAATCGCCGCAGCGGCGGAGGGTGGCGCGGACCGGATCGAGCTTTGCGCCGCGCTGGCGCTTGGCGGGCTGACGCCCTCGGCCGGGTTGATGGCGCTGGCGGCACGGGGGCCGTTACCCGCACTGGCGATGATCCGGCCGCGGGCGGGGGATTTCGTCTGGTCCCCGGACGAGGTGGAGGCGATGGAGGCCGAGATCGCCGCCACCCGCAACTTCGGGCTGGCGGGGGTGGTGATCGGCGCCTCCCGCCCCGACGGGCGGCTGGATGGTGACGTGTTGGCCCGGCTGATGCGGGCGGCAGAAGGTATGGAGGTGACGCTGCATCGCGCGGTGGACCTGACACCGGACCCGGCAGAGGCGATGGACCTTTGCGCCCGCCTTGGCCTCCGCCGCGTGCTGTCCTCGGGCGGGGCAGCCACGGCACTGGACGGGGCAAGCCGCCTGCGGCAGATGCAGGGCCATGGCGCCACGGTCATGCCCGGCGGCGGGATCACGGCGGACAACATCGCCGCTCTGGCCGCGGAGATCCCGCTGACAGAGGTGCATGCCTCCTGCTCCAGCCCGCTGCCACCGCCCGCGCTGCGGCAGGTGCGGGAGTTCGGGTTTCAGCCGCCGGGCGCCCGCGGCACCGATGCCGCAAAGGTCCGGGCACTGCGCCACGCTCTGGATCAGATTTCCGCGTCGCGCCCGCCGGGGTGAACGCAGTCGAAATAATCGCGCAGCGTCAGCTTGGCCGCGGCCGCCTCATCCAGCACCACCGTCACCTTGCGGTGCAGCTGCAGCGCGCTGGCCGGGCAGGCCGCCGACAGCGCGCCTTCGATCATCGCCGCCGCCGCATCGGCCTTGCCCGCACCATAGGCCAAGAGCAGCACCTCACGCGCCCGGAGGATGGTGCCGATACCCATGGTGATGGCCAGCCGCGGCACATCCTCGGCCCGGTCAAAGAACCGCGCATTCGCGTCACGCGTGGAGCGGGTCAGCGTCTTGATCCGCGTCAGCGAGGACAGGCTGGAGGTCGGTTCGTTGAAGCCGATATGCCCGTTCGCGCCAAGGCCAAGGAGTTGCAGGCCGATATCCCCCGCCGCGGCAATCGCCGCCTCATAGCGATCGGCCTCGGCCTCGGGGTCGGGGGCATCGCCCCGGGGCAGATGGGCAGCTTCCGCACGCATGTCCACCTGCGAAAACAGATGTTCGCGCATATAGCGCCAGTAGGAACAGGCGTGGTCCGGTGCCAGCCCGACATATTCGTCCAGATTGAACGAGGTCGCCTGCGCGAAACTGGCCTGCCCCGCACGGTGCGCGGCGATCAGCCGGGCATAGACCGCCTCCATCGTGCCCCCGGTGGCAAGGCCCAGCACCACCGCAGGATCGGCCCGCAGCCGGGCCGCGATCAGCCCGGCCACCCGGTCGGCGGCGGCGGCGGCATCGGGCAGGATCAGAACCCTCACAGCGGCTTCCACGCGATGGCGTCGATCTCGACCTTGGCATCCACCATCAGCCGCGACTGCACGGTGGACCGCGCGGGCGGATGGGCGCTGAAATGCCGTTCAAATACCGCGTTGAAGCTGGAGAAATCGCGCGGATCATCCAGCCAGCAGGTGACCTTGATCACATCCTCCAGCCCGCAGCCGGCCAAGGCCAGCACCGCCTTGATGTTCTCGATCACCTGCTCGGTCTGCGCGACGATGCCGCCCTGCACCACCTCTCCGCCGACCGTGGGCACCTGACCGGAGACATGGACGTAATCCCCGGCCCGCACCGCCTTGGCAAAGGGGCGTTTCTGGCCGCCAGCCTGCGGATCGGCGGTATCATAGCGGATCAGGCGGGACTCAGCCATGGAAGAACCTCGGAGTCAGGAAAATTGATTTCATCATACTGCATTTTTAATGCCGATCACAAGAATTACAGCCGGTAATTGTCAGTGTATTGTAATTCAGTTTCACCATCATACAGAGGATATTCTGCACTTGCCGCACAGGGCCTGAGCCCGCTAGGCAAGGGGACGTCCAACGGAAAGGCACCCCCATGCGCTTTGTCCTGATCCTTGCCCTGACGCTGCTTCCCGCGCTTGCACGCGCCGAAACCGCCCTGCCGCCCGAGCTGCAGGCGGTGGTGGAAAAGTCCGCCAAGAATTGCGCTTCACTGGACGGGGGCAAGCTGACGGTGACCGATCAGGCCGTGTCGCGTCCGGATCTGAACGGCGATGGCACCCCGGACTGGATTCTGGACGAGTCCGGTCTGCAATGCTCATCGGATGCCGCCTATTTCTGCGGCTCGGGCGGGTGCAGCAGTACGCTGCTGGTGGACGGGGTCACCACCGATATCTTCGGCTATGGCTGGGAGGTGGTTGCCAGCCGGTTCGGCCCGGTGCTGCTGGTCGATGTGGGCGGCGCAGATTGCGGCCAGGCCGATGCCGCCCCCTGCGTGCGGGCGATGGTGTGGTTTCAGGGACGCTGGAACACCCAACCCTGATTGCATGCCAAGTGACGTTACGGCACACCGGAACCTGACCGGGGCCACGATACTTGACCATACGGTAAAATTATTCGATGTGCAGCCGCCATAAAGCGCGGCGCTTTGGCAACGCTGCTGTTTTGCCCTTCCCGAAGGACAGGCCGACGGGACGGACGGAACGGCAGGACAAAGGAACCTTGAAGGCTCCGCAGGACGGGACATCCCGAAATTGCAGGAAGAGAGATCCATGACCTTTCATATTGGTGCCCGTGCGGGCGATATTGCAGAAACCGTTCTTCTGCCCGGCGATCCCTACCGTGCCCGCTGGGCTGCGGAAAACTTCCTTGGAAGCCCCGTTCTGGTGAATGAGGTGCGCGGCATGCTGGGCTATACCGGCACATGGCGCGGCCATCGCGTGACCATCCACGGCACCGGCATGGGCATGCCGTCCATGTCGATCTACGCGAATGAGCTGATCCGGGACTATGGCGCAAAAACCCTGATCCGCATCGGCAGCGCAGGCGCGTTGCAACCCCATATCAAGGTGCGCGACGTGGTGCTGGGCATGGCGGCCTCGACCCTCGGCTCGCCCTCGCGCAGCATCCTGCGCGAGTTGAACTATGCCCCGACCGCCGATTTCGGCCTGCTGGCCGCCGCCCATGCCGCGGCACAGGGCAAGGCGCCGGTGCATGTGGGGATGATCTATTCCTCGGACACGTTCTATGACGAACGGCAGGACCTGTCCGATGCGCTGCAACGCCATGGCTGTCTGGCGGTGGAGATGGAGGCGGCAGAGCTTTACACGCTGGCCGCGCGCTACGGTGCCCGCGCGCTGGCGGTGCTGACCATCTCGGACCATATCCTGACGCAGGAGGCGCTGCCCGCCGACCAGCGCGAACGCAGCTTCGGCGCCATGGTGGAGATCGCGCTGGAAGCGGCTTTCGCCTGAGGCTCAGCCAGGCGGGCTGGCCAGAAACGCCGCCACCCGCGCCACCGCCCCGCCCCGGACCATGGGGCGGGCCGACCACAGCCGCAGCCCCGCGGCCAGCGGCACCCGCAGGGCAAAGGGCGCGACCAGCGTGCCCCGCGCCAGATGCCCCGCCACAAGGGGGCCGTGCCCCATCAGCACGCCCGCGCCATTCACCGCCTCTTCCACCGCCAGCGCATACAGCGAATAGACCGGCCCGCGCAGCGGCAGATCAACCCCCGCAGCACGCAGCCAGCGGGGCCAGTCGTCCTGCCAACTGGCATCGGACAGGCAGGCCACGGACCCAAGATCCTCGGGCCGCATCAGCCGCGCCGCCAGTGCCGGGGTGCAGACCGGGAATATCATGTCCTCGGCCACAAGGATGCCGCCCCTTTCGGAGGGAAACAGGCTCAGGTCAAAGGGCGCGCGCTTCAGGTTCGGCGGCGCCTCCAGCGCAGTGATGGACACGGCAATTTCCGGCGCCGCGGCGCGCAGCACCGGCAGGCGCGGCGACAGCCACAGCTGCGCAATGGCCGGCAGGGTGGCGATATGCACCACCTGCGGCGCGGCCTGTGCCCGCAAGCTGGCCGCCGCCTGCGCCAGCGCATCGAAGGCGGCGATGAATCCCGGCGCCGCCCCGGCCCCAAGCGCCGTCAGCTGCACCCCGCGCGCCGTGCGTTCGAACAGCGGTGCGCCCAGTTCCGCCTCCAGCGTCTTGATATGGGCGGTCACTGCGCCGGGGCTGACGCCAAGTTCAAGCGCCGCCGCCTTGAACCCGCCCAGCCGGGCCGCCGCCTCAAACGCGCGCAGGGCGCCCAGAGGCAAGGATTTCGCGGGGGGCGGGGCGACGGGCATGGAGCGGCCTTGAGGGTCAATTTTCCTGACCCTCATTTTTCGCAGAACTGATTTGCGCGCAAGGCCCGCGGACCGCAGTCTGGCCGCAAAGGAGACTGCCATGCCCCATCTTGCCCCCCGCCCCTGGGTCCCCGCCCAATGTGAAACCTATATCCAGACGCTGGCCGCCGAGACCGCCGCGCCTTCGTCCAATGTCGCCAGCCGGATCGAGGCGCTGGTTCAGCGCAATCTGGACATCCACGACCGCGATTGTTTCAACCTGAACCCCGCCACCAACATCATGAACCCGCGGGCCGAGGCGGTGCTGGCCCGTGGCCTCGGCTCGCGCCCGAGCCTTGGCTATCCGGGCGACAAATATGAAATGGGGCTGGAGGCGATCGAGGAAATCGAGGTGATCGCCGCCGAACTGGCGGCCGAAGTCTTCGGCGCCAACCATGCGGAAATCCGCGTTGCCTCGGGCGCGCTGGCCAATCTTTACGGCTTCATGGCGCTGGCCAAACCCGGCGATGCGATCATTGCCCCGCCCGGCACCGTGGGCGGCCATGTCACCCACCATGCCGCGGGCTGCGCCGGCCTTTACGGGCTGGTGACCCATCCCGCGCCGGTGAATGCCGACGGCTATACCGTCGACCTGCCCGCGCTGCGCGATCTGGCCCATCGGGTGCAGCCGAAGATCATCAGCATCGGCGGCAGCCTGAACCTGTTCCCCCATCCCGTGCGCGAGATCCGGGCGATTGCCGATGAGGTGGGCGCCCATGTCCTGTTCGACGCCGCCCATCAATGCGGCATCATCGCGGGCGGGGTCTGGGCCAATCCGCTGACCGAGGGCGCGCATCTGATGACGATGAGTACCTATAAATCGCTGGGCGGCCCGGCGGGCGGGCTGATCGTGACGAACGATGCCGCGATTGCCGAACGGCTGGACCGGATCGCCTTTCCCGGGCTGACGGCCAATTTCGATGCCGCGAAATCCGCCGGGCTGGCACTGACCCTCTTGGACTGGCGCGACCATGGCCGGGCCTATGCGCAGGCCATGGTGGACCTGTCGCAGGCGCTGGCCCGCGCCTTGGCCGATCTGGGTCTGCCGGTCTTCGGCGCCGCCCGCGGCATGACGCAATCGCATCAATTCGCCATCGAGGCGGCGGGTTTCGGCGGCGGGCAGGCGGCGTCCAAGACGCTGCGCAAGGCGGGCTTTCTGGCCTGCGGCATCGGCCTGCCAATCGCCGAGGTGCCGGGCGACCTGAACGGGCTGCGCATCGGCACGCCGGAACTGGTGCGCCGTGGGGTGACCCCCGTCGATGCCCCAGCCCTTGCCGCCCTTATCGCCGATGGGTTGCGGTCAAACGCGCCCGAGACGGTGGCACCGCGCACCGCTGCGCTGCGGCAGAAATTCACCGGCCTGCATTACATGACCCCTTGAACGATCCGATTCGCTCCTGTCGTATGGCCCCCGCCTTGCGACAGGAGCCCCCCATGCAGATCAGACACCTCGGACCTCACCGCGTGGGGGCCATCGGCTTTGGCGCCATGTCCATCGGCGGTGCCTTCGGCGTCACCGATGAAGCCACCGGCCATGCCGCGCTGGATGCCGCATGGGACGCCGGGATGACCCATTTCGATGTGGCCAACATCTATGGCATGGGCGTCGCGGAAGAGGTGATCGGGTCATGGCTGCGGCTGCGCGGCCACCGGCCGGTGATTGCCACCAAAGCCGGCATCGTGCCCGGCCCGCCCCGGGCGGTCAACAATTCCGCGGCCTATCTGCGGGGTGAGCTTGAAGCCTCGCTCCGCCGCCTTGGCCGCGATCATGTGGACCTGTTCTACATCCACCGCCGCGAACAGGACCGCCCGCTGGAAGAGGTGATCGAAACGATCTCGCGCCTGATCGAAGAGGGCAAGATCGGCGGCTATGGCCTGTCCGAAGTCGCGCCTTCGACGCTGCGGCTGGCGCATGAAATGCTGCCCTGTATGGCGGTCCAGAACGAATATTCGCTCTGGACCCGGCTGCCCGAGCTGGGGCTGATCCGCAGCTGCGCCGAACTGGGCGTGACCTTCGTGCCCTTCTCGCCGCTTGCGCGCGGGATGCTGGGCGATGTGCCGCTAGCCCCGCCGCAGGACGGGTTCCGCAGCCGCAACCCCCGCTTCACCGGTCAGAACTTCACCCGCAATCAGGCACAGGTGGCTGCGTTCCGCAGCTTCTGCCACAGCCGCGGCTGGACGACATCCGCCACCGCGCTGGCCTGGGTCCTGGCGCAGGGTGACCATCTGCTGCCGATCCCCGGCACCCGCTTTGCCGGCAATCTGCGGGAATGGCTGGGTGCCGAAACCATCCGCTTCACGCCCGAAGACCTTGCCGAAATCGACCGGCTGCTGCCGCCCGGCTGGGCCTATGGCGACCGCTACGGCGATGATCAGCTCATCGGGGTGGAGCGTTATTGCTGAGCGGACGGTGGCAGGCGCGCGGCTCCTGCCGGGCGGGCAACACCATCTCTGCCCCGCAGGCCGCGCAACGCCAGTGCCCCTCTCCCGCCGCGCGATCCTCGCGCCAGCGGCAGGCGCGCGTCAACGTGGACCCGCGCCGGTAATACCAAAGGCCCAGAAACAGCAGCAGCAGGCCAAGCGGATAGAGAAGGATCACCGCCAAAGTCCCCGCCGTGGCGGCGCACCATCAGCCGCAGCCCGCGAAAAACCCCGTTCCACTTTGTCCAAATATCCCGGGGGAGTCCGAAGGACGGGGGCAGCGCCCCCGCCCGGTTGCGGATCAGACCGCGCGTTCGACCATCATGTTCTTGATCTCGGCAATCGCCTTCGCCGGGTTCAACCCTTTCGGGCAGGTCTTGGCGCAGTTCATGATCGTGTGGCAGCGATAGAGCTTGAACGGGTCTTCCAGCTCGTCCAGACGCTCGCCCGTCGCCTCGTCCCGGCTGTCGATGATCCAGCGATAGGCATGCAGCAGCGCCGCCGGGCCAAGGTATTTGTCGCTGTTCCACCAGTAGCTGGGGCAGGAGGTGCTGCAGGACGCGCACATCACGCATTCATAAAGACCGTCCAGCTTCTTGCGGTCCTCAATCGACTGCCGCCATTCCTTGGCCGGGGTGTTGGTCTTCGTCTCCAGCCAGGGCATGATGCTGGCATGCTGGGCGTAGAAATGCGTCAGATCCGGGATCAGATCCTTCACCACCGCCATATGCGGCAGAGGATAAATCTTCACATCACCCTTGATCTCATCCAGCCCGTAGATGCAGGCCAGCGTGTTGATCCCGTCGATGTTCATCGCGCAGGAGCCGCAGATCCCTTCGCGGCACGACCGGCGGAAGGTCAGCGTCGGGTCGATCTCGTTCTTGATCTTGATCAGCGCGTCCAGAACCATGGGACCGCATTTGTCCATGTCCAGAAAATAGGTATCCACCTGCGGATTCTTCCCGTCATCGGGGTTCCAGCGGTAGATGCGGAAGGCGCGCACATTCTTGGCATCCGCGGGCCGGGGCCAGGTCTTGCCGGTGCGGACCGTGGAATTCTTGGGCAGCGAGAACTGAACCATGGATCAGCCTTTCCAGTCGGGTCTGTCATAAAGCGGACGCCGGGGCGCCTCGCCGGATTTTGCCATAACGCAGGTGTCGTAGACCGCGGCCGGGTCCTTGCCGCCGATCCAGTCGGAGGAAATGCCCAGTTCCACGCTGCCGTGGGCCTTGCCATTGCTGGCCATGCCGATGCCGATTTCACCGCGGGGACCCGCGGCCAGCCGGGCGCGCTCAAAGCATTCCTGTTCGGCCCGTTCCAGAGTCATCGGACCGCAGGCGGCCAGCAGAAGGAAAAGGGCAGCGGCGCGTTTCATCATCGCACCTGCGGCACGCCACGCCCGGCAAAGCAGCTTTGCGCCGCCGGACGCAGGGCGATATTGCGGATATTTTCCTTGGTCTGGCTGCCCGCCTCGACCCCGTAATCGCGGGCCAGCATGCGCACTTCGGGCATGTCGGCGGCATTCAGGATGCATTCGGTCGCGGCCTGCGCCGTCGGACCCTGCAGGTCGATCGACACCACACGCAGCACGACATCCTGCGCCATGTTGCGCGCGGTCTTGTCCGCCAGCGCCTGCGGATCGCAGGCCGACAGTGCCAGAACCGAAGCCAAAGCCATTCCCAGACGCAGCATCACAGCCCTCCTGCCGCAAACATCCCGCCCGCCGATACGGCGGCCACAAGACATTCGGCGGCTTCGGGGCGACCCGCAATGCCGCGCACCACGGGCCAAGCCCGGTTGGCCACATCCTGCGCAGCCCCGGCCCCGGCGACCTTCGCCAGATCCAGAAGCTCGGCCGTGGTGGCATTGTTGATGATGCAGTCCGTATAGGGGGTGACGTTGACGCCCGGCACATAGCGCGCGGCCGCGGCATCCACCGCATTGCGCGCAAGGCTGCGGGTGGTTTCCTGCATCACCGACTGACCGGCCACGCAGCCGGAAAGCGCAAGGCAAAGAAGTGCGGCCTTAACGATCTGCACAGGCATAACCGCTTCCTCCCACCATCTTCAGCCCACAAGAAGGCACACCACCATACCCCGTCCGTGCGGATGCCACAGCAAACGGGTCCGCCGTCACTTTCGGAGCCGAAGCCACAGCCGGACGCGCCGCAGCACCGGACGCGCTACCGACCCGCGCAAGGCAGGTCTGATAGTGCTGGTCGATCATCCCCTCGGCAATGCCCTTGCCGAGGGCGGAGCCGATCATGGCCCCGCGGCTGGAATAATCGGTGGCAACGGGACGCGCCTTCGCCTCCTGATAGGCGGCCTGACATTCCTGTGCGGTCTGCGCCGGGCGGCCCTGATAGCTCAGCACCGCCTGCTCACCGCAGCCTGCCAAAGCAACAAGGGACATCACCAGCACCAACCGCAGAGGCATCAGAACTTCCGCTCCGCCGGGGCGATCTTCTTCAGGCTGATGCCGCCTTCGGCCTCGGTGGTCAGGGGGTCCACATGGACCGCGCGGTAGCCGAGCGTGCATTTGTCGCCGTCGACCCAGGCAAGGGTGTGCTTGCGCCAGTTGGCATCGTCGCGGTTCGGGTGATCCTCATGCGCATGGGCGCCGCGGCTTTCGGTGCGGGCATGGGCGCCGTAGATCGTGGCCAGCGCATTGGGCATCAGGTTGGTCAGTTCCAGCGTCTCCATCAGATCGCTGTTCCAGACCAGACTGCGGTCGGTGACCTTGATGTCGCCCATCTTGCCGGCAATCTCGGTCATCGCGCGCTCGCCCTCGGCCAGCGTCTTTTCGGTGCGGAACACGGCAGCGTCGCGCTGCATGGTGCGCTGCATCTCCAGCCGCAACTCTGCCGTCGGCGTGGCGCCCGAGGCATGGCGCAGCCCGTCGAACCGGCCAAGCGCCTTGTCCACCTCAACCTTGTTGGTCGCGGGAACCGCGGTCTTCGGATCGACGATCTGCCCCGCGCGGATCGCAGCGGCGCGGCCGAATACCACGAGGTCGATCAGCGAGTTCGAGCCGAGGCGGTTCGCCCCGTGCACGCTGGCGCAACCCGCCTCGCCCACGGCCATCAGGCCCGGGAAGATAGCGTCGGGATTGTCGGCGGTCGGGTTCAGCACCTCGCCCCAATAGTTCGTGGGGATGCCGCCCATGTTGTAATGCACGGTCGGCAGCACCGGGATCGGGTCCTTGTGCAGGTCCACTCCCGCGAAGATGCGCGCGCTTTCGGTGATGCCGGGCAGACGCGCCTCCAGCGTTTCGCGCGGCAGGTGGTTCAGGTGCAGGTGGATGTGGTCCTTGTGCGCCCCCACGCCGCGGCCTTCGCGGATCTCCAGCGTCATGCAGCGGCTGACATAGTCGCGCGGGGCCAAATCCTTGTAATGGGGCGCATAGCGCTCCATGAACCGTTCGCCGTTCGCGTTGGTCAGATAGCCGCCCTCGCCGCGGGCGCCTTCGGTGATCAGGCAGCCCGAGCCATAGATGCCGGTCGGGTGGAACTGCACGAATTCCATATCCTGCAGCGGCAGGCCCGCGCGGGCCACCATGCCACCGCCGTCGCCGGTGCAGGTATGGGCGCTGGTCGCGCTGAAATAGGCGCGGCCATAGCCGCCGGTCGCCAGCACCACCATCTTCGCATTGAAGACATGGATCGTGCCGTCATCCAGCTTCCACGCCACCACGCCGGTGCAGGCGCCGTCGGTGATGATCAGGTCGATGGCGAAATATTCGATGTAGAACTCGGCCCGCTGCTTCAGCGACTGACCGTACAGGGTGTGCAGGATGGCGTGGCCGGTGCGGTCCGCCGCGGCGCAGGTGCGCTGCACGGGCGGGCCTTCGCCGAATTCGGTGGTATGGCCGCCGAAGGGGCGCTGGTAGATCTTGCCCTCTTCGGTGCGGCTGAACGGAACGCCGTAATGCTCCAGCTCATAGACGGCCTTCGGCGCTTCCCGCGCAAGGTATTCCATCGCATCGGTGTCGCCCAGCCAGTCCGAGCCCTTCACCGTGTCATACATGTGCCACTGCCAGCTGTCGGGCCCCATGTTGCCAAGGCTGGCCGCGATGCCGCCCTGCGCGGCCACGGTGTGGCTGCGGGTGGGGAACACCTTTGTGATGCAGGCGGTGCGCAGGCCCTGTTCGGCCATGCCCAGCGTGGCGCGCAGACCCGCGCCGCCCGCGCCGACGACGACCACGTCATAGTCATGCGTCTCGTATGCGTATGCAGCAGTCATTTCCGTTTATCCTTATCGCGCGTATTGCGAACTGGCGCCGGCCAGATCAGAGGGCCAGTTTGACAAGGGCGAACAGCCCCGCCGCGATCATCACCCAGGCGAGCACCGTCACCGCGACCAGCAGAAGCTTGCCCTTCACCCCGTGAACATAGTCGATGATCGCTTCATCCGCCTCTGCCTTGCAATGCAGGGTGACGGCGATCAGGGTAAGCGCGGTGACGATGGCCGGGAAGGGCCGGGCGAAATAGGCCAGAACCTCCGCATGGCTGCCACCCAGTCCCAGCCCGAAGGTGAAGACGAACAGCGGCACCAGCACGACCAGCGCGGCCGAGCTGATCATCATCTTCCAGTGGTGATGCGTCCCGGCCCGGGCCGAACCCAGCCCCTCGGCGCGTTTGCGGTCAGTGATGAAACGCATGGAAGTTCTCCTTACACCACAAGCACGGTGACGACGGTCAGGACAGTGGCGCCGATGAACATGATCATGCCCATCGTCTCGTTCGCCTTGACGTTCACGCCATAGCCCAGATCCCAGATCAGGTGCCGCAGCCGGCCCAGAACGTGATACCAGATGGCCCAGGCGGCGGCCGTCATCAGAATGTCGCCGACGATGCTGGTCAAAAGCCCGTTCACCACGGCAAAGGCATCGGCCGAGGTGGCCGCGGCCAGAAGCCAGGCCACCACAAGAAAGACCGTCCCCAGCGTGGCGATGCCGGTGATCCGCACCATGATGGACGAGATCGAGGTCATCTGCGGCCGGTAATAGGGGCCGATCATGAACGGGGAGAGGGGTCGTTCGACCCGCTTCGGTGCAGACATGGCTTCGTGTCCCTTCGTCGCTGGCTTGCCCCGTCCCTCAGCGCCAGAGGCGGCCATCCGGGCAGAGCGCGCTTCGATACGGTTTCGTCATAGCGTCTTTTTTGGCCGAGTCACGGGGGCTCATGCCGCAATTGCAGCCTGTTCCCGCTAACGGGCGCTTTTTTCGGGATGACGTGATCACAATTTTCCAGCGTGTGATCACAGTCAGGGGGCGCCCGATTTCCGATTATTTTCATCAGAAAGCTGCATTCATCTGTTCATAAATATCCCGGGGGAAAGAGCATCGGTTCCCTGAACCGATGCTCTGCGGGGCCTGGCCCCCGCCGCGACAGATCAGACCGGAACCAGCACCCAGTAATCCAGATCCAGCAGCACCTCGGGCAGATACTTCCCGTCCGCGCCTTTCAACGCGAAGGGTGCAGCACCCTGTTTGACCGCCACCAGCCGCAGCCGCAACGCACCCACGCCCGGCGCCGCCGTCTCGGCGCGGTCCAGCACCTCGGACCAGACCTTGACCGTATCGCCCGCGAAACAGGGGTTCGCATGCGCCCCGCCGTTCAGCGCCACGATCATCTGCGCATTGGCCAGCCCGTTGAAGGACAAGGCCCGCGCCAGCGAGATCACATGACCGCCATAGATCAGCCGCTTGCCATCCTCGCGGAAGGTGGCGTCGAAATGCACCTTCGCCGTGTTCTGCCACAGGCGGGTGGCCAGCATATGCTCGGCCTCTTCGATGGTGACGCCGTCGACATGGTCGATCTTTTCGCCCACCGCATAATCGCCCCAGCGGTGCGTCTCTCCGGCAAGGGTGAAGTCGTAGCGGGTGAAATCCAGCCCCGCAGGCACCACCAGATCGGCCGCCGCCAGCGCGGGTTTCAGCACGGGCACCACCGGATCGGGCGTGGGGGTGGCGCGGTTCTTCCGCACCATCACCCAGCGGACGTATTCCAGCACCGGCTGTTCGTGCTGATTCAGCCCGCGGGTGCGGACATAGACCACGCCGGATTTGCCGTTGGAGTTTTCCTTCAGCCCTATAACCTCGGATTCCGCGCGCAGGGTGTCGCCCGGCCAGACGAGGCCCAGCCAGCGCCCCTCGGCATAGCCAAGGTTCGCCACTGCATTCAGGCTGATATCGGGCACCGTCTTGCCAAAGACGGTATGGAAGGCGATCAGATCATCCAGCGGGCTGGCCGCCAGACCGCAGGACTGGGCAAATGCGTCCGAGGAGTAAAGCGCCCCCCGTGCCGGATAGAGCGCGTGATAGAGCGCCCGCTCCCCGCCCGAGAGGGTGCGCGGCACCGCATGGGCGATCACCTCGCCAATGCGGTAATCCTCGAAAAACCGGCCTGCGTTGGTCTTCATATCCCCTCCCGCGGGATGGCCCCGCCTATTGCTCGCCCAGCTTCAGATCGGGCGAATAGTCGCCGGGCACCTCTTTGGTGACCGCCTGACCACAGCGCATCACGCCATGGGCGGCGTCGAAGGCATAGGTCGGGTCGCCGTAAAGCGCCCAGCCTTTGGACAGCGCGGCCGAGACCTTGTGGCAAAACGCGCTGGTGTCGTCGTCGCTGAGAAAACGGTAAAGTTTCATGTCGTCACCCTATGACCGAATAGCCCAGCACCATGTGCACCGCGACGGCGGCGATGAACACGGCAAAGGTGCCGATCAGGGCAAAGACCTCGGTTTTCTTCGGCTTGACCGGGGGCGGGGTCCAAACCGGCTCGGCCCGGTTGATCACCACCATCTCGACCAGCGCCCAAAGGCCAAGGCTGCCGAACAACAGGAAGGACGGCACATCGCCGTTCACCAGAAGATGCGCCACCGACCAGACCACCACGCCCCACAGCATCGGGTGCCGCACATCCCGCGCGAGCGAGGTCTTCATCCCTGAAGCCGCGAACAGATAGACCGACCCCAGCATCAAAAGGTTGTTCAGATGCACCATGGCGGGCATCGGCCCCCAATAGACGGCGCCATCCGCCTGACGGTAGCCGATCACCATCAGGACGACGGACAGGAACAGCACCAGCGCGACGGCGCCCCTCCCCCGGTCCCCCATCCTGGCCCGCAGCTCAGGGGCAAGGCGGCGGAACAGATGCGCGGCGATCCAGAGAAAGACCCCAAGGGCGAGCAGGAACATGGCTGGCTCCGAAAATGTGAATGCGGATCACATTCCCATCATTGCGCCAGCGCTGCAATGGCCGCCGCCTTGTCCAGCGTGGCCCGCGCGGTGACGATATGGAGGTTTTCCACGATCTTGCCATCCACCACGGCCACGCCGCCGCCCTTGGCCGTCACCTCGTCAAAGGCGGCGATCTGGCGGCGGGCCAGGTCGATCTCGGCATCCGAGGGCGCAAAGGCGGCGTTCGCCACCTCCAGCTGCGCGGGGTGGATCAGCGTCTTGCCGTCAAAGCCCATGTCGCGGCCCTGATCGCATTCGGCGCGCAAGCCGTCGTCATCTTTGAAGGCGTTGTAGACGCCATCGACGATCACCTTGCCATGCGCCTTGGCGGCCAGAAGGCACAGGCCCAGCCCCGCCTGCATCGGCAGACGGTCGGGGCGGAAGCGGCTGTTCAGCTCCTTGGCAAGGTCATTGGTGCCCATCACCATGCCCTTCAGCCGCGGGTGTGCGGCGATGGCGGCAGCGTTCAGCATGCCGATGCAGGTCTCCATCATCGCCCACAGGTCGGCATTCGGCACCGCCGCGGCCACCACATCCAGATCGGCCGGGCTGTTCACCTTGGGCACCAGCACCGCATCAATCCGCGCGCCCGCGCCGATGGCATCCGCCATCGCCCAGGCATCCTTTGCGCCCCATTCGGTGTCGAACCCGTTGATCCGCACGATCCGCGCCCGGCCGCCATAGTCGACATCGCGCAGCACCCGCGCCAGCAGGTCGCGCGCCGCGGGCTTCTCGTCAGGCGCGACAGCATCTTCCAGATCGAAGATGATGGCGTCACAAGCCAGATCGCGCGCCTTTTCCAGCGCCCGCTCTTTCGAGCCGGGGATATAGAGGACCGAGCGGTAGGGGCAAGCCATGGGCGAGTCTCCGTGAAACAATCTTGCGCGAGGAAGCACAAGATTGGCACTTTCGGCAAGACCCCTTCTGCCGCAACGCAGAAATTTTGCGGTCAGACCCAGCCCAGACCGTGAACCCCATCCCAGATCAGCTTGAGCGAGACCAGAAGCAGCGACCAGACGATGAAGCGAAAAAACACATGTGTGGGCATGACCTTGACCAACCAGACACCAAGGAACACCGCGGCCGAGGCGGGAATGGCCAGAATCAGCGCGGTCTGCAGGTTCTCCAGATTGACCTGCCCCAGCTGCCAGTAGGGGATCAGCTTGGCCGCGTTGATGAAGGCGAAGGCGATGGTTGCCGTGCCCGCATAGGCCGCCTTCTCCAGCCGCAGCGGCAGGACATAAATCTGATAGGGCGGCGCGCCGGAATGGCTGACAAAGCTGGTGAAGCCGGTGGCCGCGCCCCAGAACAGGCCCGGCGCCAGTTTCGGCTGCCGCGGTGGCCCACCCGCGGGGCGGCGCAGCATCAGGTTCAGCGCGAAAGCCGCACCCACCGTCCCGATGACCAGCGCCAGCGCCTGTTCCGGCACGATGCGCACCAGCAGCCAGCCGATGAAGATGCCCACCATGGCCGCGGGCACGATGATCGCCAGAACCCTCCGGTCATAGGACCGCCGGTAGGCCCAGAGGCCGAACATGTCGGACACGATATAGACCGGCAGCAAAAGCCCCGCCGCCGTCACCGGAGAAATCACCAGCGACAGGACCGGCACCGACAGCATGCCGATCACCGGAATCCCGCCCTTTGCCATGCCCACCAGAACGGCCGCGATCACCGCCGCCGCCCAGAAACCCAGCATCTCCATCCCGCATCCTTTCCGGCATCTCGGCGCGTTACCGCTAAACCCGTGCGGCAGCCGCCGAAAGGGCGATTTTCTGCATGCAATGGCATACCGAACCAATTCGCCACGCTGGACAGAATCCCGTCAAGGGGGTAGCCATCGCGCGACTCAATGCGAAAGGGAGACCCCCATGGCACGACCCAAGATTGCCCTCATCGGCGCGGGCCAGATCGGCGGCACGCTCGCCCATCTGGTGGCAACCAAGGAACTGGGCGATGTCGTCCTGTTCGACATCGCGGAAGGCACGCCTCAGGGCAAGGCGCTGGATCTGGCGCAATGCGGCCCGGTCGAAGGCTTTGACGCCGCCCTGAAGGGGACCAACTCCTACGCCGATATCGCGGGCGCCGATGTCTGCATCGTCACCGCCGGTGTGCCGCGCAAGCCGGGCATGTCGCGCGATGACCTTCTGGGCATCAACCTGAAGGTGATGAAGTCGGTCGGCGAAGGCATCAAGCAATATGCCCCGAACGCCTTTGTGATCTGCATCACCAACCCGCTGGACGCCATGGTCTGGGCGCTGCAGCAATTCTCGGGCCTGCCGCCGGAAAAGGTTGTCGGCATGGCGGGCGTGCTGGACGCGGGCCGCTTCCGTCACTTCCTGTCGCTGGAATTCAACGTCTCGATGAAGGACGTCACCGCCTTCGTTCTGGGCGGCCACGGCGACACGATGGTCCCGCTGACCCGTTACTCCACCGTCGCGGGCATCCCGCTGCCGGATCTGGTGGAAATGGGCTGGACCACGCAGGAAAAGCTGGACGCCATCGTCCAACGCACCCGTGACGGCGGCGCCGAAATCGTGGGCCTGCTGAAGACCGGCTCGGCCTTCTATGCGCCCGCCACTTCGGCCATCGAAATGGCCGAAGCCTACCTCAAGGACCAGAAGCGCTTGCTGCCCTGCGCGGCCTATGTGGACGGCGCCTATGGGCTGGACGGCATGTATGTCGGCGTGCCGACGATCATCGGCAAGGACGGCATCGAAAAGGTCGTCGAGATCAAGCTGAACGCCGACGAAAAGGCCATGCTGGACAAGTCGATCGACGCGGTGAAGGGCCTTGTCGCCGCCTGCAAGGGCATCGACTCCTCGCTGGCCTGATCGGGTCAGAGCTTTCGCGAAAGGGCGCGCCGCTGTGCGCGCCCTTTTTCTTTGGCGGATCAGAGGACGAAGGACGCCTCACCCACGCCCGAGATCGATACCGTGTAGCGGCCGCCTTCGGTCAGCAGCCGCGGACCGATCCGCGCGCCGGTGATCAGCGCCTGCCCGGCTTTCAGCCCAAGGCCCTGTGACGAGGCGTGGTTCGCCAGCCAGACCAGCTGTCCCACCACCTGCGCCGTGGTGAAACCGCCCGCCTTTTCCTCCAGCAGCTGGCCGTTGCGCGACAGGGTGGCCGTGGCCTCCCCCAGTTCGGTGCCGGTCCAGTCCGCGGCGGCAGCCCCGGTGCCGGTGCCCAGTCCGAAAGCTCCGTTCGACATGGCGTCCGCCAGCACCGCCAGCGGCGGCATCGCCTTGCGGTCCACAAAACGCGACTGGACGATCTCGAACGCGGCGCGCAGGCCGCCGCAGGCGGCCAGCACCTCGGCCTCGGCATAAGGCGTGGCCCGGGGCGGCAGATCGCGGGCGAAGATGACCGCAATCTCGACCTCAACCTCGGGCGCAGGCATATCCCCCGGCAGGCGGTCGCCATCGGCCACCAGCCGCGCCTGCGCCAGCAGCGCGCCGGTATAGGGCGCCTTCGGCGTCACCTTCCAGCCTGCCACCGGCGCGCCCTCCAGCATGGCCAGCTGCACGGCATAGGCCTCTGCCTCATCCGCGGGGGTCAGATCGGCGGGCAGACCCGGCACCGGGCCGGTGGTCCAAGCGGCGCGCAGCGCATCGGCAATCTTTGTCGGTCGGGTCATTGCAGCTTCCTTTCCTGCAGGCCCGGCAAGGCCTATCTGCCGGGGCCGCGATTGCAACCCCTCCCGAGAACCCCCTTGCCCCCGGACCGCGCTTCCGGCATCCCAAAGCGGACAGAACAGGAGGTCGCCATGGACTATTCGAAATCCGGCAATCCCAAGAACGCCAAGGACAGCCATCACGCGCTGGACCTGCCCCGCCGCGGCGCGCCCAAGGACAAGTCGGCGGCGGAGGAGAAGAAGGCGGCGCTGCTGGCCCGGATGAAGGCCGCGGCCGAAGCGAAGAAAAAGGACTGAGGCATGTCCGAAGCCCCCCGGCCCGATCCCGAACTGCACGAAGAGCTGACGGCGCGGCTCCTGCGCTATTGCGCCATCGACAGCCAGTCAGACGAGGACAGCCCCTCCAGCCCCTCGACCGCGATCCAGCTGGATCTGGCCCGGCTGCTGGTCAGCGAGCTGGAGGCGATCGGCGCCGCGGATGTGCGGCTGACCGATTACGGCGCGGTGCTGGCCACCATTCCGGGCACGGCACCGGGGCCGGTGGTGGGCTTTCTGGCTCATATGGACACCGCCCCTCAGTTCAATGCGACAGGGGTCAAACCGCGGGTGATCCGCGGCTACAACGGCGGGGCCATCACCTTCCCGGACAATCCCGCACTGGTGTTGTCGCCGGACACCGCCCCGCATCTGGCGGAAAAGCGGGGGCATGACATCATCACCGCCTCCGGCACCACGCTTCTGGGCGCCGATGACAAGGCCGGGATCGCCGTCATCCTGACCGCCGCGCGACGGCTGATCGAAAGCGGCGCCCCCCGCCCCACCCTGCGGCTGGCCTTTACCCCGGATGAAGAGATCGGCCGCGGCGTCGATCCGCGCCTGCCCAAGGATCTGGGCGCCGATTTCGCCTACACCTTCGACGGTGGCGCCGTGGGCGAGATCGAATACGAAAGCTTTTCCGCCGATGGCGCGGTGGTCACGGTCAAGGGCGTGTCGATCCATCCCGGCACCGCCAAGGGCAAGATGGTCAATGCGATCACCCTTGCCGCAAAGATCATCGCCGCTCTGCCGCAATCCACGATGCAGCCCGAAGTGACCGATGGACGCGACGGCTTCATCCACGCGACCGAGATGACCGGCGGATCGTCGGAGATGCAGATCAAATTCATCCTGCGCGATTTCGAACGCGACGGGCTGGCGCAGAAGGGAGAGATCCTGCGCGCCGTCTGCGCGGCCGTTCAGGCGGGCGAGCCGCGGGCCGAGATCACCTGTGCCATCCGCCCGCAATACCGCAATATGCGCTATTGGCTGGAACAGGACATGACGCCTGTCGATCTGGCCCGCGATGCGGCCCGCGATCTGGGGATCGAGCCGGTCTCCGTCCCGATCCGCGGCGGCACCGACGGCTCCCGCCTGACGGAAATGGGCGTGCCCTGCCCCAACCTCTTTACCGGGATGCAGGAAATCCATGGGCCTCTGGAATGGATCTCGGTACAGGATATGGAACGCGCGGCCCAGCTGATGCTGCGGGTGGCTGCACGAGCCGCAAGGACCTGAATCGTGGTCATTTTCTGTCTGAAAATATCCCACGGGGGTCCGGGGGTGTGAAACCCCAGGTCCGCGCTGAATGACACGACATGCCTCCCCCTATCTGATCCCCGGCTTTTATGAGACCGCGCTGTCACAGGGCAAACACCGTGACATCGTGGGCGGACGCTGGGAGGAAACCGCGCTGGCGCAGATGGATGTCCTGCACAAGGCGGGGCTTCAGCCGCATCACCGGCTTCTGGATATCGGCTGCGGCTGTCTGCGGCTGGGCTATATGGCGGTGCCCTATCTGAACCCCGGGCATTACTGGGGCACCGATGCCTCGGCCGGGCTGATGCGGCGCGGATGGGAGGTGGAGCTGACCGACGCCGACCGCAGCCGCCTGCCGCTGAGCCAGCTGATCGAGGATGCGGATTTCGCCTTTCCGGACGTGCCCGACGACATCACCCATGCCATCGCCTGGGGCGTCTTCACCCATCTGCCCGCGGCACCGCTGCGCCCGGCGCTGGCGCGGCTGCGGCAATTCCCCCGGCTGGAGATGCTGCTGGTCACGGTGTTTCTGGTACCCGAGGGGCATCAGGGCCCGCTGCGCCAGCCCGATGGCGTGGTGACCCATCCCGACCGCACGCCCTGGCACCGTCCGGCTGCCGCGGTTGAGGCCGATGCGCGGGCCGCCGGCTGGCAGATCGACTGGCCCGAGGCGCGACTTCCCCGCGGCCAGCGTCTGGCCCGGATGCAGCCGCTGTAAAGCGGAGCAGCCGCAAGGGCGGCTGCACGCTTGTTTCTCGGCTCTGGCCTGCGGCCAACCGCCTCGGACCGTGCCTCCGGCGGGGATATTTGGGCAAACTGGAAAAGGCTGGCCGGACTTGACCTCTCCGCCCGGAAGGCGCGTAGTCCGGGAAAAGCTTGGGAGGTTTCCATGCGCCACGCTGTTTTTGCTGCCGCTTTAGCCCTGATGCCCCTGCCCCTTCTGGCCGATCCTGCGCCCCTTTCGGCGGAGATTGCCGCGCAGGGCCTGTCTGCGACCGAGGCGCGGCTGGCGGCGCTGACCGACCCCGCGCCGCCGGATCTTTTCGCGCTGGCGGGCTTGCGGTTCCTGACCGGGATCGAGGCGGCGCTGCAGCTGCGCTGGCAGACCGGCGCCCGGTCGGACTGGTCGGAATTGCCGGTGCTGCGGTTGCCCATCCCGGAGAACCCCGCGCCGCGACCGTTTTCCGGCGCCGATCTGGAGGCCTTGCTGACCGGCCTTGCGGTGGACATGACCGCCGCACAGGTGGCGCTGAACCAGTTGGGGCCGCGCGACTTTGTGCTGGAAATCGCGGTGGATGACCTGTGGTTCGACATCAATGCCAATGCCGCGCGCGATCCGGGGGAGTCTTTGGCCGAGGTCGCCGGGCTTGCGCTTGGCGGGCGGGGCATGACCGGGGCGGATGTGGCCTCGCCCGTCATCCGCTTTGACACCGCCGATGCGGCCTGGCTGTCGGCCTATACCCATTTCCTGTCGGCCTTTGCCGAACTGGCGCTGGCCTATGATCCGGCCCCGGCCGTGGACGGAGTAATGGCCTCTTCGGCGGCGATGTATGACCTCTGGGGCGAGACACCGCCGTCCAACGCTTGGGATTTCATGTTCGGGCGGCAGGTGGACCGGGTGGCGATGGTGCTGAATGCGCTGGCCCAGCAGCCCGACCCCGAGCGGACCCGCAGCGCCCATGCCCATCTTCTGGCCATGGTCGAGGAAAACCGCCGGTTCTGGGCATTGGTGGAGGCCGAAACCGACAATGAGCGGGAGTGGATTCCGAACGACCGGCAAATCTCGGGGCTGGGCATCGCCATGCCGCCGGGTCTGGGCGAACGCTGGCAGGCGGTGCTGGCCGATGCCGAAAAGATGCTGAAGGGGGAATTGCTGATCCCGCACTGGCGCTATGGCGCAGAGGCGGGAATCGACCTGCGGCTTCTGTTCGAAAACCCGCCACGGGTGGATCTGGTGGGCGTGGTGCAGGGGGCGGCGCTGCTGCCCTATGCGCGGAAGGGCCTCCTCGCCTCGCCCCTGTCGTGGAACGAGTTTTCGCGGCTGGTGCAGGGCGATGCGATGCTGTTCGCGGTGCTGCTGAACTGATGCCGCGATGCGGCGAATCATGTTGGCGCAAACAAGCCGCAGCCGGTTTCCACGGACAGGTGATCACAGGATTCCGAACTGTGATCACACCCTGAAAACCTGTGATCACAAAGCGCGGATTTTTGCCGCCATTGCTGTGCAGCTGGGCGATTGAGTTTGTCGCGGAGGCGGTTCCATGCCAGAAAGCCCGCAAATTCATCACCGAATACGGGACGCTCAGATGAACATTCACGAATATCAGGCCAAGGCGCTGCTCCGGTCCTACGGGGTTCCGGTGTCGGACGGCCGCGTCGTGCTGAAGGCCGAAGAGGCCAAGACCGCCGCGGGCGAGATGGACGGGCCGCTCTGGGTCGTGAAATCGCAGATCCATGCTGGCGGCCGCGGCAAGGGCAAGTTCGTCGAGCCGGAAGCCGGCGAAAAGGGCGGTGTCCGTCTGGCCCGGTCGGTCGAGGAAGCCGCCGAATTCGCCCGCCAGATGCTGGGCCGCACGCTGGTCACCATCCAGACCGGCCCGGCCGGCAAGCAGGTGAACCGCATCTATATCGAAGACGGTTCGGACATCGAGCGCGAGCTGTATCTGGCGCTGCTGATCGACCGCAAGACCAGCCGCATCTCGATTGTCGCCTCGACCGAGGGCGGGATGGACATTGAAGAGGTCGCCCATTCGACCCCCGAAAAGATCCTGACGATCACCGTCGATCCGGCCACCGGCCTGCAGGATTTCCATGGCCGCCGCGTGGCCTTTGCGCTTGGCCTGAAGGGCGCGCAGGTCAAGCAATGCGTGTCCATCGTCAAGAAGCTGTATCAGCTGTTCATCGACAAAGACATGGACATGCTGGAAATCAACCCCTTCGTGGTGATGACCGACGGCAACCTGAAGCTGCTCGACGCCAAGATGGGCTTTGACGGCAACGCCATCTACCGCCATCCCGACATCGCCGCCCTGCGCGACGAGACCGAGGAGGATGCCAAGGAACTGGAAGCGTCGAAGTTCGACCTGAACTATATCGCGCTGGACGGCGAGATCGGCTGCATGGTGAACGGCGCCGGTCTGGCGATGGCCACCATGGACATCATCAAGCTTTACGGTGCGGAACCGGCCAACTTCCTGGACGTGGGCGGCGGCGCGACGAAAGAGAAGGTGACCGAGGCGTTCAAGATCATCACCTCGGACCCGAACGTCAAAGGCATTCTGGTCAACATCTTCGGCGGGATCATGCGCTGCGACATCATCGCCGAAGGCGTGCTGGCCGCGGTGAAGGAAGTCGGCCTGAAGGTTCCTCTGGTCGTCCGTCTGGAAGGCACCAATGTCGATCTGGGCAAGAAGATCATCAATGACAGCGGTCTGAACGTGATCGCCGCCGACGACCTGTCGGATGCGGCACAGAAGATCGTCAAGGCGGTCAAGGGCTGATCCGCACTATACGGGGCGGCGGCGGGTTGGCCCGCCCCGCCGACAGCTGATTTCGTTCCGTCATCGCAGACAAGGAAAGCTCCTCATGCGCCTGACACTCACCGTTCCTGCCCTTCTGATGGCCCTTGCCCTGTCGGGCTGCGGCGCGGATCTGCTGACGGCCCATCCGGGCAATGTTCCGCAAATCCCCGCCGTCTGCGCCGAGCAATCCGCGCTGGCCACCCAGGGCCGCAGCGACGGGCGCGAAATCCGCATCATCTGCCCGTAAGGGGCGGATGACCCGACCGAAACCTGACGGCGGCCCGCGCATCCGCACCGCCGGTTGAACAGAACATTCTGCAAGGAGGCCCGGATGGCCGTTCTCGTTGACAAGCAAACCAAGGTGATCTGCCAGGGCATCACCGGCAGCCAGGGCACCTTCCACACCGAACAGGCCATTGCCTACGGCACCCAGATGGTCGGCGGCGTGACCCCGGGCAAGGGCGGGTCCGAGCATCTGGGCCTGCCGGTGTTCGACAGCGTCCATGACGCGGTGGCAAAGACCGGCGCCGATGCCAGCGTCATCTATGTGCCGCCGCCCTTTGCGGCCGACTCGATCCTTGAGGCGATCGATGCGGAAATCCCGCTGATCGTCTGCATCACCGAAGGCATCCCGGTTCTGGACATGATGAAGGTCAAGCGCGCCCTCATCAATTCGAAGTCGCGGCTCATCGGGCCGAACTGCCCGGGCGTCATGACCCCGAACCAGTGCAAGATCGGCATCATGCCGGGCTCCATCTTCTCTCCGGGGTCGGTGGGTGTGGTGTCGCGTTCGGGCACGCTGACCTATGAAGCCGTGAAGCAGACCACCGACGTGGGTCTGGGCCAGTCTTCGGCCGTGGGCATCGGCGGCGACCCGATCAAAGGGACCGAGCATCTGGACGTGCTGGAGATGTTCCTGGCCGATCCGGAAACCCATTCGATCATCATGATCGGCGAAATCGGCGGCTCGGCCGAAGAGGAAGCCGCGCAGTTCCTGGCCGATGAGAAGAAGCGCGGCCGCTGGAAGCCGACCGCCGGTTTCATCGCGGGCCGCACTGCCCCTCCGGGCCGCCGCATGGGCCATGCCGGTGCCATCGTGGCCGGCGGCAAGGGCGATGCCGGGTCGAAGATCGAAGCGATGAAATCCGCAGGCATCGTCGTGGCCGACAGCCCGGCGGGCCTTGGCGAAGCCGTGCTGAAGGCGATCAAGGGCTGAACGCCCATGCTTTAACCGGGCCTTCACAGGTCCGGTTCCTACCTCCCGAAGGGCGCGGACGGGAGGCCGCGCCTTTCCGACATGAAACCCGCTCCCGTCTGGGAAGGCAAAGATGACCGATCAGAGCCCCAACGCCGCTTTCAACGCCTCGTCCTTCATGGATGGGGCCAATGCCGATTACATCGATCAGCTGCAGGCGCGCTATGCCGCGGACCCGGCCAGCGTCGATGCGCAATGGGCAGAGTTCTTCCGCGCCCTGGGCGAGGCTGAAACCGATGCGAAGAAGGCCGCCGCCGGTCCCAGCTGGGCCCGGGCCGACTGGCCGCCCGTGCCCTCGGACGATCTGACCGGCGCGCTGACGGGCGAATGGCCCGCCGCCCCGGTGAAAGAGACCAAGGCCGCGGCGAAGAAGATCGCCGACAAGGCCGCCGATGCGGGCGTCGCCCTGACCGAGGCGCAGCTGCAACGCGCCGTGATCGACAGCATCCGCGCGCTGATGATCATCCGCGCCTACCGGATCCGCGGCCATCTGGCGGCCGATCTCGACCCGCTGAAGATGCGGGACGAGGCCGCGCACCCGGAACTGGACCCCGCCTCCTACGGTTTTGCCGAAGCCGACATGGACCGGCCGATCTTCATCGACAACGTTCTGGGACTGACCCATGCGTCGATGCGCCAGATCATCGACATCCTGAAGCGCACCTATTGCGGCACCTTCGCGCTGCAATACATGCATATCTCGGACCCGGAACAGGCCGCCTGGCTGAAGGAACGGATCGAGGGTTACGGCAAGGAAATCGCCTTCACCCGCGAAGGCCGCCGCGCCATCCTGAACAAGCTGGTCGAGGCGGAGGGCTATGAGAAGTTCCTGCATGTGAAATACATGGGGACCAAGCGCTTCGGTCTGGACGGCGGCGAGGCACTGATCCCGGCGATGGAACAGATCATCAAGCGCGGCGGCGCGCTTGGCGTGAAGGAAATCGTCATCGGCATGCCACACCGCGGCCGCCTGAACATTCTGGCCAATGTGATGGCCAAGCCCTACAAGGCGATCTTCAACGAATTCCAGGGCGGCAGCTACAAACCGGATGAAGTCGAAGGCTCGGGCGATGTGAAGTATCACCTCGGCGCCTCGTCGGACCGCACCTTCGACGGCCAGACGGTCCACCTGTCGCTGACCGCGAACCCCAGCCACCTTGAGGCGGTGAACCCGGTTGTTCTGGGTAAAGTCCGCGCCAAGCAGGACCAGTACAATGACGCGGCTGAACGTGTCGCCGTTCTGCCCATCCTGCTGCACGGCGACGCGGCCTTTGCCGGTCAGGGCGTGGTGGCGGAATGCCTGCAGCTTTCGGGCATCAAGGGGCACCGCACCGGCGGCTGCATCCATATCATTGTGAACAACCAGATCGGTTTCACGACCGCGCCGCACTTCAGCCGCACGTCGCCCTATCCGACCGACATCGCCCTGATGGTCGAGGCGCCGATCTTCCACGTCAACGGCGACGACCCCGAGGCGGTGGTCCATGCCGCCCGCGTGGCGACCGAATTCCGCCAGAAGTTCCACAAGGATGTGGTGCTGGACATCTTCTGCTACCGCCGCTTCGGTCACAACGAAGGCGATGAGCCGATGTTCACCAACCCGGTGATGTATCAGCACATCCGCAAGCAGAAGACCACGCTTCAGCTTTACACCGAACGTCTGGTCAAGGACGGCCTGATCCCCGAGGGCGAGATCGAGGATATGAAGGCCGCCTTCCAGGCCCGCCTGAACGAAGAGTTCGAGGCCGGGAAGAACTTCAAGCCGAACAAGGCCGACTGGCTGGACGGGCGGTGGAAGTCGCTGCAACCGCAGGGCGCCGACAACTATCAGCGTGGCGAAACCTGGATCAAGCCGGAGACTTTGGCCGAAATCGGCGGCGCGCTGACCCGCGTGCCCGACGGGTTCGAAATCCATAAGACGGTGGCCCGTCAGCTGGAAGCCAAGAAGAAGATGTTCGAATCCGGCAAAGGCTTTGACTGGGCCACGGCCGAGGCTTTGGCCTTCGGTTCGCTTCAGGTCGAAGGGTTCCCGGTGCGGCTGTCCGGTCAGGACTGCACCCGCGGCACCTTCAGCCAGCGCCATTCCGCCTTTGTCGAACAGAACACCGAAGAGCGTTACTATCCGCTGAACCACATCCGTCCCGGCCAGGCGCGGTATGAGGTCATCGACTCGATGCTGTCGGAATATGCGGTTCTGGGCTTCGAATACGGCTATTCGCTGTCCGAACCCAATGCACTGACGCTGTGGGAAGGCCAGTTCGGCGATTTCGCCAATGGCGCGCAGATCATGTTCGACCAGTTCATCAACTCGTCGGAATCGAAATGGCTGCGGATGTCGGGCCTTGTGGTCCTCTTGCCGCACGGGTTCGAAGGTCAGGGCCCAGAGCATTCCTCCGCGCGTCTGGAACGGTTCCTGCAACTCTCGGCCGAGGATAACTGGATCGTCGCCAACTGCTCGACCCCGGCGAACTATTTCCACATCCTGCGCCGCCAGCTGCACCGCGACTTCCGCAAGCCGCTGATCCTGATGACGCCGAAGTCGCTGCTGCGTCATCCGCTCTGTGTCTCCGAGGCTGCGGATTTCACTGACGGCTCCACCTTCCACCGCGTGTTGTGGGACGATGCGCAGAAGGGCAATTCGGAGCTGAAGCTGAAGGCCGACGATCAGATCCGCCGCGTGGTCCTGTGCTCGGGCAAGGTCTACTACGACCTTCTGGCCGAACGCGATGCCCGCGGTCTGGACGATGTCTACCTGCTGCGCGTCGAACAGCTCTATCCGGTGCCGACCGTCTCGCTGACAGTGGAACTGTCGCGCTTCCCGAATGCCGATTTCGTCTGGTGCCAGGAGGAGCCGAAGAACCAGGGTGCCTGGTCCTTCATCGAGCCGGAGCTGGAAACCCTGCTGACCAAGACCCGCGGCGGTGCCACCACCCGCGCCCGCTATGCCGGTCGTGTCGCCTCGGCCTCGCCCGCCACGGGTCTGGCCAGCCGCCACAAGGCCGAACAGGCCGCACTGGTCGATGCCGCGCTGACGATCTGAACCCTTTGCGCCCCCTGCCCCGGGGGCGCACCCGAAATTTCTGACTGACGCCCGCCAAGGGCTGGGAGTGAAAAGATGACTGACGTGATGGTCCCCGCCCTGGGTGAATCGGTGTCCGAAGCCACCGTCTCGACCTGGTTCAAGAAGGTTGGCGATACGGTCAAGCAGGACGAAATGCTGTGCGAGCTGGAGACCGACAAGGTCTCGGTCGAAGTGCCCTCGCCGGTGGCCGGTGTTCTGGCCGAGATTCTGGCGCCCGAAGGCACCACGGTCGCGGCGAACGCCCGACTGGCCATCGTGACCGAAGGCGCCGTGGGCGCCGCCCCGGCCCCCGCCGCCAAGGCCGAAGCAGCCCCGGCCCCGGCCCCCGCCGCAGCTCCGGCCGCGAAGGATGTCGAAGACGCGCCCTCGGCCAAGAAGGCCATGGCCGAAGCCGGCCTGTCGCGCGATGCCGTGCAGGGCACCGGCAAGGATGGCCGCGTCATGAAGGAAGACGTGGCCCGTGCGGTCGCCGCCCCCGCGGCTGCGGCGCCTGCCGCCCCGGTGTCGATCCCGCGCGCGCCCGTCCCGGCCGATGACGCCGCCCGCGAAGAGCGCGTGAAGATGACGCGCCTGCGCCAGACCATCGCCCGCCGCCTGAAGGACGCGCAGAACACCGCAGCCATGCTGACCACCTATAACGAGGTGGACATGTCCGGCATCATGGAACTGCGCAACGCCTACAAGGACCAGTTCGAGAAGAAGCATGGCGTCAAGCTGGGCTTCATGTCCTTCTTCGTGAAGGCCTGCGTGCATGCCCTGAAGGAAGTGCCCGAGGTCAATGCCGAGATCGACGGCACCGATGTGGTCTACAAGAACTACGTCCATATGGGCGTGGCCGTCGGCACGCCCTCGGGCCTTGTGGTGCCGGTGGTGCGCGACGCCGACCAGATGTCCTTTGCCGCGATCGAGAAGAAGATCGGCGAATACGGCCTGCGTGCCCGCGACGGCAAGCTGACCATGCAGGAAATGACCGGCGGCTCCTTCACCATCTCGAACGGCGGCGTCTATGGCTCGCTGATGTCCTCGCCGATCCTGAACCCGCCGCAGTCGGGCATCCTTGGCATGCACAAGATCCAGGACCGCCCGGTGGTGGTGAACGGCCAGATCGTCATCCGCCCGATGATGTATCTCGCCCTCAGCTACGACCACCGCATCGTTGACGGCAAAGGCGCCGTGACCTTCCTCGTCCGCGTCAAGGAAGCGCTGGAAGACCCCCGCCGCCTGCTGATGGATCTGTGATCCCGGACCGGCGCAGGGAACCATATCCCTGCGCCGGACGCTCCTTCCGCAGGTCGGGCAATCCTGCCCGCCCCGCAACCGGCCGGAGCCTTGCCATGACCCAGCTTCTGATCCAGACCACCGCCCCCGACTTCACTGCCTGGAAATCCACCTTCGACGCCAAGGCCGAAGATATCGACAGCGCCGGGCTGAACACCCTGCAGATCTGGACCGCCGACGGCAGCCGCGTCCTGGTGCTGTTCGAGGTGGTCAACCGCAAGCGCGCCGAGGACTGGCTGGCGAAGGAATCCGCCCTCGGCCATCCGCTCAGCCCGCTGTTTCTGGAAACCGCCTGACATGACGCCCGAACTTGCCGCCCTCTCCGCCACCGCGCTGGTGCATTTCGCCAGCGTGATGGTGGCACAACGGTCGCTGACCCGCGACATCGGACGGGACGGCAATATGGGCACGCGCGAGGGGATGGAGGAGCGGCTTTCCCCCGTCACCCTGCGCCTGCGCCGGGCGAATGCCAATTTCACCGAGAATATCGGCCCCTTCATCATCGCCGTGGTCGTGGTGGTGCTGGCGGAAAAGACCTCCGCTCTGACCGCGGCGCTGGCCTGGGCCTACGTCGTGGCCCGCATCCTTTATGTGCCCGCCTATGCCTTCGCCTGGGTGCCGGGGCGCAGCCTGATCTGGTCCGCGGGCTTTTTCGCCACGCTGGCGCTGTTATTCCTGGGGCTTTTCGGATGATGACAGCAGAACTGACCGCCCTTGCCGCCGCCGTTCTGGTGCAGATCGCCACTCTGGTCATCATGGCCCTTGTTGCCAACCTGCACCTCGGCACCCGCATCACCGCCGGTCCCCGCGACGGCCCGCTGCCGCCGATCCCGAAACGGCTGGGCCGGCTGATGCGCGCGGTGACGAACGGCTTCGAAGGGCTGGCGATGTTCGCCCCGGCCGCGCTGATCATCGCCGTCTCGGGCCAATCCACCACGCTGACCGCAACGGCCGCTTGGGTCTATGTCGCGGCCCGCATCCTCTATCTGCCCGCCTATGCCTTTGCCTGGGTCCCGTGGCGGTCTGCCATCTGGGCCGCGGGCTTTGCCGCAACCCTTGTGCTTCTGGTGTCAGCCCTCTTCTGACTCCATTCATCTGTTCATAAATATCCCGCGGGGGTCCGGGGGCGCGAAGCCCCCGGCCTGCGGTTCCAAAGGAGACCACCATGGCAGACTTCGACGTGATCGTGATTGGCGGCGGCCCCGGCGGCTATGTCGCGGCCATCCATGCGGCCCAGCTGGGGCTGAAAACCGCCTGCGTCGAAGGGCGCGAGACGCTGGGCGGCACCTGCCTGAACATCGGCTGCATCCCGTCCAAGGCGCTATTGAACGCCACGCACCACCTGCATGAGGTGCATGAGAACTTTGAAAAGATGGGCCTGATGGGCGGCGCGCCCACGGTCGACTGGACGAAGATGCAGGCCTACAAGCAGGATGTGGTGAACGGCAACACCAAGGGCATCGAATTCCTGTTCAAGAAGAACAAGGTGACCTGGCTGAAGGGCTGGGGCTCGATCCCCGCCGCCGGTCAGGTCAAGGTGGGGGACGAGGTCCACAACGCCAAGAATATCATCATCGCTACCGGCTCGGAACCCTCGGTCCTGCCGGGCATCACCGTGGATGAGGAGGTCGTCATCACCTCCACCGGCGCGCTGGCCTTGGGCAAGATCCCGGAAACGCTGGTCGTCATCGGCGCGGGCGTCATCGGGCTGGAAATGGGCTCGGTCTATGCCCGCCTCGGCACAAAGGTGACCGTGGTGGAATATCTGGACGCCATTACCCCCGGCATGGACGGCGAAGTGGCGAAGTCCTTCCAGAAGATCCTGACCAAGCAGGGCTTCACCTTCGTGCTCGGCGCGGCGGTCCAGTCGGTGGAACGCACGGGCGACACCGCCAAGGTGTCGTGGAAGCTGCGCAAGGACGACAGCGCCGGCGAGATCACCGCCGATGCCGTCCTCGTCGCCACCGGCCGCAAGCCCTATACCGCCGGTCTGGGGCTGGAGGCGCTTGGCGTCGAGATACTGCCCCGCGGCCAGATCAAGGTGGACAGCCACTGGCAGACCAGCGTGCCCGGCGTCTATGCCATCGGCGATGCGGTGCCCGGCCCGATGCTGGCCCACAAGGCCGAGGATGAGGGCATGGCGGTGGCCGAAGTCATCGCGGGCAAGCACGGCCATGTGAATTATGACGTGATCCCCGGCGTCGTCTACACCACGCCCGAGGTGGCCAGCGTCGGCAAGACCGAAGAGCAGCTGAAGGACGA
Source organism: Neotabrizicola sp. VNH66 (assembly GCF_049445895.1). NCBI lineage: Bacteria > Pseudomonadati > Pseudomonadota > Alphaproteobacteria > Rhodobacterales > Paracoccaceae > Neotabrizicola > Neotabrizicola sp. VNH66. The sequence goes on from NZ_JBMSDW010000004.1 coordinate 164,588, forward strand.
AGGCCGCGCCTACAAGGTCGGCAAGTTCCCCTTCATGGGCAATGCCCGCGCCAAGGCGGTGTTTCAGGCCGACGGCTTCGTCAAGCTGCTGGCCGACAAGGAAACCGACCGCATTCTGGGCTGCCACATCATCGGGCCGGGCGCGGGCGACCTGATCCATGAGGTCTGCGTGGCAATGGAATTCGGCGCCAGCGCGCAGGATCTGGCGCTGACCTGCCACGCCCACCCGACCTATTCCGAGGCGGTGCGCGAAGCCGCCCTTGCCTGCGGTCTGGGCGCGATCCACGCCTGAGCGTCTTCGGGCCGGTCCCTTCCGGGGGGTCCGGCCCTACTCGTCTTCCTCGACCATGGCTTTGCGGCGCTTGCCCGGGCGCTCCACCGCGTCGCTGGCACTGCCCTGCGCCACACGCGCGGCCACCGCAGCGGCATCCGCCACCCCTTCCAACAGCACGGTGCACAGGCCCAGCGTCAGGGTCACCCCCTGCGACCCCGCCATGATCTGCGGCGCGGCGGGCCAGTCTTCCAGCACGATCCGGTCTTCATCTGTCCAGTCGGTGATCCGGCACACCCCGCCATAGGCGATGCGATAGGTGTTGCCGCCGGGGCCGCCGGTCACAAGGTTCTCGCCCGGGCCGATGTGGAAGATATGCGCGCCCAAGCCCGCCTTTACCGTATTGCGCCCCGGTCCGGTGTGGATGATCGAACTGCGGTCGCCATCGGTGATCGTGTCATTCCCCGGCCCGCCATAGATGCGGTTGAACCCGTCGCCGCCCTGAATGACATCATCGCCCGCGCCGCCGTCCAGCGTGGCCCGGCCTGCCGCGCCGATCAGCGTGTCATTCCCTGGCCCGCCGTAGAATTCGTGCCAGTCATTGCGGCGGCCCGAGACGGCGACCAGAAGGTCATCCCCCGCCCCGCCGCGGAAGACGGCGCCGGCATAGACCGGGCCGAACATCCGGTCGCCGCGGTCGCTGCCCTGCACCTCGACCGGGACGCGTTCTGAGGCTTCAAAGGTGATGGCGCTGTCCGGATGGGCCACCACCTGATAGGCCCGCGGGGCATGGCCTTCGCCCTCTTCGCGGGAGGTCACCGTGCCGATCCGCAGCGTGCCGATCCCGGCAGGCACCCGCAGCACATGGTCATCCGGCCCGCCCAGATACCACAGCACATGGTCAGCGCCGGGGCTGGCCTGCACACGGTCCGCCGCGGCGCCATAGGCCCAGACATGGGCACCGCCCGGCGGCAGTTGCAGGGCCACGGTGCCGTCCATGGCCATCATCGCGGTCAGGCCGCTGTCCGGCGCCTCCATCCCCGACAGGTCCAGCCCCAGCCTTGCTGCCGCCGTCACCAGTTCGGCGCGGAGCGCAGGCGTTTCCGCGCCGCCGGCAAGGTTCGTCGTCTCGCCCGGATCGCGGACCACGTCATAGACATGCTCCTCGCCGTTCGGGTAGCGGAAATAGCGCAGATGCTCCAACCCCGGGACCGAGGGGCGCACCGACAGGGTGCCGAAAACCGCCGTCAGCGGCGATTGCGCGCGGTCATAGGCGCCGAAGCTGTCGTCCACCAAGGGCAGCAGGCTTTGGCCTGAGGTCCAGTCGGGCCGCGGTGGCAGACCGGCAAGGTCCAGCAGCGTCTTTGGCAGGTTGTGCAGGGAAACCGGGCAATCGACCACCTGCCCGCCGGGCATGTCGGCATGCCAGAGGCCAAGGGGCACATGGGCCGCACTGTCCCACTGGCTCATCTTGTGGAAACTGTCATGGGTGCCAAGGTTGAACCCGTTGTCCGACACCAGCAGCACCGTGGTATTCTCCCCGAAGGAAGAGGCACGGAGCGCGTCCATGAACCGGCCGATCTCATGATCAACATGCGAACAGGCCGCGAAATAGCCGCGGACCACCTGCCGCCATGCCTCATCCCCGGCCTTTTCGGGCGACCAGCGGCCGTTGACGATATAGGCCATCTCATAGACCGCCATACCGGGCTGCGGGCCGTGGTAATCTTCAGGATGCGCGCTGCGCGGCCAGACAATCCGCGCCGGATCATACATCTGATAGAACCGGTCCGGGCAGGTCAGGTTGTAATGCGGATGCTTGAAGCCCAGCTGGATCAGGTGCCGCCGCGCCGGGTCCGCCCGGCCCAGAAAGTCGATCGCATTCTGCGCGACGCTGTGGTCGTAAAACGTATGGTCAAAGCTGCCGTCGTCGTCCGGGTGGTTCACCCCCTCGATCCCCGGCCCCTTGTCCAGATAGGCATGGACCCGCCGCCGCTTGCCCACGTCATCGGCGGGGATATCCTCGTGAAACAGGATGCGGCGATACTCCTCCGGCATCGGTTTGTAATTGGCATCGGTCTTGCCGGTGGTCATGGTGTGGAACCCCGCCCGGCGCAGGTCATAGACCCAGCTTGCCGTGGGCGGCAGCGCATCGCGCCAGAAGCGGTTCAGGTCCACCAGCCCGGTGACGAAGGGGGAAAGGCCCGTCGACACCTCGGCCCGGCAGGGGGCGCAGAGGGGGATCGTAGCATAGGCATTGGCAAAGCGGGTACCCTCGGCCATCAGCCGGTCGATGTTGGGCGTGCGGATCGTCACGCCAAAGGCATCGCGCCAGGTGAAGATGTCGATCATATCGTCGATCCAGATCAGGCAGATGTTGCCGTCGCGGATCGTGTCGCGGGTAAAGCTCATGGCGCTGTGCCTTGCGGATGAAGGGGCAGATCGGCAGGCAGCGCCCAACGGTGCAGCCCCCCCGCCGCCCAAGTGTCGCGGAGGGTGGACGGCCCGCCGATGGCCAGCCGCAGCCGGGCCGCAGTTCCGGTCAGCGGCCGGTCCAGCGTCAGGACCACCACCTGCGGATCATCCGGGGCAATCGCCACGCCGGTGATCTGCGCCGGATCACCCGTCAGGGCAAAGCCCGCGGCGGGACCGGCCCCGAACAGATCTGCCGCGTCGACCACCAAATCCGCCAAAGCGCGGAAAGTCACGCGGATCTCGGCCCCCCGATGCTCAGCCAGCAGGGGCAGCGGGCAAAGCCAGTCCTGCCCTTGTTCCACCGCCCGCAGCGCATGGGCGTCCATCGCGGCCAGCATATCGCGCCCTGCCTCGGTCAACCGCCCGAACCCATCCCGCGCGGCCATATAGCCGGGCGCGGTGATCCGCAGGCGGTGCGGGCCGGGGCACCATGCCAGTTCCCACCATGCCGGGGTGGACGGGTGATCCCCGTTCTCGGCGCAGGCCAGATAGACTGGCGGGGCCAGCCCGCGGCGGCGCATCTCCTCGCTCAGCCGCGTCATCAGCGCACGGATGCCCTCGGCAAAGCCTGTGCTGTCGGTGCCCAGATCCTCGGCCCCGAATTCCAGCCCCACGGCCAGAACCTGCGCCGGGCGCCCCAACGTCTCAGCGGCCATACAGAGATTGTCCAGCGCGGTGACCAGATTGGCCATGGCCAGCCCGCCGGACAGCGCGCCAAGGCTGGCGCTGGCATCCGTTTCGGCCCGGGTCAGGATCAGCGGCAGGCCCCGGCGGTCGCGGTAGCGCAGGTCCAGCAGATGATCGGCCACCAGCGCCTCACGGCTGCGGTGCGGCAGATGTTGCAGGGAGGAGACCGGCTCGGCCCGCGCGGTGCCCTCCAGTCCCACGGCACCAATGTGGTCTGCGGGGGCCAGCACGTTGAACCGGAACTGCGGCGGCCCGGCATTGAACCCCGCCCGCCGTGCCCCGCCGATCCCGAGGATCGCATAAAGCGGCCCCGGCGCATCGGCCAGAATATCCCCGCCCGCCCGCGACCGCAGATAGGCGCGCGCGCCATCCTCCAGCCGCGCGTCGAACCGCAGCCAGCCGCCGTCTTCGCGCAGGTTCCATGCGTCGATGTCGCCCAGCAATTCCTCCGGATCCAGCCGCGCGGGCGCAGCTTCTGCGTCACGCCTTCGGCGCCGCTCCTGGCTGTCCCGGCCCATGGTCAGCGCACCAGCCCGTAAGGCGTGGTCAGGTCCAATGCAGGAAATACCGTCGCAGCCAGATCAGAGAGCCTGAGGCCGAACATCGCATGCAGAAGGCTGGCCGCATGTCCGCGCACATCCTCGGTCGGCATCAGGTCGCGGCGGTCCAGAAGGCTGGCTTCATCCAGCCCGGGCCAGTTGCCGTGGATCTTTCCGCCGCGCACCGCGCCCCCGGCAAGAATGGCCGCCCCGCCGGTGCCGTGATCAGTGCCCGCTGTGCCGTTCTCGGCCGCGGTGCGGCCGAATTCGGTCAGGGCCAGAATGGCGGTGCGGTCCCAGTTGGCGCCCAGTTCGTCCTTCAGCGTGAGGAACAGGCTGGTCAGCGCCATCAGACGGCGGGAAATCGCCGCTTCCTGATTGTGGTGGGTGTCCCAGCCCGAGAAGGAGAAGGCCGCGATCCGCGCCTCGGCATTCAGGCGGCCTGCAACATACTGGCCCAGCATATCTTTCTTTTCCTTGGGATCGGCGGCCTCCGTCTCGTCCCGCAGGGCAAGGGCTTCGGCATAGGCGGCGGCAAAGGCCGGGTCGCCCGCATAAAGATCGCCCAGAAGGTCCAGCCCCTGCGCCGAAAGCGCGCTGTCGGCCACCGGCAGCCAGTGGCGCGCGGGGGCCTTGCCCTCTAGGATGAGCATCGGCTCCTGCCCGATGGCCACCGCCATTTCCGCCCTAGCACCCGGCATCAGCTGGATCGCGCGGTTCAGCCAGCCATCGGCCGAAGCGGTCAGGTTGCCACCGGGGGCATCGCCGCCATTCTCCAGAAAATCCTGCCCGGTAAAATGACTGCGGCTGCGATAGGGCGTGGCCACCGCCGTGGCAAAGGACAGTTCACCCGCCTGCCACAGCGGCATCAGATCGGCACAGGCCGGATGCAGCGCAAAGAAGCCGTCCAGATCCAGCGGATCGCGCAGCGCATGTCTGGTCAGCCGCGGCCGCAGCGCCATCAGCGCCGGGTCGCCCAAGGGACGCAGCAGATCCAGCCCGTCCATCGCGCCGCGCAATACGATGACGACCAGACGGTTCTCTCCCGGCGCCGCGGCAAAGGTGACCGGCGTGAACAGGGGCGCCGCTGCCGCGGAACAACCGATCAGGAAATTGCGTCTGGACAGGACCGCCATGGCTACCTCCGCTGAAAGACCGGGGCGCCCAGCAGCACCGCCACGCCTTCCCACCGTTGTTCCGCGCGGGACGCGGCACGGATCGTGTCGGCCTCGGGCCCTTCCGTGCCGTCGCCCAGCACAAAGCGCGCCAGATCGGCAGGCAGCGCGCCCTCGCCCAGCTTCTGCGCCAAAGTCTCGGCCCAAGCCAGCCGCGCCGCCAGATAAGGCGCCGTCACCCAGCCCTCGGCCATCTCCGGCCAGCCATCGGGACCGGGCGCCCGCAGCGGCTGTTGGCCCATCGTCCTCAGCGCCTCGCTCAGCGCCAGCTTGACCTTGCGGCCCCCGGCGATGTCCGGCGTGACGCCAAGCGCACGGAGGCTGGCCGCCAGATATTCATGGGGGCTGCGGACCTTCCATCGACCCGGATCGGCCGCGGAAGGATGGCTCAGCAACACCTGATAAACCGGTCGCAGATCGGACCCGCCCGCCAGATAGGCCGCCGCCAAACCCGCCACCAGATCGGCGGGCGGCACGTCGGCGATGAAATGCCGCGCCAGCGCCAGCGCCACGCTCTCCGCCGTTTCCGGCCGCAGAGCCACGGTCTCAACCAGCCGGGCAATCTCATCCGGGCCGTTCAGGTAGGTCTGGCCGAGAATGATCTTCTCGCCCGGCTCGGACCGCGCGCTGTCAAACCGCGCGCCCTCTTCGTCATAGCGCATGCCGGCGAACAGCCGCGCCAACTCGGTCACATCCGTCTGGCTGTAGCCCACACCGCCCATGGTGTGCAGTTCCAGAAACTCACGCGCATAGTTTTCGTTCAGGCCCTTGCGCTGCTTCTGTCCGAAGGGAGAGTTCGGCCCGACCGAAGCCGCCTGATCCAGATAGACCATCATCGCCGGATGCCAGGCCGAGGCGGCCAGCATATCGGCAAAGCGCCCGCCGATATGAGGGCGGATCGCCTCATCCCGATAGGGACCCATCAGGAATTCCACCGGGCCGCGGCGCCAGGCCACGGTCAGCCGGTTGGCCCAGAAATTCACCAGTCGTTCGGCAAAGCCCGCGTCCGACAGCACGGGGTCCCACAAATAGGCCTGCACATCGGCCGCGGCGCGCTGCCGCAGCTGCTTGATCGCCACATCGGTCTTGGGACCGCCGGCCTTCATTGCCTGCTTCTCGCGTTCCTGATCCGCCAGAAGGGCCAGACGGTCGGCAAGGCCATCCTCCCGCTCAGGGGCGGGCAGGGAAAGCTGCGCCAGGAGCCGGTCGGGATCGACACCTGTGCCTTCAACCCGGTCGCCCGGGGCCGGCCCATAGCCGAAGCGCGTGAATTCGGTCAGAGAGCCCGTGGCCACGCCCGCCCCCTAGATCCAGTCCAGATAGATGCGCCCGGCATGGGGCGGCTCTTCCATACGCGCGCGCAGATCGCGGTAGCGGGCGCGCAGGTCCTTGAACTTGCGTTCATGCGTCTCGACCACCATGCAGCGGATGCTGCCCAGAAGGCCAGTGTCCTCCAGCGCCTCGAGAATGTCGAGTTCGGCGCCCTCGATATCCATTTTGATCAGCGCGATATCGCCATGCCTTGCGATCAGATCGCGCAGCAGATCGGGGAAAGACAACAGGCTGACCTCGATCCCCTCGCTTTCGTCGATGCTGCGGCCCCCGGCGACGATCGTGCTTTTGACGCTGGCCCCGGTGGGGTTGTCGCCGAAATTCGCGGCCCGCATCAGACGGATCGTGCCCGCGGTGGCACCCACGGCGGCATTGTGCAGGGTGACATTCTCCAGCCCGGCGCTGGCGCGGCTCAGTTCCGCAAAGGCGAAGGGGTCCGGCTCAAACGCATGGACATGGGCGCCGGTGGCGGCCAGCCGGGCGGTGACCTTGCCCACATTGGCCCCGCAGTCCAGCACCACATCCCCCGGACGCAGCATGGCGCAGACGCCCGCCAGAAACCCCTCGGCCGAGGCTTTGCGCAGGTTCCGCTTGTGGCGGCGGATCAGGTCTTCCGGCGACTTCACCGGCTTTTCCGGCCGGTCTGCCGGGTCTGCGGCCAGGGTCATGCCTCTTCCTCCTCGGCCGCCGCGCCGTTCAGGTTGCGGATATAGGCCACGCCGAATTCCTCGCGCTGCATGGCGCGACCCGTGGCCATCAGCCCGGTTTCGCGCAGCACGGCGAAGTTGCGGTAATGCACGGTCTTGATGCCGCGGTTTTTCGGCAGGGGCTTGCCGCGCAGCTGACCGCCCAGAATGAAATGCTCTTCCTCGGGCAGGATGTTCCAGCGCATCCCGGCACGCTGAATGGCCAGAGGCAGGGTCATCTGGTCCAGATAGGGCCGCCGCTTCGGCAGGTCGGTGTCGCGGTCCAGTTCGCGCGCGGTGTCATACCAGACATCGGGGAACCGGCCCTGCGGCCCGGCCGCTTCGGGGAACAGGATGAAGCCCGCGCTGAAATAGGGCACCACCGGACCAAGCGCCTTCTGCCGCATGAGCACCAGCCGCTCCTCGGGGACGGGCATGTCGAAATGCGCATAGATCCGCTCCCACGTCGCATGGTCACCCCATTGCATCGACGCGGCCATCGAACAGGACACATGTCCGGGCTTCACCAGCGCCGAAGGCGTGTTCGGTTCCAGAAACAGCACGTCGCTGTCGACAAAGGCGGAAAACTCCGTCTCGCGCTTTTGCAGGCAGGCCACGATCTTGTTGCCATGGGGATAGGGCTCGTCCCACATCCCTTCGGTCTTCATCGGCCTGACCTCGGCCCCGGCCATGGCATGGGCCTTCAGCACCGCCGGGTCCAGTTCACCCATGCAGTGTTCGGGGCAATAGCCCACGGCCTTCACCTCTGGCCCGAAATTCTGCCGGATCGAGGCCAAGAGCATGCAGGCCATGATCTGATAATCCGGCGGCTCGACGATGTAGAACAGCGTCAGCGAGGGGGTAGTCATTCCTCCAGCGCCTTCGTCGGGTCAACACCGATGTGGTCGCACATCCGCGCCACATAGGAATTGGGCAGCGGCGCGTTCTTGCGCCACCACGGCCGTGTGCCGTTGGTGTAAAGATGGACCGACAGCGTCTTGTCGGTGAAGTGCCCCTCGACCCTTCCATAGGGGTCGAAGAACACATCGTTCAGCTGGAACGGCACCGGATACAGCACGTCATGCGTCAGCGCCTTGTCGTAATCGCCGGTCTGCTGCGCGAAATAGGTGAAAGCCTGCGGGCCGAAGGAGGTGCGTTCGGCATTGTAGATCCGCACCGCCTGCGGCAGCGAACGGTCCTGCTTGTCCAGCCGCTTGCGCTGCTGCTTGTTGAACCAGGCTGGGGCCTCGGGCAGGTTGTCGTAATAATCCAGCAGCGCATCCATCAGCGCGCCCTTCTGCGGGATATAGACCACCCCGCAGTTCAGCGCGCCACGGAAGCCGTGCCCGGCGTAGATATGCGTCATCTCATCCGGGAAGGGCGCGTGGCAATAGGCATCGCAGTCGATCCAGACGGCATCTGTCTTCTGGATCATCTTGTAGCGGAAGACGTTGGACAGGAACGACTCAGACGTTTGCGAGACGATGCCCATGTCGATCGTCATGATCTCGGTCGCGGGGCGCACCTCCACCCCTTCGGGGACGTTGTCCACGGCTTCGGTGCAATAGAGCGTGGTCGGGTGCCCCTGCCGGATGTGCGACAACAGGCACAGCTGGTTCAGGTAATGCAGGCGCGGCCCGATCCAGAGCGAGGCAACCGGGCGGCGGGTGGGCGTGGACATCAGGCGTCTCCGTGGGTCATCCGGCAAAAGCGCCGGGAAAGGAAGAAGGCGAAAGCGGTGCCATCAGCCCGCCCGCAGGCAGCCGGATGGCCAGATGATCGGCGGGCGGCAATTCGCCCACGGCGGCCAACGCGGCGCGCAGCACCGGGAAGGCGCGGATGTAATCTTCGCGCGCGTCATAGGCGGCCCCGGCCAGAACGATCTGTGCCGGGCTCTGCCCCGCAGCCAGCATGGCGGCGGCCAGAGTGGCCCCGTCTGGCGCCCCGTCGCCCAGCAAAAGGCTGTCGGGCGCGTGGTCCCGCAACAAAGCCACAAGATCCGTCAGGCCGCTGATCAGCCGCAGGTTCGGCCCCTGCACCAGCCCGTTCTCTGCCCAGACCGCACCGATCAGCCGCGTGCGGGCGGCGTCGGGTTCGTGCACCACCTGCCGCAGCGCGGGCACCGTGCGCGCCAGATGCGCTGCCCGGAAGCCGCAGCCCGCGCCCAGTTCCAGATGCATCCGGCTTTGCGCCAGAAGCCGCGGCAGACCGCGGGCCAGCTGGCGTTCATATTTGCCCGTGGTCATCAGCCCCAGCCCGGTCGCGGTGAAAAACCGCGGATCGGCAGGCAGGCGGATATCATGGTTCGGATGCCAGCCGACATTGACCGGCCCGTCCGCGACGGGATTGTCCACCAGAAGCATCGCGCGCTGTGGCGGCGCCACGGCGGCCTTTTCCTTGCGGTCCGCCTTCTGCTTTTCGCTCGCGTCCTTTTCGACCCGGCTCATCAGCGCGGCAATCTTTTCGGGGTCGCGCGCCTGCGGCGGCTTGGCCACCACATCGGTGATCGGCACCTGCGAGGCGGCCTTCAGCCCGGCGACCAGCTCATTATAGGCCTCGGTCCCCTTGAACTCGGCCAGCCGCCCCTCAGCCCGGGCCAGCGCGGCGAAATGCAGGCGGTTCAGTTCCGGGTCGGTAAGGAGATGGTCGAAGATCCGCTTCCGCTCCGCCGAGTAACGCAGCATGGACTCGTCCCGCACCTCGTTCCGGTCCTGAAGCGCCCAGTAATCGGCGTTATATTTGTCCTTCTTCAGGTTCACGTTGCCGCGGAATTTGCGGATCGCGTAGCTGTCGATCGACTTCACCGCATAATGGTTCATCTGGCACCAGTCATAGCCGATGGTGCGGGTGATCGACCGCCATCCGCGGAACTTGAAATAATCCTCCATCGGCCGACCCGAGCCGTTCAGCCATTTCACGCTGTCGGGGAAGCCGGTTTCCAGCCATTTGCTTTTCATCTTGGGCCGGTGGATGCCCAGCTTCCAGTAATCGGGATCGAACTTGAACAGGGTCTTGGTGCCCCAGCCCTTGTTCCAGTCCGGCGGCGCGGCCATCAGATATTGTTCGGTCACCGGGTCGCGCGACCAGTCATGCACCCCGCCCGAGCCGAAGATGCGCCATGTGATCACAACGCCGTTCGCGCCCTGTGCCACGGTGGCGTCCAGCATGTCGTTCAGCGTGCCGTCGCCGTATTTGATGCACAGGAATTCGTCCGCGTCGAAGACCAGCACCCAGTCGCTTTCGCCGACCAGCGGTTCTTCCTGCGCGTAGTTCAGCGCCGAAGGCTGCGGCCGCAGGCCTTCGGGAATGATGTTGCGGCGGTGATGGGCCAGCCCCAGCTCCTCCAGCCGGATGAGCATGTCATCGGTGCCGTCGGAACAGTCGTTCGTGTAGACGACGATGTCGGTGAAACCGACCGCAAGGTGATGGGCGATCCATTCCAGAACGAAGGGGCCCTCGTCCTTCATCATCGACACGGCCGTCACCCGGCCATGCCGGGACGGCGGCCGTTCCAGAAACGGCCGCGGCGCCTTCGGGGCCGTCTTGTCGGCCTTCGCCATGGGTCTACCCCGCCCTTCCGGCCCCCGATGCGGGGACCGCTGCCTGCCTTGCCGTTTCTTTCGGGACGTGCCGCGCGTCACCGTATTTATCGCAACAATTTGTATGCGTTTCGGAAACGGCTGCCAAGAGTCCTGACAGGCAGTTCATGACCCAGAACCCTTTCCAAAGGGTTCAAGGCGAGGAAGGCGTCAGGCGGTGATGAATTCCCGGACGAAGGGCGTGGCCGGGCGGGCCCGGATGTCGGCCGGTTTGCCAATCTGTTCGATGCGGCCCATCGACATGACCACCACCAGATCGGCCAGCTCCATCGCCTCTTCCTGATCATGGGTCACGAAAACCGTGGTCAGCCCGGTTTCGTCATGGATGTCGCGCAGGCCCTGCCGCAACTCCTTGCGCACCTTGGCGTCCAGCGCACCGAAGGGTTCATCAAGGAGAAGCATCCGCGGCTCGATCGCCAGCGCGCGGGCGAGAGCCACCCGCTGCCGCTGTCCGCCGGACAGTTGCGAGGGGTAGCGGCTGCCAATGTCAGGCAGCTGGATCAGGTCCAGAAGTTTCGTCACCCGGCGGGCGATTTCCGCCTTGGGCGGCCGGCTGGCGCGCGGGCGGGCATTCAGCCCGTAGGCAATGTTCTCGAACACCGTCATATGGCGGAAGAGCGCATAGGACTGGAACACGAAGCCCGCCCGCCGCTGCTGCACGGTCAGGCCGGTGGCATCCTGCCCGTCAAAGAGGACCCGGCCAGAGGACGGGAATTCCAGCCCGCCCAGAATGCGCAGAAGCGTGGTCTTGCCCGAGCCGGACGGCCCCAGAAGCGCCACCAGCGCCCCCGAGGGGATGTTGAGCGAGACCGGAGTCAGCGCGGCCGTGGTGCCGAAATCCTTGGCGATCTCATCAATCTGGATATGCATGGCGTCTTTCCTTTCCGAAACCGCCGGGGGCGCTGCCCCCGGACCCCCGGGATATTTCGACCAGTATGAAATCAGTGGCGGCGGGTGGCTGACAGCGCGTCGGCATGGCGGAGTTCCAGCGCGGTTTTCAGCAGCAGGGTCAGCAGCGCGAGAAGCGCGAGAACGGCAGCCATCGAGAAGGCGGCCACCGAGAGATATTCGTTATACATCATCTCGATGGTGATCGGCATGGTGGCCGTCTGGCCGCGGATCTTGCCCGAGACCACCGCCACCGCCCCGAATTCGCCCATGGCGCGGGCATTGCACAAGAGAACGCCATAGAGCAGGGCCCAGCGGATGTTCGGCAGGGTCACCGTCCAGAAGGTGCGCCAGCCGCTGGCGCCCAGGGTCAGGGCCGCTTCTTCCTCGGCCCGGCCCTGTTCGATCATGACCGGGATCAGTTCGCGCGCGACGAAGGGGAAGGTGACGAAGACCGTGGCCAGCACGATGCCCGGCAGGGCAAAGACGATGGGATAGCCCTGTGCCACCAGCCAGCCGCCAATCGCGGAATTGGCCCCGAACATCAGCACGATGCAGAGCCCCGCCACCACCGGAGAGACCGAGAAAGGCAGGTCGATCAGGGTGATGAGGAAGGCCTTGCCGCGAAAGTCGAACTTGGTGATGAACCACGCCGCCGCGATGCCGAAGGCCGCGTTCAGCGGCACGGCGATGGCGGCAATGAGCAGCGTCAGCTTGATGGCCGACAAGGCATCGCGATGCGCCAGACTTTTGACCGCGGCAGCCCAGCCCTTGGCCAGAGCCTCGGCAAAGACGGCAGCCAGGGGCGCGAAGACGAGGATGGCCAGCCCGAAGACCGCCAGCCCGATCAGGCTCCAGCGCACGGCACCGGATTCCTGGGTGGCAGGGCGGAAACGGCGGGCGGGGGCGAAGGTTGCGTCAGACATATCCGATCCTCCGGCGGCTCCAGATCTGGATGAGGTTGATCGCCAGGAGCATGGCAAAGCTGATCGTCAGCATGGCGATCCCGATGGCCGCCGCGCCGTCATAGTTGAACTCTTCCAGCTGGATGACGATGAGGAGCGGCGCGATCTCGGTGACGAGGGGGATGTTGCCCGCGATGAAGATCACGCTGCCGTATTCGCCAACTGCCCGGGCGAGCGCCAGCGCAAAGCCGGTCAGCGCAGCGGGCGTCAGCATGGGCAGGATGACCCGGCGGATCGTATAGGCCCGGCTGGCGCCCAATGTCGCGCTGGCCTCTTCCACCTCTTTCTCGATCTCTTCGATCACCGGCTGCACGGTGCGGGCCACGAAAGGCAGCCCGACGAAGACCAGCGCGATGAAGATGCCCCATTGGGTATAGGCGATCTTCATTCCCAGTTCCTTGGCCAGTGCCCCGAAAGCCCCGTTCGGGGCATAAAGCGCGGTCAGGGCGATGCCAGCCACGGCCGTGGGCAGGGCGAAGGGCAGATCCACCGCGGCATCCAGAATGCGGCGGCCGGGGAAGCGGTAGCGCACCAGAACCCAGGCGAGGATGACGCCGAAGACCAGATTGAACAGCGCCGCGAAGAAGGACAGCCGGAATGACAGGAACAGGGCCGCCCAGACCCGTTCACGGTTCACCGTCTGCCAGATGCCGGCTGCACCGTAATGGGCGCCCTGCAGAAGCAGGGCGCCGATGGGCAGCAGCACGACGATGGACAGCATCGTCAGGGTGATCCCCATGCTCAGGCCAAGACCTGGCATGGGGGACCGGTGCAGGAGGGGTCTGCCCATCCGTTTACCTCGTTTCAGCCGGTTACTTCGGAACGTAGATCTGGTCGAAGATGCCGCCGTCACCGAAATGTTCGGGCTGCGCCTTCTTCCATCCGCCGAAATCCTCGATCGTCACCAGATCCAGTTCGGGGAAGCGGGCCACATCTTCGGGATTGGCCTTCGAGGCATCCCAGGCGCGGTAGAAGTTCTTGTAGGCGATGGCCTGACCTTCGGGGCTGTAAAGCCAGTTCAGATAGGCCTCGGCCAGCTTGCGCTGCCCGTCCGACTTGATGTTGGCATCGACCAGCGCGACCGGCGGTTCGGCAAGGATCGAGACGGAGGGGACCACGATGTCGAACTGATCGTCGCCCAGTTCGGCCAGCGCCAGATAGGCCTCATTCTCCCAGGCCAAGAGCACGTCACCGATGCCGCGCTGCGCGAAGGTGGTGGTCGAACCGCGGGCACCGGAGTCAAGCACCGGCACATGGGTGAAGAGTTCTCCCACGAATTCCTTGGGGTCCTTGCCGTTCTTTTCAGCCCAGGCCCAGGCCGCCAGATAGTTCCAGCGCGCCCCGCCCGAGGTCTTGGGGTTGGGCGTGATCACCTCCACACCGTCGGCCACCAGATCGCCCCAGTCCTTCAGACCCTTGGGGTTGCCCTCGCGGACAAGGAAGACGATGGTCGAGGTATAGGGCGATGAATTGTGCGGCAGGAGCGACTGCCAGTTTTCCGGCAGCTTGCCCGCTTCGGCGATCTTGTCGATGTCCGAGGCCAGTGCCAGCGTCACGACCTGCGCCTCCAGCCCGTCGATGACCGAGCGCGCCTGCGAACCCGAACCGCCGTGCGAGGTTTCGATCTGCGGCGCTTCGTTGCCCTGCGCCACCCAATATTCGGCGAAGGCTTCGTTGAATTCACGGTAAAGTTCGCGGGTCGGGTCATAGCTGACGTTCAGCAGGCTTTCGGCGCGAACCGGGGTCGCGGCACCAAGGCCCACGGCCAGCGCAAGGGCAGCAGCGCCCGAGACCAGACGGCCCACCGGCCAGCCGGTCAGCCGGGCCAGCCCCGACAGGATGGTCACACGGCCATCAGCGTGGTTGGCCACACGCGGGCCCTGCGCCGAGATGGTGCCGGCAACGGAAATTGTGGTCAGCATGGAAGGCTCCTGCAGGTCCGGCGCGACGGCCGGGGATTTGGGATGCGCCTTGGCGCGAAGGGGAAACAGCGGGCCGATGCCCAGCACAGTCAGCGGAAGATCAGGGATCGTCATGGCATCTCCTCTCACGGTTCGATCGGGTCGATCCGGGCCTCCCAGATGCCACGGTCGCGGCCTTCCAGAAGTTCATCCACGGCGGTGGCCGGATCGCGGGTGAACACGACCAGAGGGCTGCCGTTGATCTTGTGGGTCAGCCCGGTGCGGCGATCGACCAGACGCACGACACAGGTGCCGCCGGTTCCCGGCATCGCCCCCCGCAGCGCGGCGGAGGCGGGCATCACGGCAGGGCGGGCCCCGCGGGACATCGTTCCATAGGTGGATCTGGCGAACATCGGCTCACTCCTTTGTCGCGGCGGTGGGTTCCGCCAATACCTAAATAACGACAGGGATTATCGAGTTTTGCAACGAAAAATTCACGGCAAAAATCGTCGTGATAATAGAATTATTTTCTACGCCACCGCTGCGCAGCAAATGAAAAGGCCGCAGGAGTTTTCCTGCGGCACCAACAGCTTGTCCGGAATTCTTACTGGCCGATCACCTGCTCGGCCACGGCGGAGGAGCGCAGCATATCCTCCAGCGTCAGGGATTCGATGATCAGCAGGTAAGACCAGAACACCTCGGCAAAGACCTTGCGGATGCGGCAGCTGGCCTCGTCTGTGCAATCCTCGCAGCGCTGGTAGGCCCGGCGCGACAGGCAGGGCAAGGGCGCGATGGGGCCGTCGATCAGCCGCAGCAACTCGGAAATCGACACGGATGAGGGCTTCTTGATCAGCGTATATCCGCCCGACCGGCCGCGGGTCGAGGCGATGATCCCGGCATTCCGCACTTCCAGCAGGATATGTTCCATGAACCGCTTCGGCGTGTCCGAACGGCGGGCGATCTCTTCGATCGTCAGGGGCTCCGGCGTCTCGCGCCCGGCCTCGTCGCCAAGGACCAGAAGCGCCTTCAGCGCATATTTCATCTTCTGCGTGATCATGACGACAAGCCTAAGGACCGGGGGCGAACGAATCAACGTCAGGATTTGCGGAATCCCGCCCCTGCACCTCGCAGGTTCTGCGGAAAGGTCAAGAAAACATGGGTTTCGCTTCCATGATCATAATAACGACAAAACCAGTAGACAAAAAGTTCTTTATTCGGCAACCATAAGGAAGACCGCTGTCAGGCGGCCCCGCGGCAGGAGAGAATGATGGATGACCTTGACCTGATCGACCGCAAGATCGTGGCAGAGCTGATGCGCGACGCCACCCTTCCCGTGGCCCAGATCGCGGACAGGGTCGGCCTGTCGCAGACCCCCTGCTGGAAACGGATCCAGAAACTGGAAAGCTCCGGCGTGCTGACCGGGCGGGTCGCGCTGGCCGATCCGGCCCGGCTGGGCTTCGGGCTGACGGTCTTTGTCGGCATCGAGGCGCCCGACCATACCGCCGAATGGCGCGAGGGCTTTGGCCGTGCCGTGGCCGCCATCCCGGAAATCATGGAAACCTGGCGGATGGCGGGCGAGATGGACTATCTGCTGCGGATTGCGGTGGCCGACATGGCCGCCTTCGATACGCTTTACAAACGGCTGACCGATGCCGTGCCGATCAAGAACGTGACTTCGCATTTCGCGATGGAGCGGATGAAGTTCACCACGGCCTATCCGGTAGACACGCGCAACCGCTGACCCCCGCGGGCGAAGGAACTTCTCTTTTCGGTGGTGATTTTGGAATTCAGAATCACGACAAACACGCTAGATTAAATTCAATGAGGAAAGGAGCGACGACATGACCAGAACGCTGATCGTCCCCGGACTGGACGGATCGCCCGCGCCGCACTGGCAGCATTGGTGGGCGGCCACCGATCCGCGCGCCATCATGGTGGATCTGCCCGACCCCTCGCGCCCGATGCCCGCCCTGTGGGAGGTGGAACTCGCCTCCATGGTGCTGCGTCATCCCGACAGCATCCTTGTCGGCCATTCACTTGGCGCCGTGCTGATCACCCGGCTGCTGGCCCGGTGGCCGCAGCTTCGGGTCCGTGCGGCCCTGCTGGTTGCACCGGCAGAAACCTCTGGCCATGACCGGATCGGCCATTTCGGCGAAATCCCCGAACTGCCGCTGGACATTGCCGCCACCGTAGTGGCCAGCCGCAATGACCCGTGGATGAGCTTTGCCCGCGCCAGCGGTCTGGCGAAATCCTGGGGCGCCGATGTCGTGGACCTTGGCCTGTCGGGCCATATCAATGTGGCTTCGGGCTATGGCCCCTGGCCAGAGGCCAAGCGGCTGCGCGATGCGCTGGCCCAGCGGACCACCCTGCATCCCGGCCTTCGGCCGGCGCAACACAGCCAGAGGGCATGGGCATGAAAAGATTGTTCCGCACCAATGCGCCGGGCTGGACGGATTATGCCGGCCTTGCACTGTTCGGGCTGGTCTATCTGGCCACCATCGGCCTGCTGATCGCGGTCTGAGCCCGGCCTGAGGCCCCGCCTCAGATCTGGCCAGAACGCCCCCAGGCCAATATCTCTGCCACCGAGCGCAGACCCAGCTTTTCCATGATCCGCGCGCGGTGATGGTCCACGGTGCGCGGGCTGATGGCCAGCCGGGCCGCGATCTCCTTGCTGGAGGTTTCGGCGGGATGGGCCATGATATGCTGCACCACCTCCAGCTCGCGCGCGGTCAGCCGCTGAAGCCTTGCCTGCTGCTGCTGTAGCGAATGCTGCGCAGCCAGCCTTTCCCGCTGAAGCGCAAATGCCGCCTCGATCCGTTCGACCAGTTCGGAATGGCGGAACGGTTTTTCCAGAAAGTCCAGCGCCCCGCCCTTCATCGCCTGCACGGATTCCGGGACCCCGCCATGACCCGTGATGAAGATGACAGGCAGTTGCGCCCCGATGGCGTTCAGATGCCGCTGCAGCTCCAGCCCGTTCGGGCCGGGCAGACCATAATCCAGCACCAGACAACCGGGCCGGCGGTCTTCCCATGCCGCCAGAAAATCACCCGCAGCCTCGAACGCCTCGACATGATAGCCACGCAGGGACAGCCCCCGGACCAGTGACGCGCGGATCGCTTCATCGTCATCGACCACAAAGACGGTCAGGGCTGCATTCTGCATTCGGCGGCTACACAGACACGATCAAAGGTCACACGGACCAATGTAGGGTTTCGGCAAGCCGCTGCAACCGCATCTTCCCTGCCCGTCACGCTGCATCTTCTGATCCATCTGTTGTCCGCATAGGCCCTGCGGCCTGCGGCACGGTGAAGACAAAGCAGGTGCCGCCGCCCTCTCCCGCCTCATGCCAAAGCGCACCACCATTGGCCTCGACAATGGACCGGCTGATGGTCAGACCCAGCCCCATTCCCCCCGGTTTCGAAGTTTCGAACGGGCTGAACAGCGCCAGGCCGGCGGCGACCCCCGGCCCGGTGTCCTGCACGTCGACCGTCAGCCAGCCCTCTGCCGCCGTTGCGGCCACCGTCACCCGGCGTTCGGCCCCGCCGGAAGCGGCAATGGCCTCGATCGCATTGTGCAGCAGGTTGACCAGAACCTGCGCGATCTGCACCCGGTTGCCCTCGGCTTGCGGCAGATCGCAGGGCAGCCGGGTTTCGACGATGACCTGCGCCTCGGCCGCCTCGGTCCGCACCAGTTGCAGCGCCTGTTCCACCAGTTCCGCCAGATCGAAGGCCGCGCGCACGCCCTCATCCTTGCGGATGAACCCCCGCAGCGCCCGGATGATCTCGCCCGCGCGGAGGGACTGCCGCTCGATCGAATCTAGGATCTCGGCCAGTTCTGCCGGAGCACCGGGCATCTGCGACAGGATCAGAAGCGCGCTGTCCGCATTCTGTGCGATGGCGGTCAGCGGCTGGTTCAGCTCATGCGCAAGACCCGAGGCCAGCTGCCCCATCGTATGCCCGCGGGCCAGATGGGAAATCTCGCGGTTCAGCTGCAGGATCTGCGCTGCACCATCCTTGGCGGCGGTCACATCATCCAGCGTGATCACCCCATGGCGCGGGCTGCCCTGATCGTCACGCACCAGAATGGTGTTCACTGCCACCCAGATCAGTGCGCCGTCGCCCCGGCGACACTGAAATTCACGGGTCGAATCCGGTGCCTCGAAAGCGGTCGCATCCGGCGGCCAGAGGGTGGGCGGTTCCGCCGACAGGACTTCGGCCAGCGGACGGCCGGAGAGGTTGCCCCCCTGCCCCAGTATGGCGCCGAATCTGGCATTCGCGCGCAGGATCTTTCCATCGGGCGTGACCTGCGCCATCCCCCGCGCCGAAAGATCGAAGGTCTGGCCATAATCCTGCTCGGCCGTGCGGCGGGCATGAATTTCACGCACCAGCGTGTCATTGGCCCGCTCAAGCTCGCGGTAGGTTTTGGGCAGGGGGGCATCGGCGTCGATCTCGCCCTGCGCGATCAGGGTCGAACGCACCGCAAAGGCCCGCACGGGCTTGTTCAGCCAATTGGCCAGCTTCAGGCCCAGAATGCCCGTCACCACCGCAACCAGCGCCGCAATCCAGATGTTGGTGGTGCGGTTTTCCTTGATGACGGCGGTAAAATCGTCCTCGGGCGCATAGACCGCAATCGTCCAGGGCAGCCGGTCGTTCAGCATCGGCAGAACGGTGGAAACATAGCGTGCCCCGCGCAGCACGAATTGCGAGGGGCGCTCCTCCTCCACCTGCATCTGGCCATTGCGCAGATAGGGGGTAAAGGCCGCGCGGGCGATCAGATCGTCAAATTCGGCGATATTGACAAAGCGAAGCGATCCGTCGGCCCGGCTGGTCTTGATCAGCTCGGGGTCCGGATGGGCGATCACATCCCCGTTGCTGTTGATGATCAGCGCCTTGCCTGTCTCGCCGATGTTCAGCTGCGCCAGAAACCGCGAGATGGCGCTGATCTCGATATCCACCCCCACCACGCCGCGGATACCGCCGCTTTCGCCCAGCACCGGCGCCGCCAGCGTGATGCCCGGCTGATGCGAGGTGAAGAAGATATAGGGATCGGTCCAGATCGTGGTCAGCCGTTCACGCGCCTCCTGATACCACGGGCGGGTGCGGGGATCGTAGGTGTCCTGAGGGTCGGCCTCTTCGTGAACCGCGTGGAAATTGTTGTCGCGCCAGATCAGCCGCACCTCGTGCCCTGTGTCGGTCCGGCTGATGATCTTGGTGCGGAACGGCGCCGGCCCCTCGGCCATGCGCATCACCATGACGAAGTCACCCGCTTCGCTGCCGAAATAGACTCCCGCGAATTGTGGCGCGATCTGAAGCTGCTGGAACAGCAGCTGTTCCAAGAGCTGCGGATTGTCGCTGGCGATCACCCGGTTCTGCGCCAGACGCGCGGCCAGCTCCGCGGCCCCCTCGGCCGGCCGCAGAAAGCCCTTGCTGTGTTCAATAGTATTGTGGCCCACGTCGCGCAGCAGATCGCGCGCATGGCGGATCAGCGCCTGTTCCGAGGTGACATAGGACGACGAGACCACCGCCAGAACGGCCAGGAACTGCAATCCGGCCAGGCAGATCGCCAGCAGCGCACCAAGCGATTTCCTCATGACATGCGCCCCGCCGCCCGTGCGGCCCTATACCCGGAACTCTGCACCGAAGCCCCGCCGGCCCGGGCCTTCCGGTCTTGTCGGGAAGGATGGCGCCGCCTGTCGCAGAAATCTGCCGTTTTGGCAATCTTTCTGTCCCGTCTCTGCATCTGCATAGGCAATGACGCCAATATACACTGGCATCCCGCAGTGCCACAAAGCGGGCAAGCAGGCCGATGCCGCCCGTCCGTCCTGCGGGCGTCGTGGCTGAAAGTCTGCCGGTTTTGACGAGTGTTGGGCATGTGCCGGTGCCCGCGTCTGCCCGGTGGCAGGGGAATCCCTCAGGCCACCGGCAGGCCGACCCGGAAACGGCCCGCAGGTTGCCCGTGCGTGCGGAATGGCTCTTGCCGGTTGGCAGGTGCGACGACCCCAGATTGTTCGCGCCGCGCGTCCCCATGTTCGATCCGTCCGGCAGGGCCGGAGCGCGCACGGGCAACCGCCCCAGGGCGCAGTCAGGGGTCAGATGGGCAGGCCACCATCGGCATCATCGCCCGCTTCTTCCAGCAACCGGTCGAAATCCGGGACATGGATGGACCTTTTGCCGTCCAGCCGGATCACCCCGTCCCGCTTCAGCGCGCTGATCTGGCGGCTGACGGTTTCCAGAGTCAGGCCCAGATAATCGGCCATCTCCTCGCGCGTAAGCGGCAGTTCCACCGACAATGTGCCCGCCGCCTGCCGCAGCCGCAGCGTCGCGTCACGCCGGGCGATGATCGCGATCAGCGAGGCGATTTTCTCGCGCGCGGTCTTGCGCCCCAGAAGCAGCATCCATTCCCGCGCGGCATCCAGTTCGTCCAGCGTCATTTCCAGCAGGCGCTGCGCGATATGCGGGGTGCGGCCCATCAGATCTTCGAAGGGCTTCTTGCGGAAACAGCACATCACCACATCGGTGGTGGCCGTCACGTCATAGGCGGCAGTGCTGCGGCCCGGACGCCCCACGAAATCGGACGGCAGCAGCAGCCCCACCATCTGGCGGCGCCCGTCCTCCATCGTCTGGGTCAGCGTGGCGATGCCCGACACGACCGAGGCCACGAAATCCATCCGGTCGCCCGACCAGACAATCGTCTGCCCGGCCTGATAGCTCCGGTAGTATTTCATCTGCTCAAGCGCAGTCAGCTCATCGCCGTCACAGCGCGCGCAGAACGCGCGATGACGGATCGGGCAGTCGCCGCAGTCCTGATGCAGCGTCTGAAGATCATGCAGCCCCATCGCCTGCCTCATGCCATTGATCTGCGTCAAGGAGGCCGCTCCCGGACAGGATTAAAGGTAGTCCCATGATGCAGGATACGCAACTCACCCGGCTTGGGCTATTTGACGCAAAGGTGCCGCGATACACTTCGTATCCGACGGCACCGCATTTCTCGGCCACGGTCGGGGAGGCGGATTTCACCCGCTGGATCGGCGCCATCCCCGACGGGGCGGAGATTTCGCTTTACCTGCATGTGCCGTTCTGCAGGCGGCTGTGCTGGTTCTGTGCCTGCCGGACGCAGGGCACCACCTCGGACGATCCGGTGCTGGCCTATGTCCGCACCCTGCATCAGGAAATCGCGCTTCTGGCCCGCCACCTGCCGCGCGGGGTGCGGCTGTCGCGCCTGCACTGGGGCGGCGGCACACCCACGATGCTGCCGGCCGATGCGATCCATGCGCTGGCCCGGGCCATCTTTGATGTGGTCCCTATGGCCGAGGGCGGCGAATTCTCGGTCGAGATCGACCCGAACGAGGTGGACGGCGCGCGGCTGGATGCGCTGGCCGAGGCGGGAATGAACCGTGCCTCCATCGGGGTGCAGGATTTCGACGCGGAGATCCAGAAGGTCATCGGCCGCGACCAGAGCTATGAGCTGACCCGCGAGGTGGCCGAAGCGATCCGTGCCCGCGGCGTGGCCAGCCTGAACATGGATATCCTTTACGGGCTGCCGTTCCAGACCCCGGCCCGTATTGCGGATTCGGTGCAGAAGCTCCTGTCCCTCTCCCCCGACCGGGTTGCGCTTTACGGCTATGCCCATGTCCCGTGGATGAGCAGGCGGCAGCAGATGATCCCCTCGGACGCCATCCCCACCCCGCAGGAACGGCTGCGCCTGTTCGAGACGGCGCGCGATCTGTTCGTGACCGACGGCTATGATGAAATCGGCATCGACCATTTCGCCCTGCCCCCGGACGGGCTGGCGGTGGCGCAGAAGGCGGGGCGGCTGCGGCGGAATTTTCAGGGCTATACCGATGACACCGCGCCCGCGCTGATCGGGCTGGGTGCGTCGTCCATCTCGCGCTTTCCGCAGGGCTATGCGCAGAATGCGCCTGCCACCGCGGCCCATACTGCCGCCATCCGCGAGGGCCGGTTCTCGACCGCAAAGGGCCATGCCTTTCAGGGCGAAGACCTGCTCCGCGCCCGCATCATCGAGGCGGTGATGTGCGATTTCCGCGTGGACCGGGCCGCGCTGCTGCGCGACTTCGGGGCCGATTTCCTGACGGTGGACCGGATGCTGTCCGATGCCGCCCGGCGGTTCGAAGGCATGGTCGAGCTGAAGGGCGGCGTGCTGACCATTCCGCCCGCCGCGCGGCCGCTGACCCGCATGATCGCCCGCACCTTCGACGCCTATGACCAGACCAAGGCGCAGCATTCCGCCGCGATCTAGCCCTGTGGCAACATCCCCTCGACCAGCGCCACCTGCCGCGGCAGGCAGACATTGCGCAGGTCGTAATGCGCCTTCACATGCGCGCGCGCCGCGTGGCGCAGCGCATCATGACGTGCGGGATCGGCCAGTGTCCGGGTCAGGATATCCGACCATCCCGCCACATCGAAGAAATCGACCAGAAGCCCGGTCTCGCCGTGGCGGATCACCTCTTCCACCGGGGCGGTGCGGCTTCCCACCACCAGCGCCCCCGCCGCCATCGCCTCGAACACCGACCAGGACAGCACGAAAGGATAGGTCAGATAGGCATGCACCCGGCTGACCTGCAGGATCTGGCGGAAGACCGGATAGGGCACCTTGCCCATGAAATGCACCCGGCTCAGGTCCAGCCGGTCGCGCACCTCATCCAGAAAGACGTCTTTCCAGGTTCTGCCGCCGGGCGGTTTGGCGCCATAGCTGACCTCGTCCCCGCCGACGATCACCACCTGACACTCCGGCCGCGCCGCCAGCACTTCGGGCAGTGCGCGCATGAAGATGTGGTAACCGCGATAGGGCTCCAGATTGCGGTTCACGAAAGTCAGAACCTCATCCCCCGGACGCAGGACCCGGCCGTCGGGCAGAGTAACACGGGCCGCCGGATCGGGGGCCAGCAGTTCGGTATCCACACCGTCGAAGATGACGTCGATCATCGCCCGCAGCGGCGCCGGATAGGTCGAGGCCTGCCATTGCGTGGGCGACAGCCCGCGGTCCGCATGGGCCAAAGCCTGCCCCAGATGCGCGGCGCGGCCCTGCGCGATCATGGCCGTATCCAGCCCGCGGGCCGAAAACTCCGGATCAAAGCCGACATCGGCGCCGGTGCCACGATAATAGAATTCGGCATAGACCAGCAGCTTTGCCTCGGGCCAGACCTCTTTCAGAAACAGCGTCTCACCCCAGCCGGAATGACCCACGATCACATCGGGGACATATCCCTCGCGGTTGCGCAGCTGCTGGCAGGCGCGGGCGACGATCACGCCGCGGTCTGACATGGTGGTAAAGTTGCGGCCCAGACGGGTGGCGGCGGGGTCTACCTGCGGCGCCTCGTATTTGTAGCGCCAGACCGGAAGCGACAGGCTACGATTGTTCGCCGCATCGGTCAGCGCCCGCACGTCATGGCCGCGCCGCACCAGTTCCGGCGCCAGATGCGGGAACTGCCCCGGAAAATTCTGGTGAACGAACAGGATCTTCATGCGCCGGGTGCCGGCAGGAAGGCCGCCTTCATCAGATCGCGGGTATAATCCGAAGCGGGGAAGGCAAAGACCTGTTCTGTGGTGCCCGCCTCCACCACATCGCCGGCACGCATGACCATCACCTTGTGGGACATGGCCCGCACCACCCGCAGATCGTGACTGATGAACACATAGGCCAGCCCCCATTGCCGCTGCAGACGCCGCAAAAGCTCAACAATCTGAACCTGCACCGTCATGTCCAGCGCGCTGGTGGGTTCGTCCAGCACCACGAGCTTTGGCCGCAGGATCATGGCGCGGGCAATGGCGATCCGCTGCCGCTGCCCGCCCGAGAATTCATGCGGGTAGCGGCTCATCATGGCGGGGTCCAGACCGACCTCTGTCATGATATCGGCGACCATGCCCTTGCGGTCGCGGCCGGGTTCAAGACCGTGCACGCCCAGCCCCTCGGCAATGATCTGCTCTGCCGTCATCCGCGGCGACAGGCTGCCAAACGGATCCTGAAACACGATCTGCATGTGCTGGCGCAGGGCACGCAGGCGGTTGGCGGCGCCGTGGCCAGCGGCCTGTTCCAGCGCGGTCCACAGAGCCGCACCATCCGCGCTGGTGGCCTCCGGGCGGGCATCGGCCCCGTCCCATGGCTTTTGCAGCCGGGTGATGTCGCGCCCCATGAACAGGATGCGCCCCTCGGACCCGATCAGCCGTAGGATGGCCAGCGCCAGCGTGGTCTTGCCCGATCCGCTTTCGCCCACGATGCCCAGCGTTTCCCCCGCACGGACCGTCAGGCTGGCCTCGTTCACCGCCTTCACATGGCCCACGGTGCGGCGCAGCAGGCCGCGCTGGATCGGGAACCAGACCCGCAGGCTTTCGGTGCGCAGGATTTCCGGCGCATCCGGCGGCACCGGATCGGGGCTGCCCTTCGGCTCGGCCGCCAGCAGCTTCTGCGTATAGGGATGCTGCGGGTTTGCAAAAAGGTCTGCGGCGGGCCCCTGCTCGACGATCTCGCCTCCCTGCATGACACAGACACGGTCGGCGATCCGCCGCACGATGTTCAGGTCATGGGTGATGAACAAGAGGGACAGGTTCTCGCGCCGTTTCAGATCAGCCAGAAGGTCCAGGATCTGCGCCTGAATGGTCACGTCCAGCGCGGTCGTCGACTCATCCGCGACCAGCAGTTCCGGCCCGTTGGCCAGCGCCATGGCAATCATGATCCGCTGCCGCTGCCCGCCCGAAAGCTGATGCGGATAGGCGGACAGACGGCTTTCCGCCTCCCGGATACCGACCTTCTGGAGAAGGTCCAGCACCCGCGCCCGTGCGGCGGCCCCGGTCAGGCCCTGATGCAGCTCAAGGCTTTCGGTGATCTGCCGTTCGATCGTATGCAGCGGGTTCAGGCTGGTCATCGGCTCCTGAAAGATGAAGCTGATGTCGTCCCCGCGCAGGCGGCGCAGCTCCCGCTCGGGCAGGGCAGCAATGTCCTGCCCCTGCCACAGCACCTGTCCGCCCACCGTGGCATTGTCGGACAAGAGCCGCACGGTGGACAAAGCCGTCACCGACTTGCCCGATCCGCTTTCGCCGACCAGCGCCACAGTCTCACCCTTGGCGACCGAGAAGGACACGCCCCTCACGGCCTGCACGCTGCAGCCGTCCTGTGCGAAGGAGACGGTCAGGTTGCGGACATCCAGCAGGCTCATCGAAAGGTCTTCCGCGGGTCAAAGGCATCGCGGACACCTTCGAAGATAAAGATCAGCAGCGTCAGCATGATGGCGAAGGTGAAGAAGGACACAAAGGCCAGATGCGGCGCATGCAGATTGTTCTGCGCCTGCCGCGTCAGCTGCCCCAGCGACGGCAGCGAGGACGGCAGGCCGAAGCCCAGATAATCCAGCGCTGCAAGGCCCGAGATGGCGCCGGTGATGACGAAGGGCAGCATGGTCAGCGTGGCCACCATGGCATTGGGCAGCATATGGCGGAACATGATCTGCACGTCGCTGACACCCAAAGCCTTGGCCGCGCGGACATATTCAAAGTTGCGCGCCCGCAGGAATTCGGCCCGGACCACCCCCACCAGCGCGGTCCAGCCGAAGAGTACGGTCAGGAAGACAAGGAACCAGAAGCCCCTTGCCCAGACCGCCGCCAGAATGATGATGACATAAAGCGACGGCACCGATTGCCAGATTTCGATGAACCGCTGGAACAGAAGGTCGGTCTTGCCGCCCATATAGCCCTGCACCGCCCCTGCCGCGATGCCGATGACCGTGGTCAGCGCGGTGACGATCAGCGCGAAGGTGACGGACAGCCGGAAACCATAGATCACCCGCGCCAGCACATCGCGCGATGCCTCGTCGGTGCCCAGCCAGTTTTGCGCGCTGATCGGCGCGGGCGCCGGGGTCGGCGTCTCGACGATGGTGTTGTAGCTGTAGGGCACGACGGGCCAGAGGATCCAGCCGGTCTGGACCGGCTCTCCTTTGGCGGTGCCTTTCTCCTGCGCTTCGGCCATGATGCCCGCGGGATCGTCCCAGCAATCCAGCGATCCGCCTGCGACGATCAGGCATTCCACCTCGGGCGTGCGATAGTTCGCCTCGGTCCCGAGATCGCCGCCGAAGGTGCGTTCCGAGTAGAATTTCAGGAAGGGCGTGTAGTAGCTGTCCTGATATTTCACCAGAAGCGGCCGGTCGTTCGCCAGCACCTCGGCAAACAGCGTAAGGCCGTAAAGGATGCAGAACAGCACCAGCGACCAGGAGGCGCGCTTGTTGGCCCGGAAGTTGCGCCAGCGGCGCTGGTTCAGCGAGGAGAGCGCCATCTCAGGTCTCCCGCCGCGAGAAGTCGATCCGCGGATCGACCAGCACATACATCAGGTCTGACAGGATGCCGACCACCAGCCCGATCAGGCCGAAGGCGTAAAGCGTACCGAAGATCACTGCATAATCCCGCTCCACCGCGGCCTTGAACCCAAGCTGCCCCAGCCCGTCCAGCGAAAAGATCATCTCGATGATCAGCGAGGACCCGAAGAACACGCTCAGGAACAGGCCCGGGAAGCCGGCGATCACGATCAGCATCGCATTGCGGAAGACATGGCCGTACAGGACCTGCCGTTCAGACAAGCCCTTGGCGCGGGCGGTCATGACATATTGCTTGCGGATTTCGTCCAGAAAGCTGTTCTTCGTCAGCAGCGTCAGGGTGGCAAAGGCGGAAATCAGCTGCGCCGTCACCGGCAGGGTGATGTGCCAGAGGTAATCCGTGATCTTGCCCCAAAGGCTGAGGCTGTCCCAATTGGGCGAGGTCAGGCCGCGCAACGGGAATATCTGCCAATAGCTGCCGCCCGCGAACAGCACCATCAGAAGGATGGCGAACAGGAACCCCGGGATCGCATAGGCCGCGATGATGATGCCGCTGGACCAGGTGTCGAACCGGCTGCCATCGCGCACCGCCTTGCGGATGCCCAAGGGGATGGAGATGATATAGGCGATCAGCGTGGACCAGAGGCCCAGCGTGATGGAGACCGGCATCTTCTCAAGGATCAGGTCCACGACCGAGATGCGGCGGAAGTAGCTTTCGCCGAAGTCGAAGGTGGCATAGTTCCACATCATGATGCCAAAGCGTTCCCAGAACGGGATCATCTCCTTGCGGCATTCCGCGGATTTCAGGTCCGGCGTGCCGGTATACCCCGGATCGCAGGCGATGCGGGCAAAGCCGAATTCCACCTCCAGCTGGGCGCGGCGTTCGGGCGGCAGACCGCGCGCGCCGACATAGCCCGAGTCGGAGCCGCTGCCCTGGCCCTGATTGCTGTCGCCGCCGCTGCCGCCCAGCTGGGCAATGGCATCGCCATCCCCCTCCAGCCGCGCCTCGATCTGTTCCAGCGGGCCACCGGGCACCACATTGGTCAGCGCAAAGTTGATCAGCATCATCCCGAACAATGTCGGGATGACCAGAAGAAGCCGTCGGAGGATATAAGCGCCCAAGATGCCGCCCGTGGTTTCAGATTACTTGAGCGCGCCCTTGGCCTTCAGCGCGGCGGCCTTGTCGGCATTGAACCACCAGAGCGTGGTCTGCCCAAGCGCATAGGGCGGCAGGGGGTCGGGGTGTTCATACATGTCGTAATAGGCCACCCAGTTGTCCGGGTTGAACCATTGCGGGATGCGGAACTTCTGCGCACGCAGGACACGGTCCATGGCCTTGGTGGCCACCGTCAGCTCGTCCTTGGTCTTCGTTGCCATGACAATGTCGATCATCCGGTCCACCGCCGGGCTTTTCAGCCCCGCCGCATTGAACACGGAAATATCGGCCGTGGCAGAGCCGTAGAACTGTTTCAGCTCGGCCCCGGAATAATAGTCGGTCTGGGTGAACGACCCGATCATGTCGAAATCATAGGCCGGGTTACGAACCCGCACTTCGTATTGCGCGCTGTCGATGACGTTCAGGCTGGCGTCGATGCCAAGCGCGCGAAGGTTTTCGACGAAGGGCACGATCACCCGCTCGAACGTCGGGTTGTCTTCAAGGATTTCCAGCTTCAGCGTCTGGCCGGCGGCATTGCGGCGCATGCCGTCGTCGCCCGCGATCCAGCCCGCCTCATCCAGCAGGGCCGAAGCCGCGCGCAATGCGCGCCGGTCCAGCTGCCGGTCGGTCGAGGACAGCGGCGCCGTCACCGGCGGATCGGTCAGGATCGCGACATCCAGCAACCCCTCATCCACCAGAGGCTGGAGGATCGCCACCTCTTCGGGCGAGGGCGGGCCTTCGGCAGCCAGCCACGAATTTTCCCAGAAGGAATTCGCCCGCTTGTAAAGGCCGAAGAACAGAGTCTGGTTCGACCATTCGAAATTGAACATCATGCCGATGGCTTCGCGCACCCGCGGGTCCTGCCAGCTTTCACGCCGCAGGTTGAAGACGAAGCTCTGCCCGGTGGCCTTTGCGCCGGAAGGCAGCGCCTCCTTCCGGATGATCTTGTCCCGGACCGCGGGGATATTGTAGCCCTCGGCCCATTGCTTGGACGAATTCTCCACCCGGAAGGTATAGACGCCTGCCTTGAACCCTTCGAAAGCGGCGTTCGGCTCGGCGAAATATTCATACCGGATGGTATCGAAATTGTTCATCCCGATGCCGAAAGGCAGGTTCTGCGCCCAGTAATCGGGGTTGCGCTTGTAGGTGACGGTCCGGCCCACGTCGATGACATCAGGCACATAGGCGCCCGACCCCAGAAGCGGCACCAGCGAGGATTCCTCAAGGTCAAGCTTCTTGGCCTCGTAATGCGCCTTGGAAAACACCGGCAGCCCGCCCACGGTAGCAGGCAGGTCACGGGTCGGGACACCGGGCTTGAAGGTGTATTTGATCTGGTTCGGCCCGATGATCTCGGCCCCTTGCACCTGTTCGGCCAGAACGGTGCGGAAGTCGGACAGACCCTTGTTCAGGAAGGTTTCATAAGAGAACAGCACATCCTCGACCGTCAGCGGCGTGCCGTCGGAGAATTTCACGTCGTCACGCAGCGTGAAGATCACCCAGGACCGGTCCTCGGGATATTCCATCGTGGTGCACATGAAGCAGTAAGACGCGCCGATTTCGTCCGCCGTGCCGGTCAGGATCGATTCCAGCTGGGTTGAAGAGCCGACCGCCGCACGGCCCTTGACCGAATAGGGGTTCATCGAATCGAACCCCCCGAAGGTGCCGAAGCTGATCTCGCCCCCCTTGGGGGCGTCGGGGTTCACATAGGGCAGATGCGCGAAATCAGCAGGCAGAACCAGATCGCCGAAGATCGAGATGCCGTGCGAAACGATTGTTCCCTGCGCGGTCCCCGCCGTGGTTTCGGTGGCGGCCTCCTGCGCGCGGGACGGCAGGGCAAGGCTCAGGGCGGCGGCCATCCCGATCACGGTGCCGGCCAGCCAGGGACGCCAGTCCTGTCCCGCTGCTGCCGTCCTGACCTGTGCCCGTGCCGATGCCCGCATCCCGTCCTCCGTGTCCGTTCCCGTGGCGATGGTGAACCCTATTGCGGCGCGTGTCGAAGGGAAAGGCGCGATTGCGTGACCGAAGCCCGCACGGAATGTGAAAAGGGCCGCGCCTTTCGGCACGGCCCCGGTATGCGCAATGCAATCCGGCTTACTTCTGGGTTTCCAGATAAGCGATCAGGTTCACCCGGTCCTCGGCCTTGGGCAGGCCCGCGAAGGACATCTTGGTGTTGGCGGCATAGGCCTTGGGCGAAGTCAGGAAATGGTTCAGCTCTTCCGGCGACCACGGCTTGCCCGCATGTTCCGCCATCGAGGTCGAATAGGCAAAGCCCGCGACCGAGGCGATCCCGCGGCCGACGATGCCGTTCAGATGCGGGCCGGTGGCATCATTGCCGTCCAGCTTGTGGCAGGCCTTGCACTTGCCAAAGACCTTTTCGCCCGCCGCTGCATCGGCCGAAGCCATCAGCGTGGCGAAGTCCACTTCCGGCGCGGCCTCTTCGGTGCCGCCTGCCGCTGCGCCGGTGTCGATCGTATAGGCCTGCGCATGTTCCTCGCCCGCGCCATGGCCGGCGGTCGAGGTGGTGTAAAGAGCCGACGCCGCCCAGTTGCCCAGCAGGAACACCAGAAGCGCCCCGCAAACTGCACCCACCGCCTTGGTCATCGTCATCGTGTCGAACATGTCGCGCGCTTCCCTTGGTCGCCTTTCCGCCGGTATCTACCCGCTTCACCCCGCCCCGCGCAAGGTGTAGGAGCGCGACCAATCGCCCCGCGGGGGCCTTAAACGCAAGTTTGACCGGAGGAAGTCATGGCCGGAACCATCGCATTTCAGGGAGAGCTGGGCGCCTATTCCCATCAGGCCTGCGCGCAGGCCCGTCCGGACTTTACCCCGGTGCCCTGCCAGACCTTCGAGGATGTGGTCGAAATGACCCGCTCGGGCGAGGTGGACCTGGGCATGCTGGCGGTGGAAAACTCCACCTACGGCCGGGTGGCGGACGTGCATTCCCTGCTGCCCCGTGCCGGTCTGCATATCGTCGACGAGGCCTTCGTGCGGGTCCATGTCAACCTTCTGGGCATCCGCGGCACCCGGGTCGAGGATGTGCGCGAGGCGCATGGCCATGTGGTCATCCTGCCGCAATGTGCCTCATACCTGAAGGCGCATGGCATCCGCGGCGTGGTCAGCAGCGACAATGCCCGCGCCGCGCGCGAGGCGGCCGAGGCGAACGACCCTTCCCGCGCCGCATTGGCCAGCGAGATGGCCGCCACGATCTACGGGCTGGACGTGCTGGCCGCGCATATCGAGGACAACCAGAACAACACCACCCGCTTTCTGGTGATGAGCCGCACACCCGACCACGCGCGCCGGGCGGAGAAGATGATCACCACCTTCACCTTCCGCGTCCGCAACATTCCGGCCGCCCTCTACAAGGCGCTTGGCGGCTTTGCGACCAACGGGGTGAACATGACCAAGCTGGAAAGCTACATGGTCGGCGGCAGCTTCACCGCGACCGAGTTCTATTCGGACATTGAAGGCCACCCAGACGACGCACCCGTGGCCCGCGCGCTGGAAGAACTGCGCTTCTTCACGACCGAACTGAACCTGCTGGGCGTCTATCCGGCCGACCGGACGGTGCGCTGAACGCTCAGCGCTGCGCGCTGCGCCAGCGCTCCTCGATCAGGGCGGCCAGCTTTGCGGCGGCGCCGTCCAGCTTGCGCGTGACACGGCCCTTGGCCAGTTTCATCGACTGGATGAAAATGCGCGCGCCCAGCGTCTTGGGGCGGACCTCGGTCGCCACGGTCATCCGGGTGCGCCGCGGGGCCAGCGCCATCAGCTCGATCCTCGCGCCACCCTCGGCAACCGGGCTGTCCACGGCGTAATCCATCATCTGGCCGGGCGCCAGATCGGCCAGCCGCACCAGCAGCTTCCTCGGCTTGCCCTTCCAGGCAAACCGCAGACGCCAGCTCATCCCCGGGCCGGGTTTCGTCAGACGGTCCGTGCGTTCCACCTCGGCGCCGCGGCGCATGGCCATCCGTTCGAACTGTTCGAAATCCGTCAGCTGGCCGTAGACAAAATCCAGCGGCGCCTCGATATCCTGTTTCGTGGTCAGCTTCATCTGTTCTTCTTACCCTGCCCCTGCAACCGGAAGTGTCGCTTCAATCCAGCCGGTCGGCAAGCCAGTTTGAGAGCAGGAACTGCGCGATTGCGCCGCGGCGCGGCGGACGGATGCGCGGATGCTCGCCCGCGAAGATCGTCACCACCTCTTCGCGCGGAACCCAGAGCGCATCTTCCAGTTCGGCCGGGTCCAGCGTGATCGCCTCGCTTGTGGCTTCGGCCGCACAACCCAGCATCAACGAGGCCGGGAAAGGCCACGGCTGGCTGGCCAGATAGCGCACCGGGCCGCAGCGGACGCCGGTTTCCTCGAACACCTCACGGCGCACCGCGGCCTCCATCGTCTCGCCCGGTTCGATGAATCCGGCCAGAAGCGAATACATCCCCTCGGGCCAGCCGGGGCTGCGTCCCAGCAACACCCTGTTGCCGGAAGTCACCAGCATGATGACCACCGGGTCGGTCCGGGGGAAATGCTGGCGCTGGCAGGACGGGCAATCCCGCCGCCATCCGCCACCTGCGGGCTGGCTGCGTGCACCGCAGGCAGGGCAGAAAGCGTGGCTGCGGTGCCATTCCAGAAGGGCACGCGCGGTGGCGGCGATCTCGGCCTCATCCGCGGATAGGGCTGCCATCTGCTGGCGCAATTCGATGAAACTCAGCCCCGGCCCGGCCAGCGGATGCGGCTGCGTTCCCGCCAGAAACGGCGATTCGTCGGGGATGCCCTCTTCTGGCTGCCAATGTGAGATATCCGCGGCAAAGACCGCCTTTTCCGCAAGATAGCCCAGAAACACCGGCTCGGCCCGGCCTGTCAGAATGGGGTTGTCTGCGGCCACCCAGCCCAGACCTTCATCCCCCGCCAGCACACGCCCGCGCCACAAAGGCAGAACCCGCCCCGTCTCCAGCAGCCGGCCCAATTCCGCGGCATCCGCCCGCAGCCCGTGCGCCCGGTCCCGTCCCGTTCCGCCAAAGGTCACCGTCTCTGCAATCTTCATATCCATCATCCCCCTGCGCCCGCCCTGCATCGCATGTCCGCCAGCGCAAAGGAAGCACCCTGTCACCCGCGACAGGAATGCCACAAGTGACGCAACGTAAACCTATGCGCCCCGCCGCGTGGCTTGCGGCAGATCAAGGTGCATGACAACCTGAAGATGTTATAGCGAGTTATGTTTCATCTGCCGTCTTAGCGTGTGCAGCCCGTCCGATGCGGGCTCAGGAAGTTGAATGTAATGCCGCTTCAGTCCGGTGGGTCGGGCCGCCATTTCGGAAACCCCGATGCCCTGCCGCCATCGGACGGCAGCGCTCCTCCGGGCACGGACACCACTCTCGGTCTGCAGAATGTGACGCTTCTGCTGCGTGTGCTGGCCACCACCGACCTTCATGCCCATCTGCTGTCCTACGATTATTGCACGAACCGGCCGCAGTTCGGTCTGGGCCTCGCCCAGACCGCCAGCCTGATCGCCGAGGCGCGGGCCGGGGTGCCCGGCAGCCTGCTTCTGGACAACGGGGACTTCCTGCAGGGTTCGGTTCTGGCCGATCTGGCGGCACAGACCGGCCGCCGCCGCCCACATCCGGCGGTGGCTGCGTTCAATACGCTTGGCTATGACGCTGTGGCTCTTGGCAATCACGAATTCAATTATGGCCTGCCGGTCCTGACCCGCGCGCTGCGCGATGCCCGCTTTGCGATCCTGTCCGCCAATATCGCGCGGACCTTGGGGCCGGACCCGCTGGCCGACGACCTGCTCTTCTCCCCCTGCACCATCATCGAACGGCAGCTGCCGGACCCGGACGGCACGCTGCATCCGGTGCGCATCGGCATTTTGGGCCTGACCCCGCCGCAGATTCTGGTCTGGGACCGTCACCATCTGGCCGGTCGGGTCGTTGCGCGCCCGATGGCCGAGGCCGCCTCTGCTTGGGTGCCCGAATTGCGCCGCCGCGGGGCCGAGGTTGTGATCTGCCTGGCCCATACGGGCCTGACGCCGGATTGCGGCGGCGCCGAAGAGGGCGCCACGGGTGAATCCGCGGAAGAGATCGCCCGGATCCCCGGCATTGATGCAGTGGTGGCCGGACACAGCCACCTTGTCCACCCCCCTGCGCCGCTGCGCCTGCCGGGGGGCACCGGCACCGCGCCGATCGTCCAGCCCGGCCATTCCGGCTCCCATCTGGGGCAGATCGACCTCATGCTGCGCCATGACGGCACCGGCTGGCAGGTTGAGGAGAGCCGGACCGAGGCGCGCAGTGCCTCGGAACTGGTGGCGGGCCTGTCGCCCCGCGCGCTGCGGCAGGCCGCGGGTCCGCTGCGGACCGCGCTGAGCGCCGATCATCGCGCCGCGCAAGAGCGGATGCGGCGGCGTCTGGGCAGCACGGCCGGACCGCTGCACAGCTATTTCGCCGGCGCCGCCGACAATCAGGCGACCCGGCTGATCGGGGCAGCGTTGCGGGCCCACACCCGGCTGCGGCTTGCCGGCCGGTCCGAGGCGGCGCTGCCGGTCGTTGCCACCGTCACGCCCTTCCGGATGGGCGGCCGCAGCGGTCCGCTGAACTATACCGACATCGCCCCGGGGCCGCTGTCACTGCGCCATGTCTTTGATCTTTACCCCTTTCCCAATCTTCTGGTGGCACAGCTGGTGCGCGGCGCGGATCTGGTGGAAATCCTGCGCAAGTCCAGTACGATCTGGACACGGCTGACGCCCGGCCTGCCGGACCAGCCGCTGATCGACCCCACGACACCGCTGTCGCGCTATGAAATCCTCAACGGGATGGATTATGCCATCGACCTGACCCGTCCCGCAGAAGACCGCAGCGCCGGGCGGATCGGGGATGTCCGCATCGGCGGCCGTCCGCTTTCGCCTGAAACGCCGGTGGTGCTTGTCACCAACAGCTATCAAACCGGCGCCGCACCGATCCCCGGCGCCCGGACCATTCTCGACGAACGCACCCTCTGCACCGACGCTCTGGCCCGGTATATCACCGCCACCGGCAACTGCGGCCCCTATGACGGCGGAGGCTGGCGGTTCGTGCCGGTCCCCGGCACATCGGTGCTTTATGACAGCGGGGCGGGTGCGCCGGACAATCTGGCAGAGGTCGCACATCTGGCGCCCGAGCTTCTGGGCGTGACGGCGGAGGGCTTTCACCGCTTTCGTCTGCATCTCGGATAGGCTAACCCCGGGGCAGACATCTGCCGGGAACCGCCCATGTTCGACGCCCTTTTCTTCGACCTCGACGGCACGCTGATCGACACCGAGACGCTGGCCCTTGCCACCGGGATCGCGGCCTTCGCCGCCCATGGGCTGACCGTTGAGGAAAGCTTCATGCATGGCCTGATCGGCAAGGATGAGCCCACCAGCAGTGCGCTGATCCGCGCGGCCTTTCCCGGTCTCGACCTTGGCGGCGTCCGCGCCGACTGGGGCAGCCGGTTCGAGACCGGGGTCGAGGCCGGGCTGCCGCTGAAACCCGGCGTGACAGAGCTGCTGCGCGCGACGGAGGGCCTGCCCCGTGCCATCGTCACCTCGACCGGGCGACCGGGCGCGCATCGCAAGCTGCGCATCGCCGGGCTGGAAGGGTTGTTCGACCATGTCATCACGCTGCACGATGTGACGGCGCCGAAACCAGATCCTGCGCCCTATCTGCTGGCGGCCGAAAAGGTGGGCCTACCCGCCGCGCGCTGTCTGGTGTTCGAAGACAGCGAAACCGGGGCCGAAGCCGCGCACCGGGCGGGCTGCACCGTGGTGCAGGTCCCCGATGTGATTGCCGCCACCGGTCGCTGGGCCCATCATGTCGCACCCGACCTGATCGCAGGTGCCCGGATGGCCGGTCTTTTCTGACCCCGGCATCAGGGCGCCGCGGACGGGCGTGCCGGCTTTCGTCCTGCGCGGGGCCCGGTGTCGGATACCACTCGGGGCGCCGGAAGCCGGGCCAACCGGCCCCTCCCTCGACGTGCTGACCCAGCCTGACAGACGGAATGCCGCAGGCAAGCGCCGGACGCGGCCGAGCTGCGCGCGCATCGCGGACCCCCAACGGGTCCTCCGCAAATCCCTTGCGCCCCGCCCCGCCCCGCCCTATATCCACCCGCGAGAGGTTGGCGCGGGCGAACGCCTTGCCAACCCGGTCAGGTCCGGAAGGAAGCAGCCGTAACGAGATCCGTTTGGGTCGTTGTCCAGCCTCTCACCCAATCATCCCATAAGCTTTTGATGTGAAAGAAACCCCCTGAACTCAAGGGCTTCGTGCCGTTTTTGGTACCAGAACGGGGTCGAAGATGGCCGGAAAGACCAGATATCTGAAGGTGAAGGACGGTCGCTTCCATGCCCGCATCGCGGTGCCGGTCGGGCTGAGGTCAGCCATGGGGCATCCGAGCTGGTGATCCGGGCAGTCAGTTCAAGGACCGCCTTCCCGTCCCCCCGGAGTTTCCCTACGCAAGTGGCGTCTGGCAGATCTTACCCTTGGTTCAGCGCCTCGGAAAGCCCACCCCAAAGTGCCGTCGCGACCGGGCCGGGTGCCTGATCCTTGCGGCGAATCGCGAAGATTTCGGACCGGCGCGGCGGGAACCCCTCGACGGCAAGCGCCACAAGGCCACCGCAGGCAATATCATCGTGGATGAGGTGTTCCGGCATCCCGCCCCAGCCCTGACCGGCCAGAATGACCTGCCGTTTGGCGTGGAAATCCGACACCGTCCATTTCCGGCCGCCGGGCAGAAGATCCCGGCTCTGGCTGTCCTCGGGCCCGTTGGTACCGGCAACAACGATCTGCGGGATCGTCTGCATCCGCGACACGGACAACAGCTCGGGCCCGAGTTCCGCGGCCATCTCGCGGCAGGCCACCGGGCGGATGGTGACCTCGGTCAGGCGGCGCGTCTCCACCTCATCAACCGGCACGCCATCAAGGGTTGCGATGGCCAGATCGGCGCGCCCCTGCAGCAGGCGGGCGATCGGGCCGCCCATCATCTCGGTCGAGAGGCGCAGGTGGGTCGCCGGAAAATCCCGTCCGATCGCCGCCAGCACCGGCAGCAGATGGTCCAGCGGCAGGGTCGCGGTAACGGCAAGGCGCAGTTCCGGCTCCTCTCGCGCGCGGAGCCGCGCGGCGGTGGCACCAAGGTCGCGCATCTGGGCGAGCACCCGGCTGGCCTCACGGTAGAAGACCCGGCCCTCGGCAGTCAGGCGCGGACGGTAACTGTCGCGGAAAAACAGCGTCAGTTCCAGCGCATCCTCCAGCTGCCGGATCGTGTGGCTGACCGCGCTTTGCGACTTGTTCAACCGCTCTGCCGCGCCGCGAAAGGTGCCGGTGGTGACGATGGCCTCAAGGGCGAGGAGCTGGTCGTGCTTCATAATGATCGGAAATTCAGATCGTCTGGATGAGAACTTGATATTATCATCAGATCGGGATCCGGGCTAGCGAAAGGACATCCGCCAGAAGGAGACCAGACAGTGAAACTCTACTACAAGCCCGGCGCCTGTTCGCTGGCCAGCCATATTGCCCTTTATGAAACCGGCGCGGCATTTCAGATCGAGGCCGTCGATACCGATACCGGCCGCACCGCGACCGGGGCGGATTTCCGGGCCATCAACCCCAAGGGCTATGTGCCCGCGCTGGAACTTGCCGGGGGTCAGATCCTGACCGAAGGTGCCGCCGTGCTGCAATGGATCGCCGATCGGCATCCGGGTGCGGGCCTTGCACCGGATGCCGGAACACTCGATCGCGCCCGCCTGCACGAGGCGCTGAACTGGATCGCGTCCGAGTTGCACAAGGCCTTTGGCCCGCTGTTCCGCGCTGCTGCCACGGATGAAGATCGCGCGACTGCCCGCATCAATGTAGCGGCAAAGTTTGACCGGGCCGATGACTTGCTTGCCGATGGCCGCGACTGGCTGGTGGCGGGGCGGTTTACTGTCGCGGATGCCTATCTTTTTGCGGTGGTGAACTGGGCGAATTTCACCGGTATTGATCTTGCGCGCTGGCCTGCCCTTGCCGCCCATGTCGCGCGGGTCGCGGCGCGGCCCTCGGCGCAAAAAGCGATGACGGCGGAGGGGTTGATCCAATGACCCCCGCCGATCACAGCGATATCACCACGCTGATACAAAGCTATTTCGAAGGCCTGCATCAGGCCGACAGCACGATGCTGCGCAAGGTCTTTCATCCGCGGCTCGCCTATGTCTGCGCGACCGAAGGCGATGAACTTTATCTCGACCTCGACACCTATATGACCCGCGTCGACGCCCGCGAGCCACCGGCAAAACGGGGCGACCCGAGGGATGAGGCGATCCTTGAGATCACCTTCGGCAGCAACCGCATCGCCCGCGTCACCGCGCGGATGAGCATGATGGGGCGCGACTACCTCGATTTCCTGACCCTGGTGCCGCATGATGGTCAATGGCGCATCGTCACCAAGGTTTTCACATATCTGCCGCGGAAGGACTGAGCCATGCCCTATGTAAATATCAAGATCACCCGCGAAGGCGGGCCGGACGGCAAAGGCCCCTCTGCCGATGACAAGGCAAAGCTGATCGCCGGAGTGACCGACCTTCTCCAGACGGTTTTGGGCAAGAACCCGGCCACCACATTCGTCGTCATCGACGAGGTGGCGCTGGAGGATTGGGGGGTCGGTGGCCTGCCGGTCGAAGATTACCGGGCGCGGCAATGAAAACCCGGCTGACAGAGGTTTTCGGCCTCTCGCTGCCGGTGATACAGGCTCCCATGGCCTTTGTCGCCGGTGGTGCGCTGGCGGCTGCGGTCTCGCGGGCGGGTGGGTTGGGGCTGATCGGTGGCGGCTATGGCGATGCTGCCTGGATTGAGGCGCAGTTCGATATCGCGGGTGATACGCCGGTCGGCTGCGGCCTGATCTCATTCGCGGTTCAGGACCGGCCCCAGCTGCTGGATCAGGTGCTGAAGCACAGACCCCGGGCGTTGTTTCTGTCCTTTGCCGATCCGGCGCCGTTTCTTGCCCCGGCCCGCGCGGCCGGGGTTCCGGTCATCTGTCAGGTCCAGACCTTTCGCGATGCCTGCCACGCGCTGGATCTTGGCGTCGATATCGTCGTAGCGCAGGGCGGTGATGCGGGTGGGCATGGGCAGAGCCGCGGCACCATGGCCTTTGTGCCCGAGGTGGCGGACGAAATCGCGCGGCGCGGCAGCGACACGCTTTTATGCGCGGCCGGAGGCATTGCTGATGCAAGGGGCGTCCTCGCCGCGCTTGCGCTTGGGGCCGATGGAGCGGTGATCGGCACGCGGTTCTGGGCAACGCAGGAGGCGCTTGTCGACCCACGGCTGGTAGGCCCCACGCTGGCCCACGGCGGCGATGACACCATCCGCACCCGTGTCGTCGATACGGTCCGGCGGATCGACTGGCCCGGGCGCTATTCCGGGCGGGTTCTGCGCAGCCCTTTCGTCGAACGCTGGCACAGCGATGACGCCGGGCTGCGGCAGAACCTGCCGGTGCAGGAAAAGCTGTGGCAGGCCGCTGTCGCAAGGGCGGACACCTCGGTTGTCGCCCCTTTCGTCGGAGAAGCCGTCGGCCTGATACGGTCTGCGGAAGCTGCGGCTGATGTGATCGCACATATCAGGGCCGATCTTCAGAAAGGCCTTCGCCATTCTCCGGACATCACATGATCGGGCTGAGCAAACCGGGGAAGCCGGATTGATGTCCCGATGAATGATCGACCCGGGATCGCCGTCACGCGCGAATAGCATCGTTTCAGGCAAGGGGCCTGATGGCAACCGGGTCCGCCTTTAGCCGCCACGCATGATGCGGGCGGCCAGGGGTGGCGCCAGACGGTCCAGCAGGCTCAGGATGCGGGTCTTGCCGATCCAAATCACGTCAAGGTCCCGCTCAAGTCCGGCCGTAACAGCCACCGCCGCGCTTTCGGCGGTCAGCTTGCGGCCCGGGCGACCGGCCGTCATCGGGGTATCGACATAGGCCATCACCACATCGACCAGCCGGATGCCGGGGGCAGCCACCTGACAGCGCAGACGCAGCCCGCGGGTCAGACTGCGCAGCCCGGCTTTGGTGGCACAATAGACTGGGGCTGTCCGCTTTGGCGCGATGGCCAGACCCGACGAGATATTGACCACGACCGCCCCCGGCTGGCCCGCCAGGACCGGCATCAGCCCCAGAGTCAGGATTGCGGGTGCGGCAAGGTTCAGCGCCACTTCGTCGCGCAGCGCGTCTGCCAGCCCTGAATCGCCAAGGCCTACAGGTGGCATGTTCACCTGAACCCCGGCGTTGTTGACCAGTATCGCCAGATCGGGCCAGCGTCGCCCGACTTCGGCTACAAGCCGGTCCTGATCATCCGGCCGGGCCAGATCGACGCCAATCGCCTCGGCCCCCGGCAGCGTGGCAGCCACCGCCTCGGCCCGCGCGGCATCGCGGCCGGTCACGACGACCCGCACGCCCCGTGCTGCCAGCACCTGCGCCAGTGCAAGGCCGATCCCTGACGTGCCACCGGTGATCAGCGCGCGCCGTCCTTCAAGCCGCATGATTGCCCTCACGGCTGATCTGCCAGACCGAGGCCGGCGGGACGTTGCGGAAAGTATGGCCTCTGTGGCGGGCACACAGTCCCAGCCGGGCCAGAACGGACTGCGGCACCGGACAGCGCAGCCCATAGGTGAACTGGTAAAGTGACGCGCCGGGACGCATCCACAAAAAGCTGCCCCTCAGAATGCTGAAGACCTGCGCGCGCGGCATCGACAGCAGCGGCAGGCCGCTGACCGCCGCACCGTGCCGGGCCTGCAAGCCGGGCAACAGCCGGTGCAGCCGGGTGGCATCCATCACATGGATGGCAGCATGCGGATACCGGCGCTTCAGAAGGTCGATGAATTCGGCCCCGGCCTCGATCAGGGTCAGATCGGATTCGGCAACGCCCCGTTGCAGCAGCCGCCGGGTGAATACGCCGGTCCCCGGCCCCAGCTCCAGCACCGGGCCCGTGCTGTGGTCAATGTCCGCAGTGATAAGATCGGCGAGGCCAGCCCCCGAGGGCAGGACCGAGGCCACACGCAGCGGCGCGCCCATCCAGGCGCGAAGGAAAAGCAGGCTATCCGTCATGATGTTCGTTGCTCGCAAAGGGATCGCTTCATAATGTGAGCGAACACTCGCATCAGAAACTCGCATTCGATGACCCGCCACAACCCACCCCTGGACCCAAGGAAACAGCCGCGCCAGTCACGTTCAAAGGCGACGGTGGCGGCGATTTTCGAAGCCGCGGCTCACATTCTGGAGCGACAGGGGCTGGCCGGTTTCACGACGAATGCCGTGGCTGAGCGCGCAGGCGTCAGCATCGGCAGCCTCTATCAATACTTCCCGTCCCGAGACGCGATTCTGGCCGCGCTGATCCGCGACCAGCGTGAGGCGCTTCTGGCGGCGCTGACAGCCGCCGATACGCCCCCGCAGCCCGATCTGGCGCGATTTTTACCCGCGATGATCAGGGCGGCTGTCCGCCATTGGCAGGCCCGGCCCGGTCTTGTCCGCAGTCTGGCCTATGCCGAAGCCTTCCTGCCGATGGAAGCGGAAACCCTGAAGTTGAAGCAGCGCATTCTGGGTGTTCTTGCGGGCGCCCTGACCCGCCACGCAGTGCCGGAGCCACTTGAGGCCGCCCGGGACCTTGCCGCCCTGACCCGCGGGATGGCCGACGCGACAGGCCTGTTCGGTCCCAGCGATCCGGCAACCCTTGAAGCCCGGATCCTGAGGGCCGTCCGCGGCTATCTGGGACAGGAACCGGCATTGCAACCGGGGAATCCGGCGGCGCAGGCCTGATCCTCCGAGCCCGCCCGTCGATCATGACCGGTCCCAGGGTGACGCCGGACGTGCAACTCTTACGCTGTGACGGCACCCGGGAACGCGTTGGCGCCTGTCAGGACCTTTGGGCCCGGCACTGAGCCAAAGGCACCCTCCCCCCGCCGATTGGCGGACTGCCATGGTCAAGAATGCGCCTTCGCATCGGATGGACGGCCACGACAAGATCGCAGCCGCCTGTCCGATCCGTTTCGGGACGATCCGTGAACCTCTCCATCATGGCGCGCCCTGCCGCGCCGCGCGATCAGCAGGGCACGGCTGCCGTCTTTCCAAAGCTGTTCCGCCCTTTAGAAAGCTGCCATCCTGCCGGCCCACCGGGGGAACGGGCGGCGCATCAGATGGCAGGGCGCCAGTTCGGGCGGCTTCAGTTCAGGCCCAGATTCCCGCGCAGCGTGTCATGGGCGTAATCATGGTGATAGATGCCCCGGCGCTGCAGCTCGGGGATCAGATAGTCGGTGACCGCTGACAGCCCGAGATCATATTTCAGCGTGAAGGCCAGCAGGTTGAACCCGTCTGCCCCGCCCCGCTCATAGCGGTCCTGCAACTGGTCGGCGATGTTCTCGACCGAACCGATGGGAAACCAGTGGCCCGCCCCGCTGGAATGGTAAATCACCAGATCGCGCACGGTGCAGACCTTGCCGCTTTCGATCAGCTTGCGGAACACGCCAAAGCGCGACTGCCGGCCCTGCACATTCGCGGTCTGGGGCAGGTCGTCCAGCGGGATCGGCGCGTCCAGATCCAGCCCTTCAAAGTCGATGCCGCCGAACTGCCCGGCCAGCGACTGACGGCCTTCGTCATAGTCGATGGACTCGATCAGCTTCTCCCAGTGCCGGTGCGCCTCTTCATCGGTCGAACCGATCACCGGCGCCACGCCGGGCAGCACCTTGATCTGGTCGGCCCTCCGCCCATACCGTTCGGCGCGCGTCTTGTAATCGCGCAGCACTCTGATCGAGGGTTCCAGCTCGGTCAGGCCGGTGGTGAAGATCAGATCGGCAACACGGGCGCCAAGGTCCGTGCCCGCCGGAGAAGACCCGGCCTGCGCCAGAATGGGGCGGTCCTGCGGGCTGCGCGACAGGTTCAGCGGCCCCTGCACGGCATAGTGTTTGCCGCGCCAGTCGATGCGATGCACCTTTTCCGCGGCGACAAACTGGCGGCCCTGCTTGTCGTAGTAGACGGCATCGCTCTCCCAGCTTTCCCACAGCGCACGGACCACGGCAGCAAACTCTGCGGCGATCTCATACCGTTCGTCATGGGCGGGAAGTTCCTTTCCGAAGTTCCGCTCTCCTGCCGAGGAGGTGACGAGGTTCCACCCCGCCCGCCCGTTGGAAATGTGATCCAGCGACAGGATCTGCCGGGCCAGATTGTAAGGCTCGGTAAACGTGGTCGAGACCGAGGCGACCAGCCCGATCTTCGAGGTCTGCGTCGCCAGTGCGCTGAGCAGCGTCACCGGCTCCAGCCCCGGTTTGGGCGCCTTCTCGCTGGCGGTCAGGGCATCGGCCAGAAAGATCGTGTGGATCTTGCCCGCCTCGGCCTGCTGCGCCTGCTGGATATAGGTCGAGATGTCGATCAGATTGTCGTTCTTCGGCTGGGTCCCCGGCTTGCGGGACTGGCCCGTGCCTCCCAGCAACAGGCCAAGGACGAAGCCTGCGCCCCGCTCACTGCGGCGATTGCCCCATTTTTCAGTCATGTCGGATACTCGGGTTCTGTGAATTTCAGGCGAACTGCCCGATGGCAACCCTTGCGGGCGGCCGGGGTGTCAGATGCGTGGGGGCTTCGGCGGGCCCCTCATGGCGGGGATGCACCTGGACGAAGCCGCGATGAGCCGACAGTTCGACCTCAACGTCATAGACGGTGCGGATCAAGTCGGGCGCGTAGACCTCGGCCGGGCGCCCTGCGGCCAGAACGCGGCCGCCGTGCAGGAAGATGACCCGGTCAGTGAAGCGCGCGGCCTGATTCAGATCGTGAATCGAGACGATGATCGCCACGTTCCGCTCGCGCGCGATCTGGCGCAGCACCGTCAGTGTCTGCCACTGATAGCGGATGTCCAGCGCGCTGGTGGGCTCATCCAGCAGCAGAATCTTCGGATCCTGCGCCAGCGCCCGGGCAATCAGAACGCGCTGTCCCTGTCCGCCCGAAAGCTCGGTCACGGCGCGCTCGCCCATCTGATCCAGCCCGACAAGGCGCATCGCGGAATCCACATGCTGCCAGTCCTCATCGCGCGGATGGGTGCCGAAATAGGGGGTGCGGCCCAGAAGCACGGCCTCGCGAATGTCCAGCGCGAAGGACAGCCCGATGGATTGCGGCACATAGGCAACGATCCGCGCCAGATCGCGCCGCGGCAGCGAGGGCAGGTCCACCCCGCCCTCCCATGTGATCGACCCGCCGCTGTGCCGGTTGATCCCGGCGATGGCCTTGATCAGGGTAGATTTCCCGGCGCCGTTTGAACCGAGCAACCCCACGACCTCGCCCGGGGCGACCTGAAAGCTGGCGTCATGGATGATGGTCTTCTTGCCGTATCCGGCGGTGAGAGAGGAGATGCGGAGGGTCATTCGATCGCCTTCTGACGGGTGAGGATGAGGTAGAGGAAGATCGGCGCACCGACGAGTGCGTCGATGATGCCGACGGGGATGACCCCGGGCGCGATGACCAACCGGCCAAGCGCATCCGACACCACAAGCAGAAGCGCGCCGGTCAGAGCCGAAAACGGGATCAGGAAACGGTGGTTCGACCCCACGACCAGCCGCGCGATATGCGGCGCGACAAGCCCGACGAAACCGATGATCCCGGTGAAGGCGATGGTCACGGCGGTCAGCGTGGCGGCGATGGCAATCGCCTCCAGCCGGACACGGGACACCGCGACGCCAAGGCTTTTCGCGGGATCGTCGCCGGCAAAGGCGATGGCGTTGATCGCCCCGCTGCGGTAGCGGATATAGGGAAAGACCAGCGCCAAGAGGACGGCCAGCACCAGCACCTGATACCAGACAGAGTTGTTCACCGAACCCCATGTCCAGCGGACGATGGCGGCCAGCACCTCATCTTCGGCGAAATACTGGATGCAGGCGGTCAACGCCCCGAACAGCTGCGACAGCGCGATGCC
Source organism: Neotabrizicola sp. VNH66 (assembly GCF_049445895.1). NCBI lineage: Bacteria > Pseudomonadati > Pseudomonadota > Alphaproteobacteria > Rhodobacterales > Paracoccaceae > Neotabrizicola > Neotabrizicola sp. VNH66. The sequence goes on from NZ_JBMSDW010000004.1 coordinate 209,485, forward strand.
GACAAGGATCAGCGTCGTGGCGTTCAGGTTGCGGCTGGCGGCCAGCGTCAGGACCACCGCCGTGTTCAGGAAGGCGAAGGCCAGCGCGCCGATCACCAGCGGCAGGGCAGAGCCTGAGGCGCTGCCCCCGAACAGGACGATGGCGATCGACGCGCCAAAGGCCGCGGCGGGCGCGATGCCCAAGGTATAGGGGCTGACCAGCGGATTGCGCAGCAGCCCCTGAAACAGCGTGCCCGCAATGGCCAGCGCCGCACCGCCAAGGATCGCCAGCGCCACCCGGGGCACACGCAGGCCCCAGATGATATTGTAAAGCTGCAATTCGGCCCGGTCGGTGGGCAGATTGCCGGTCAGACGCGCCCAGATGGCGTCGATGACATTCAGGAAATCGGCGCCGGAGGTGCCGATGCGGATTCCCAGGATGGCAGCCAGCGCCAGCGTGACCAGCCCCAGAAGGATGGCCGCGTTCTGAAAGGCATAGCGTTCCCGCCCCGGCACGGCCGGGGTCTGGGCTATCGGGTCTGTGGGCGTGGAAATCGCCATAGGGTCGGACTTTCAGGTTTCGGGATCGGCCATTCAGCCGATGCGATGGATATATTCGGCGACCGGACGCGCCTTGACGCCCTGCAGCTCGACCCAAGGGGCGAAAAGGGTGTCCAGATCGACATCGGCGAACTTCTCGGGGTGCAGCCACGTGGCCAAGGCAAGGGCGCCGTATTGCTTGCCCAGAGCCGAATAGAAGAAGTTGTTGACCACGTAGATCTGGCGGTCCGTCACCGCCCTGACGGTGTTCCAGCCCGGCCGCTCGGCGATCCGCAGCGCCTGCGCCTCGGCGTCCTCCTGTCCCCAGCTTTGATAGCCCGGAACCTGACCATCGACGCCGATATGGACGATGACATCCGGATCGCGGCTGATGATCTCGACCGGGTCCACGGTATATTGATGGACCGAGGCGCTGCCACTGTCGCTGATGCTGACATCGGCAAAGATGTTCTCGCCGCCACCCAGAATGATAGTGTCGTGCCAGCCCGACCCGGGGACCGAGGTAACGAAATCGGCGTTATTTTCGAAATAGACCCGCTTTGGGGTCACATCCTTCAGGCGTTCGGTCAGCAGCGCCTCGATCCCGTCATAAAGCTCTGCCAGACGGGCCGCGCCTTCTTCCTTGCCGAAGATCAGCCCGATGTTCGGCAGTTGTGCCCGCAGGACCTTGGGGTCCCATGCGCTGGCCACCACCACCTTGATTCCGAAGGGTTCCAGCTTCTGGACCGCATCCTGCCAGGGAGAGTTGCGGCGCGCGAAAAAGACCTCCGCGCCCGAGCTGACGATGGTTTCCCAGTTCGGCTCATTGTAATTGCCCGCATCCGGCAGCCCGGCAAGATTGGCGAAATATTCGCGGTTGGGTTCGGATTTGTCGGGGTTGGAGGATTGGTCGATCGCCACGATGGTATCCAGCGCGCCGATGGCCCGGGTGATTTCGGTCTGATACCACAAATCCGGATACACCGCCTGAATGGGCGTCTTCAGCGTGACCTCGCGCCCCAGTTCATCGGTGATCGTCACCTCTGGGCGGGTGTCCTCCTGCGCATGCAGCCGGTTCGCGGGCAGCAGCCATCCGGCGGCCAGCGCCGACCCGCCCAACGTCAGAAGCGCGCGTCTGCTGATCGGTGCCGCCGTGGTGTCTCTGAGAGTCATGATTTGTCGATCCTTCGGTCCGCCTCGGGGGGCAGAGTGTTTCATGCGGTGAAAATCTGTCCCGTCACGGTGCCGCGGCGCAGCCGTGGAACAGGTCAGCTTGGGGTGGAGTTTGCGGCGGATTTCGCTTTCGCGGAAGCCGCCCGCATTCCAAAGCGGACCCCGCCGGGAGACGGTTTCTTGCGGTTTGCAGCCGGGTGGGGGAACGGTGTGCCCGGTGCGCCTGACCACACCATTCCGGGGGGTGTCGTCGCGACGTGACAGGCGCTGGACGCACAAGACCTCAGGTTATCTGCAAAAGCGCCACCATTGCGCTGCTGATGCTCTGAAAACCCGCGCCATCCTGCGCGCGGGTTTCGTAGTGGTACGCCCATCCTGCCCGAAGGATCGGGCACCGCCCGGCCTCATCGCAAAGGGTCAAGGGTGCTTGCAGACCTGTCTGATGCGGCGGGTGGGCGCGGCTGTGCTGCGCGGGATCTTCGGGACGTGAACGACACTCATCACAAGAATGCCGGGACCAGAGCGCCAACGGCGCCGCAACAGGATATCGACTGCGGCACGGAAGATGCTGCGGCCGCCCGAAAGATCACTCTCCGCCGGTCCTCAGCCCCGTTCACGCAGATAGAGATAAAGCGGCAGGGCGAGGGAGAGGCCGACAAAGAAACTTGCGGGAAGAACCAGCCACCAGCGGCTGACATTGCGTTCCGCCGCATCCCGCCATGACCATACCCAGAATATGAGGATCGTGATCAGCACATCCGCCGAGAAGCCTCCGGCCGCGCCGTTCACAAAAAGCGACTGCAGAAACAGCGGAATATCGGGCCCGTGCTGCGCGAAAAATGCGCCGAAGAACAACCAAGGTACCAAGGTGCCGAAAACAGCCATGACCAGATAGAAATTCTTGACGTTCATATGCCTTACCGTCTCACAGCACATCTGCTGCCTGCTGCAGCCATTTGGGGCGGGCTATACCGGTTGCCGCAGCGTCATGCATCAGCCATTCCTTTCGCAGATGCCGCCTATCGGCCTCAAACAGGGCCGGAAAGTGACAGGGGTCGAATATGTCGCAGCTGTCAGGGGTGAGCCAGCCCGGCCAGCAAGGCCCCGTCATGCCCCTAACGATCGTCCCGATACGCCAAGACGTGCTTCGTCAGCGATCTGCCGAACCGGCTTTCATCCAGACCGTTCTGAGGGGGGCGGAAATAGCGGCTGCGGGCTGCGCCGTGCAGGATGGCCACAGCCGGACCATATCAAAGGCTTTGCCCGGCCGTTCCCGGCAATCCCAAATGCCCGTCCTGTCACCGAAGGGGCCGGATCAGAACCAGCCTTCCTTGCGCGCCATCAATGCGGCTTGCGTCCGGTTCTTTGCGCCCAGCTTGCGCAGGATGTTCTTCATATGCAGCTTGATGGCCGGTTCGCTCAGCTCCATGCTGCGGGCGATTTCCTTGTTGGCCTTCCCCTCGACCAGCGCCGCCAGCACCTCGCGCTCGCGCGGGCTCAGGGGGTGATCCGCGGCCGGGGCGGGTTGGGCCATAAGATCCGGCGGAATATAGGGCGTGCCGCTGTGCATCAGACGCACGGCAAGGATCATCGCGGGACCGGCCAGCGATTTGGGGATGAAACCGATCGCGCCCTGCGCCACCGCATTCTGCACGATCTGGGCATCGGAACTGCCCGAAATCAGCGCCACCCGTCCGCGACCGGCGCAGGCCTGCACCGCACGCATGCCGGCGAGCCCGTCCATGCCCGGCATGTTGATGTCGAGGATGATCAGGTCAAAAGGCGGGCGGCTGCCCATCAGCCCCAGCGCCCCGGCAATATCATGCGCGGTTTCGACCTCGATATCGGCCTCGGACCGCAGCAGCATCGAGATCCCGTCGCGCAACAGCCCGTGGTCGTCGGCGAGCAAGATCCGCATCGGTCCCCCTCTTTCTTCTGTCCGCCGCCCCGGAACCACCCGGATTTCACGACGGATCATGATCGCACCCTATCCTTCCGGATAGGGGGGCAGATCCTTTTTCCCGGTGTCCACATCCGTGGAAATCATTCACCATTGTCATGTCGATCCATCCGGAGCCATTTATGTCGCCTGACATGCCGCGCCGCAAGTTTGGCCTGATTGCAGCCACGCTTCTTCTGCTGTGCCCGGCGCTTGCCGGGGCCGGAACCCTGCCCGAGCCGACGGGTCCCGTGATCCTGACGGTCAGTGGCGGGATCGGCAACACCAATGCCCCCGGGGTGGCCCGGTTCGACCTTGATATGCTCCGGTCCCTCGGAACGCGGGAGATCAGCACTTCGACGATCTGGACCCAAGGCACGCAGGATTTTGTCGGGGTTCCGATGGAGGCCGTGCTGGCGGCTGTCGATGCCAAGGGCGCGACCATCGCCGCCCGGGCCGTAAACGATTATGAGGTTCTGATCCCGGTTGAGGCATGGGACCAGAATGGCCCGATCCTTGCGTTCGAACGGAACGGCAAACTGATGTCGGTGCGGGAAAAGGGGCCGCTCTGGGTGGTCTATCCCTATGATTCCTCTGTCGATCTGCAGACCGAGGTGATCTATTCCCGCAGCATCTGGCAACTTGACCGCATTGAGATACAACCCTGATGCAGCCCCGCCATGGATGACAAACCCGCCATAGGCCGCTTTTTGCGCACCCAGCTGTTCGTGCTGGCGGTGGCGCTGTGCATTGGCGGGCTGGCGGTTCTGGGCAAATCGGTGATCGAGCAGATGCGCGGGCTGGAGACCGCGAATTCGGACAATCTGCAATGGACGCTGACACAGACCAGCGTCGAATATCTCAACCTCCAGATTGCTCTGGATGAGGTTGTCGACGGCCAGCCACAAGACGCGCCTGCCGCGCGCGCGCGGCTGCGAGAGCGGTTCGATGTGCTTTACAGCCGGCTGGATATTCTGGCCTCCGGTCCGGTCTATGCCGCGCTGCTGGAAGACCCCGGCTTTGCGCAGAATTTCCATCTGGTCAAAGCCCTGATGGAAGAGATGGTGCCGATCATCGACCTGCCCGATGACCAGATGATGCTGCGTCTGGACGAATTGTCGGGTCTGGTCCGCCGCGCCGATCTGCCGGTGCGGGAATTGTCGCTGAAGGGGCTGGCACGGTTTTCAACGATTTCGGACCAGCGGCGGCAGGCGGTGACCGAACTTCTGGTGCGTCTGGCCGCGTTGACCCTGGCCCTGCTGCTGCTGATTTCGCTGATGGCCTTCACCCTGCTGCGGCTGTACCGGAAAAGCGAATCCCGCGCCAAGGTACTGCGCGAAACCAGCCTGCGGCTTGAGACCATCATCGGCTCGTCACTGGACGGGGTGATCGTGTTTGACCGGCAGGGCAAGGTTCTGGACTGGAACGGCGCGGCAAGCCGTATCTTCGGCATACCCCAGCAAACCGCCCCGGGCCGCGCCTTCTTTGAGGAAATCCTGCCGGAAGACGGGCGCGAGGCGCAGCTGGAGCGTATCCGTGACTATTACTATGACCGTTCGATCGACGGCCGGGGGCCGGAACGCCTGACGCTGCGGGCGCGCCGTCCGGATGGCCAGATCTTTGCGCTTGAACTGGCCATCGCCACCGCCCGCGATGCGACCGGTGCGATCAACGTGGCCTTTGCGCGGGATATCGACGCCCGCCTTCAGGCCGAGGCCGATCTGAAAGAGGCCCGCGACCGGGCCGTCGCGGGTCAGCGCGCCAAGGCGCATTTCCTTGCCGTCATGAGCCATGAGATGCGCACGCCGCTGAACGGTCTGCTGGGGGCCTTGTCGCTCTTGCGTGAAACCGCGCTCCAGGCCGACCAGATCAGCCTGCTTGAGACCATGGACATTTCGGGCCGGCTGCTGCTTCGTCATGTGAATGACGTTCTGGACGTGACTCAGTTTGAGACAGGGCAGGTGCAACCCGATCTGCATGACTTCGATCCCGGTCAACTGGTGGCCGATGTGATCGCCAGCACAACGGCGCTTGCCTCTGCGCGGGGCAACCGCCTGCACTGGCAATGGTGCAGCGCGCCGGTCGACCGGATGCGGGGCGATGCGCCGCGGATCATGCAGATCCTGCTGAATCTGGTCAGCAACGCGATCAAGTTCACCGAGCATGGCGATATCGCGGTCGAGCTGCGCGTTGGTCCCACCGCGAATGCGGCCGGGCAGCTGCCAGTTGAATTCCGCGTCATCGACACCGGCATCGGCATCGCGCCGGAAGACCACGCGCGCATCTTCGAAGATTTCGCCACCGTCGACTCCTCTTATGGACGGGCGTCCGGCGGCACTGGTCTGGGTCTGGGGATCGCCCGCAGGCTGGCGGCGCTGCTGGGCGGCTCGCTCGGGCTGAGCAGCGAGCCGGGTGCCGGCAGCACCTTCTGGCTGCAACTGGATCTGGCCCCGGCTGACCCCGCATCGGCGGTCGAGGCGGCATCCGTCGGCGCCCCCGTCTCCCATGCTCCGCAGCGCCAGCTCTCGGTGCTCCTGGTCGAGGACAACGAGATCAACCGCGTGATCCTGCGCCGCATGATCGAGGCGGCGGGCCACCTGACTGCCGAGGCGGTCAACGGCAAGGAAGGGGTCGATCTGGCCGCACTGCGCCGGTTTGACCTGATCCTCATGGACATTTCCATGCCTGTGATGGACGGGCGCGAAGCAACGCGGCTGATCCGGACAGGCCACGGCCCATCGCGGGCATCGCCGATCATCGGCGTGACCGCCCATGCGATGCCCGAAGAGATTGCAGAGTTTCTGGCCTGCGGCATGGACGAGTGTCTGCAGAAGCCGATTGAACGCGACCGCCTGATCCGGCTGCTGGACCAGACCGCCGCGGCTGCGGCTCAGGCGGACGGGTCAGATCCCGCACCGGCCGAAGTCACGGTGAATTCAAGCTCTGTCGCCGCTTTGCGCGACACGATCGGCGCCGCACAAGTCAGCGCCTTGGTCGAGCGGTTTGTGACCGAGACGGACCAGACCCTGACCCGGATTGCGGATCCGGATGCGGGCCCGCGCGAAGACAGCGTTCTGGCGGCCGAACTGCATCGCTGCGCGGGTGCCGCCGGCTTTCTGGGCGCGGCCGACCTGCAGGCGGTGATCCGCGACTTCGAGGCCGATTTCAAGAAGGGTCAGCCCGGTGCGCTGGACCGCGCGCGGCCGGTGCTGCAATCCGTTTGGGCCCGCACCCGGGCCGAACTGCGGGCCGCCATCGCCCCCGGCACGGCATCATAAGGCCCAGACGCGACAGCGGCGCCTCCGCAATCAAGGGTTGATCAGAATGGCCGCCGGCTTGCCCTTCTGTTGCCATTTTCCGGCGTCAGACAAGGCCCGGGGGTTGCAGAATGTGACCGTCCGGACGGACCGGGGCTCCGTTCATGACACAGGACGGCGCGGGGATGCGGGTTCATGCGGGTGATTGTTGCCGATGACGATGCGCTGCAGCGCAAGTTCACCTCGGCGGTGCTGACGAAACTGGGACACGAGGCGCTGGAGGTTCCGGACGGCCTTTCCGCGCTGCGGGCCGTGCGCGAAACCGATGCCGCCGCCATCATCTGTGACATCAACATGCCCGGCATGGACGGATTGCAGGTCGCCCGCGAGGTCCGGGCGCTGAACCTGCCGCGCTATGTGCATTTCATCATCGTGACCGGGCGCGACCATCTGGAAAACCGCCGCGCCGCGCTGGAGGCCGGGGTCGACGATTTCATGGCCAAACCCTTCGACTTTGCCACGATGACCGCGCGGCTGCGCGCGGCCGAACGTCTGGCCGCCCATGAATCCGTGCTGTCCGAGCGCAACCGCACCCTGCAGCTCGCCAAGGAGCGGATCGAATCCGACCTTCAGGCGGCCGCGCGCGCGCAGCACCGCCTGTTGCCCCCTGCCATCGGACGGTCCGGCCCCTGCGAGGTGCATTCCGCCTTTCGCCCCTCCTCCATCGTCTCGGGCGACATGTTCAACTACTTCGATCTGCCCGGAAACCGGATGGGGTTCTATGTCATCGACGTGGCGGGGCACGGCATCAATGCGGCCCTACTGTCGGTGTCGCTGAGCCATCTGATCACACCGGAGTATTTCGCCTCGCTTGGGATTGCCCCCGACGGGCAGCCCGATCCGGCGGCGCTGGTGGCGGCGCTGAACAGGCGCTTTCTGCATGACGACGGCGATGAATATTTCACGATGTTCTGCGGCGTGATCGACTTTGACGCTTCCCGACTGTGCTATTGTCAGGCGGGATACACGACGCCCATGCATCTCTCGGCTGAGGGTCGGCTGACGCAGATCGGCAATGGCGGCTTTCCGGTGGCGCTTTGGCCACGGGCCGATTTCGTCAACGAGACAGCCTCATTCGCGCGGGGGGACCGGCTGCTTCTGTGTTCGGACGGCGCCTGCGAGGCCGAGAATCCGGCGGGAGAGCCCTTCGGACAGGACCGGCTGGAAGCTGTCTTCCGCACCGCGGCCGAAGCCGAAGTCACGCCGCTGCTGCTCTCTGCGCTGGAGGCTTGGCGCGCCGGTGCGCCGCTGGAAGATGACCTGACAATCCTGACACTGAAAAGGAACCCCGCCCCATGATCAAGACCTCGCAGCCCGCGCCGGGGATCACCGTTGTCGAACCCCAGTTCGACCGGCTGACCGCAGCCAATGCCAACGGGTTCAAGACCGCCCTGACCGAACTGGTCGAGGCGGGTCACAATTTGCTGGTCATCGACTTTGCCCCGGTCAGCTTTGTCGACAGTTCGGGGGTGGGGGCGCTTGTCGGCCTGCTGAAACGGGTCGGCAACCGGGGCGAAATCGCCCTTTGCGGCCTGAACGAAAGCGTGCTGCAACTGTTCAGGATCACGCGGATGGACCGGGTCTTCTCGCTGCAGCCTGACACCGCACGGGCCATCAGCGCATTGCAAAGCTGATGACACGGCTGGCCGATATCACGATGGCCGTCGATCTGGAGGCGGTTGATCCGGCGCTGGCACAGCTGGTTGCCGCCGCCGCCCCCCATCTGTCGGCCACCAAGCTGATCGGGTTCGAATTATCGGTGATCGAGGCGCTGACCAATCTGGTGCGCCATGGCGGCACACGGCCTGAAGGGGCCTTGGCCGAGGTGCGGATTGAAAGCGACGGGCGGGAAATCCGCGTCATCATCCGCGATGCAACCGGACAGCCGGTCGATGCCGCATTGTATGACACCCCGCCCGACCCCGATCCCGATCCGCTGGCCGAGGGCGGTCGCGGATTGCACATCATGCACAGCTGCTCGGACCGGCTGCTCTTCCGGCGCGAGGACGGGGCGAATGTCCTGACACTGGCCTACCGGATCGGAGAGCCGGACTGATGCCGCGGCGCCTTCCCATGCGCAGCCAGCTGACAAACGGCCTGTTGCCGTTTCTGGCCGGACTGGCGCTTACCGGGGTGATGTTGCTGACCGTTCCCGCGCTTTGGCGGGTCAGCGAGGGCACCATCGCGGTGGAGGATCGCCACCAGATGACCGGCCTTCAGGTGGCCTACAATGACGTGATGGCCGATGCGCTTGGCCTTGCGTCGGCGCAGCCGGAACACTCCGCTGCCTTTGAGGCCAGCCTTGCGCAGTTTCGCGCGGATGTGAAGCAGGTGCTGGACAATCCGCACCTGCGGTCGGAGCTGCCTGATTTCGGCGCACAGCTTGTCCTTGCCAGCGAGGCGCTGGACCGCCGCGCCGCCGCGCAGGATACCGCCGGTGCGGTGGCTGTTCTGGCCGCATTCGGCCCGCATCTGGGGGCCTATCAGGTCGCCTTTGACGACCTGACAGAAAAGGCCGCGGCAAAATCCAGCGCGCGCCTGTCGCAGATCGTCCGCGTCATCGTCATCGTCTCCGGCGCGCTGCTGTCGCTTTCGGTCGTAGCCAGCCTGTCCTTTCTGGCCCGCAGCCGTGGGGCGCACCGGCAAAGCCGTCTCTTGACTGCCACAGTCGCCGAACTGGCCGAAGCGCAAAGGATTTCGCGTCTGGGCACGATCTCGTGGGATTTCGTGACGGATGAAGTGCGCTATTCCGATCAGGTGGCCGAGATCTACGGGCTGGAACCGGGAGAAATGCTGTCGGGGCGCGACTTTACGGCATTGCTGCTGCCTGAGGACACCGAACGGGTGATCCTCAGCGAAAAGCGGGCGCTGGCACGTTCGGCCCTGACCGGCCGCCCCGAAATCCGCGAGATCAGCCACCGTATCCGGCGCAGCGACGGCCGGGTCGTCGACATCTGGGCACGTTCGGAAATCAGTGCCGCAGCGGATGGTTCGCCACGGCGGATGGTCTCGACCGTGCGCGACATCACCGAGGAAGAGGCGCAGCGCCGCACGCTGGCGGAAAGCGAACGGTCACTTGCACTGGCGCAGCGCATCTCGCGGCTGGGACGGTTCCGTCATCTGGTGCGCGAGGACAAGGTCTGGTGGTCGGACGAGATGTATCAGCTGCTGGGTTACCCCCCCGAGGGAGGGCCTGTCGCACCGCGCGAGATGATACATGAGGATGACCGTTCAGCGGTTGCCGCCGCCCTGCGCCGCATGAACGAAGCCGCCGGACCGCAAAGCGAGCGGACGGTGACGCTGACCTTCCGCATGCGGCACCGCAACGGCGATGTGCATCATTTCCGCTGTGCGGCGGCCATGACCTATGATGCGAACGGTGCACAGGAAGAGATGACCGGTACGCTGATCGACATTACGGATCAGGTCCATCAGGAAGAGCGATTGCAGGAGGCTTTGCGTGAGGCGCATCGCGCCAACAACGCAAAATCCGACTTTCTGGCCGTGATGAGCCATGAGCTGCGCACACCGCTGAACGGCATTCTGGGCATGCTGGGCGGGCTGGAGGCCGCATCCCTACCGCCCGGTCCGCGGGAGCAGGTGAAAATCGCGCGCGGCAGTGCCAATGCCCTTCTGGAAATCCTGAACGACATTCTTGACATGTCCAAGATCGAGGCCGGCAAGCTGGAGACCGAGGCCGCGCCGTTTCAGGTCTTTGACATGGTGCGCAGCCTGCGGCAGCTTTACGCCTACCGCGTCGAGGAGAAGGGGCTGTCCTTCGATCTTCAGATCGGACCCGAAGTCCCGGCCTGGGTTTCGGCCGACGCCCCGCGCATTCTGCAGATCCTGTCTAATCTGATCAGCAATGCGATCAAGTTCACGCCTGCCGGTTCTGTCACGCTGCGGGTGACGGCCCTGCCCGACCCGGACGATGCGGAAGAGGTGCGCCTGCAATTCGCGGTGACCGATACCGGCATCGGCATTCCGCTGGAAAAGCAGAAGCACGTCTTCGAACGCTTCAACCAGCTGGACCTGAGCTATAACCGGCGCTTCGGCGGCACCGGGCTTGGTCTGTCGATCTGCCGCAGCCTGACCGAAATCATGCGGGGCGACCTGACCTTCAACAGCATTCCGGGCTATGGGTCGACCTTCACCCTGACCGTACCCTGCGCCTCTGTCGCGACGCCCCCGCAGCGCGAAGCGGTCGCCCCGCCCGAGGATCTGCGCCGGATGCGGGTGCTGGTCGTCGATGACAACCGGGTCAATCAGGTGGTGGCGCGTCAGCTGCTGGCGCGGCTGGGTCAGGATTGCGAAGTTGCGAACGACGGGCTTGAGGCGGTCGAAGCTGCCAGTGCGACAGCCTTTGACCTGATCCTGATGGATTTGTCGATGCCACGCATGGATGGCTATCAGGCACTGGCGCGGATCCGGGCGCTTGATGGTGCGCAGGGCCGGCTGCCCGTCGTCGCGCTGACCGGACATGCCGGCGAGGCCGAGCGGACCGCCTGCCGCAATGCCGGATTTGACGGGGTTCTGATCAAGCCCCTGATGGCAGAGGCCCTGCGCGCCGAGCTTGCGAAAATTCCCGACACCGAAAGGCCCGTGCTGCCCGCCAACCAGCCCCCTCTCAATACGCCCACCCTCAGCCTGCCTGCCGACGACGCGCCGCCACTCCCCCCTGCCGCAGCCGATCCCGCCCCTGCACAGCATGCGCGCGAACTGGCCAGTGGCCTTGCCAATCTGACCGCAACTCTGGGCGAAGATCTGTTGCTGACCCTGCTGGAGGCCGCCCTGTCCGATATTGCCCGCTATCTGGACAATCTGGACAGCTGCCGCGCCCGGACCCAGGGCGACCGGGACACCCTGCGCGCCACCTTCCATTCGGTCGTGGGTCTGGCGGGCAATCTGGGCTGTGTCTCACTTGCCCGCGAAGCGCTGGAACTGGAACAGATCAGTGCCGTCATTTTGCCACAACCCGCCCGTATCAACCTTTTGGAAAGTGTACTTCACCTTCTGGTAGAACGACTTACCGAGGTGAGAGCCCAACTCCTTCTGCCAGGGGCGACGACAGGATGACGGAACTCGGGTCAAAGGCCAGAACCTATGTGGTCGGCGCGGGGCTTGCGCTTCTGGGCTTGGGCGGCGCCCTTTATCTGGGCGCGCAGGCCAGCGGTCCCGGCCTGGCCGAAGTTCCCGCAACCGCGGCGTTCGACGCATCGGTCCCGTTCGGCCGTCATGGCCCCCTGACAGAACGGGAACGGCAGATGGCCGAAGTCGCCTGGGCCTTTTTCGTCAATTCCTATCAGGAAAAGACCGGGCTGGCGAATGCCGTCGGCAGCTACCCCTCTACCACGATGTGGGACACCGCCTCCTATCTCAGCGGGCTGGTCTCAGCCTATGAGCTGGGCATCATCGACAAACGCGAATTCGACAGCCGCGCCACCAAGATCATCGCCACGCTGCGCAACCTGAACCTGTTCCGCGGCGAACTGCCGAACAAGGTCTACAATACCGAGACCGGCGAGAAGGTGGATTACACCAACAAGCCCGGCGAGGTGGGTTATTCCGCGCTGGACATCGGGCGGTTGCTGATCTGGCTGCGGATCATGAAAGAGCGCTATCCCTATCTGGCGGGCAGCATCGACAATGTCGTGCTGCGCTGGAACTTCTGCAATGTCATCGGCGAAGACGGGCGCATGAACGGTGCGCTTGTCAGTGGCGACAAGAAGGTGACCTATGTGCAGGAAGGCCGTCTCGGCTATGAAGAATATGCCGCCAAGGGCTTTCAGCTCTGGGGTTTCAGCACCGATGCGGCCTCGTCCCCCGATCCCTATGATTTCGTGCGCATCCTTGATGTCGATGTGCCGGTGGACGGCCGCGATCCGCGCATCTTCAAGAACCAGAACTACGCGCTGAGCGAGGGCTATCTGCTTGAGGGGATCGAACTGAACTGGGATCTGGTCGGGGATCGCAGCAACCAGCCGGGCATCGCCTCGGACGGCTGGCGCGCCGATTTCGCCGACCGCATCTATGAGGTGCAGGAGCGGCGCTTTGCCACGACCGGCATCCTGACCGCGCGGTCCGAGCATCAGGTCGAAGGCGCCCCCTATTTCGTCTACGACGCAATCTTTGCAGATGGCTACAACTGGAACACGCTGGATCCGTCCGGCGTCTATCAGCCCGACCGCGCCGCCGTGGCCACCAAGGCCGCCATGGGCATGTGGGCGCTGTGGGACACGCCCTATACCCAGCTTCTGTTCGACTATGTCGCCGATCAATACGATCCCGATAAGGGGTTCTACGAAGGCGTCTATGAAAACGGCAACGGGGCGATCCCGCTGGCTTCGGCCAACAACAACGGGATCCTGCTGGCCACATTGCTGTACAAGGTGCAGGGCCCCCTGCTGCGGTATGAGAACCCCTTTACCCAGGTCTGGGATACCGCCAATGCGGGGACGGACCTGCGCGCCAACAAATGTCACCCCAAGATCATCTCCGGACCACAGCCGCATGAGCCTCTGCCGGACCCCGGCAATTGCCCGGCAGGCCTGCCGCCGGCCGAGGGGCAGGCCGGGTTCCGCTATTGCCGCCCGGCACCCCGGCCCCTTCCCCCCGAACCAGCCGCATCCTTGCCGTCCTGCACGGCAGCCAATCCGGCCTGTCCCGCCGATGAGGCCACGCCATGAGCGCATCCCCGAAACCGCGGATGGTCTGGTTTGACGCGAACCGCGTCTGCGCCGCCATGGGGGTGGTGCTGATCCACAGCACGACCGATTTCTCGGGCAGTGCCTTTCCCAAGGTCACACCGGATGAGCGTCTGGTCCCGGTCATCCTGCGCTCGATCGCCGAATTTTCCGGTTCGGAGATGTTCTTCACCTTCTCGCTGTTCCTGATCGCGATGAAGCTGGACCGGCGGCGGCTGGAATACCGCCCTGCCATCGCCGAACAGGCCCGGCGGCTGCTGGTTCCGTTCGCCGTCTGGACGCTGTTCTACATCTTCTTCCGGCTGGTGAAGGCCGATGCCTTCCATTACGGCGACCATATCCGCGACGAGATCGGCGTCTGGCAGAACTGGCTGGGCTATTTCCTGCTGGGCGAAGCGCAGTATCACATGCACTTCCTGCCGACGCTGTTCCTGCTGTTCCTGTTCTACCCGGTGATGAAGCTTGCCATGCGCTATCCGATCCTCGGCCTGTCGCTCTTTGCGACGCTTGGGGTGATGCATTACGTGCAGGGTTTCATCTGGGGCCTGCCGGTGACCGATCTGGTGCGTGACGGCCTGATCCGCGCCACCAAGGTGCTGGGCTATGTCGGCTATGGCATGGCGGCTTTTGCGCTTTACGGTCTGTGGAAAGACGGCATTCCGCGCGGCGAATCCCATCTGATCCGGCGTGGTGCGCTGTTCTTTGCCCTGACAGCCTATGTCGCCACGCTGCCCTTCTATGGCAGCGCCCTCATGAGCGGCACCTGGGGCGCCCGCGACGGGTGGAGCTTTTACGGCCATTTCCTGATGCCGCTGTTCATGTTCTGCCTGTTCATGGGCCTGCAATACGGGGAGTGGAGCCCGCGCTGGTCCCGTCTGGCGCGCTACACCTTCGGCGTTTATCTGGCGCATCCCATGATGGTCGACCTCTATGATGTGGCGGTCTACCGTTCCGGCCTTGACCTCTCGCCCGCGGCACTGGTCATCCTGCGGTTTGCAGTGGTGCTGCCGGTGACCTTCGGTTTTGTCGTGCTTCTGTCCCGGCTCAAGGCCACGGCCTGGACCATCGGCCTTGGTCCGGCGCCCTGGGAATGGCGCCGGGCGGGCGCCAGCGCCGCCTCGGGGGAGTAAGTTGGACGACTATTTCCGCGCCTTCGAGGACCGCCGCCCGCCCGAGCCGGTGCCCTATTCCCCCGCGCGTGAACTGCTGTGGCAGTTTCTGGCAGTGGTCACGCTGGTCACAGGGGCCTGGTATCTGTTGTGGCGCTGGCAGCATTCGCTGAACCCCGATGCGATGTGGTTCGCCCTGCCGCTGGTTCTGGCCGAAAGCCTGGCCTATTTCGGGCTGATCCTGTTCGTGATCAATTTGTGGAAGGATCAGCCGGTCGTCCTGCCCGAGCCTCCCGCCCTGCTGGGCGACACCACGCCGGATTCGCCCGAGGCCGGGCGGCCCATCGCGGTGGACATTTTCATCGCCACCTACAACGAAGACCCCGAGCTGGTGCGGCTGGGGATCATCGACAGCAAGGCCATCACGTACCCCCATCCCATCGACATCCGCATCCATGTGCTGGACGATGGCCGCCGCCCCGAGATGCGCGCCGTCTGCGAGGACGAAGGGGTGAATTACATCACCCGCAGCACGAACGAAGGCTACAAGGCCGGCAACCTTCGCAACGCGATGGAGGTCACCTCGGGCGATTTCATCGTGATCTGCGATGCCGATACCCGGCCCTTCTCCACCATCCTGCGCCATACGCTGGGGCATTTCCGCGATCCGCGCATGGCCTGGGTGCAGACGCCGCAATGGTTCTATGACCTGCCCGCGGGCACCAGACTGCCCGTGAAGCTGGGGCGTGCTCTGGGTGCGCCCGGCCGCTGGCTTGGCCGCGGGATCGAGGCGGTGGTGGGTGAGGTGACACTGGGGCAGGACCCGTTCGTGAACGATCCGCAGATGTTCTACGACATCATCCTGCGGCGCAGGAACTGGGCCAATGCGGCCTTCTGCTGCGGCGCGGGTTCGGTCCACCGGCGCGAAGCGGTGATGGAAGCCGCGCTGCGCAGCTTTGGCCGTCAGGTGGAACGCCGGGTGATCGCCGCGGAAGAGGATTACACCGTCACCAGCCGCGAACGCGCGGTCGCGCCCGAGCTGATGGCGGCGATGCGGACCGAGGCTGTGGTGGCCGAGGCGTTGACCCCGTACAAATTCCACGTCTCCGAAGACATCTACACCTCGATCGTGCTGCATTCCGACCGCGAGCGGGGGTGGAAATCGGTGCTGCATCCGACGATCGAAAGCCGGATGCTGTCGCCGCAGGATCTGCTGGCCTGGACGATCCAGCGGTTCAAATATGCCGGGGGCAGCCTTGATATCCTGTTCCACGACAACCCGATCTTCCGCAAGGGCCTGACACTGCCGCAAAAGCTGATGTATGGCTCGACCTTCTGGTCCTATCTGGGCTCGCTCTGGAACGTGGTCTTCCTGGCCGCGCCGGTGATCTATCTGGCCACCGGAATCTCGCCGGTTTCGGCCTATTCCGACCAGTTCTTCCTGCATGCCATCCCCTTCCTGATCCTTCTGGAACTGGCCATGATGGTCGGCACATGGGGGATCGCAGGCTATGCCGCAAAGGCAAGCTATCTTGGCTTCTTTCCGCTGGGCCTGAAGGCGCTGGCAACTGTGCTGCGGGGCAAGAAGATCAGCTTCCACGTCACGCCCAAGACCCGGCAGGCCAGCGCCTTCCTGTCGCTGGTACGACCCCAGATCGCCGTCGTGGTGCTGACCGCGGGCGCGGGTCTCTGGGCAGTCTTTGCGCTCTGGCAGGGCCTTGGTCACTACAGCACCGTCGGCGTCGTGACCAACCTCTTGTGGGGCCTGAACAATTGCCTTGCCATGGCCGGCATGATCGCCGCCGCCGTCTGGCAACCCGATACCCCGCCCGACACCCAGAACAAGGCAGATTCCTGATGGCGACCTTCCGGCAAAACCTCGTGCGGGCCCGCAGCCATATCGTGATGGTTCTGGCCCTGGCCTGCGGTCTGGCGCTGGTCTTCTGGCTGGAAGGGCTGGAGCTCCGCAAGGCGCTGCCTGAGGATCCGCTGCTTGGCCTGACCGCGGTCGAACCGCTGCCCCTTGCCCAGCCCCGCCCCCTGACGGATGAGGAACGGACGGCAGCCACCATCGCCTGGCGCTATTTCGAGAACAACATCGACCCCGACACCGGCTTGCTCGGCTCGGTCGATGGCTATCCCTCCACCACCATGTGGGAGATGGGCACCTTCTTCGTGGCCGTCACCGCGGCCGAGCGGCTGGACCTGATCACCAAGGATCAGGCCATGGCCCGTTTTACGCTGGCGCTGGACAGTCTGTCCAAGATCCGGCTGCTGGAGGAAGGGCTGCCCAACAAAGCCTATGACATCCGCACGCTGGAGCTGGTGGATTACCAGAACAAGCCCAGCGAACGCGGTCTCGGCTGGTCGACACTGGACATCGGGCGGCTTCTGTCGGGCCTTTCCATCGCCGAACATGCCCATCCGGAACTGGCGCCGCGGATCACCAGCCTGCTGTCCGGCTGGAACCTGAAGCGGGCCCACAAGCTGGGCGAGCTGAACGGCGCCAATATCACCGATGGCGTTCTGAGCGAGCATCAGGAGGGCCGGATCGGCTATGAACAATATGCGGCCAAGGCCTTCCTGGCCTTTGGCGTCGACACCACGCGCGCGCTGGATGTGACAGGTCATCTGGCCGTCTATGACGTGGGCGGCGTCATGGTGCCGGTCGATGCGCGGTTGAACCGCGGCTTTTCGCCCGCCATGACCACCAGCGAACCCTATGTTCTGGACGGGATCGAATTCGGCTTTGACTGGCGCTCGCAGATCTTTGCCTCGCAGGTCTATCGGGCACAGGAAAAGCGCTATGCCGATACCGGCAAGCTGACCGCCGTCAGCGAGGGTCATATCAATGTGCCCCCCTATTTTGCCTATGCCTCGGTCTGGGGCGGCGGCCAGCCCTGGGCGGTGATGTCCTTCTCCGGCGAACGGATCGACAGCCGGCGCACCCTTTCAACCAAGGCTGCCTTCGGCTGGGATGCGCTTTTTGCCACGCCCTACACCGCCCGTCTGGTCGCCGCCGTCTCGGACCTGAACGAACCCGACCGCGGCTGGCAGGAGGGACGCTATGAGATCGACGGTGCGGTCAACACCTCGATCACCGCCAATACCAACGGGATCATCCTGACGGCGCTGGCCGTCCGGGCCGGCGGCCCCATGCTGCAGATCGGAAAATAAGCGATGCGCGGGCGGGTTGCGGCGGTCCTTCTGTCTGTACTGGCCGGGGTCCCACCCCTGTCGGCCGAGGTCGCCCCCGCGCCCGCCAAGATCGCCTGCCCGCCCACCAGCCCGCTGGACCCGCTGCCCGACACGCGCGACACTGTCATCGGCCAGGCCAGCGTCACGACCGCTCGGTTTCCGGGTGCATGGCAGCAGGGGCTGGCCGGCAAGGCGGGCTATGACTTCCGGCTGTTCGTGAACGGCTCGGGTTCTCTGGGCGCCGACCCGCATATGATGACATGGCGGGTCGATTTCGACTGTGACCTTGCCAAGGGAACGTGCAGCTACCGCTCCATTCAGAGCCCGCCTGCCGATGCGATGGCCGTGGCAAAGGCACTGGGGGAATGCCTGACGCACAAGCCACCCAAACCCAAGGAAACGCCAGAGGCACCCAAGGACGGTGCTGCCAAGCCCGATCCCAAAAAGCCCGATGGGGAAAAACCGGGGGCCGCCAAGCCTGCGGTCGAGAAACCCGCAGCGGAAAAACCCGCCACGCCCGCCCCGGCCAAACCACCCGCAGCGACAGCAGAGGCTCCGGCGAAACCCGCGGACCCGAAAGCAGGCGGCACCGCGCCGCCCGCATCGGAAAAGCCTGCACCGGCCACGCCGCCCGCCGCAGCCTCTGCACCGGCCGCGCCTGCAAAACCGGCTGAGCCCGCAAAGTCACCCGCCAAACCCGCGGACCCGAAAGCAGGCGGCACCGCACCACCCGCATCGGAAAAACCTGCACCGGCCAAGCCGCCCGCCGGAACAGCGACTGTTTCGGAACCAGCCCATACGGAATCGGGCGCGTCGCCCCAACCTGCGACCGGGAAACCTGCTGCGCCGCCACCCGCCAGCCCGGCCCCGGACGCGGCGGCAAAGCCTGCCCATACCCCAGCCGCCTCAGGCGATCCCGCTGCGGCCGGCAAGACGGTTCCAGACAAGAAGCCTGCGACGGGCGCTCCGGCGGGGCCTGCCGAACCCCGGCCCGCGGCCATGTCGCTGTTTCAGGACCTTCCCCCGCTCTGCCTCAGTCTGCGGCCTTGGCCCGGCCTGCCTTTTGCTGAATTGCTGGCTGGTGTCCCTGCCAATGCGCTGAGCAATGTTGCGGCGCCGCTTCACCTGGTGCTGCCCGTTCGTCTGGGGGATTGTCCGGTCGCGGGGTCGCCCCAACCATCGTCACAGGCGGGACAGAGCTGCTACGCCGATCATCTGCCGGCAGAGCCTGCTGGCAGCCGGACACAGCGCCTGCTGCTGCTCTATGGCCTTGATCCCGGCCCGATCGACGGCACCTTCGGCCCGCGCACCCGAACCGCTGTGCTCTGGGCGCTCGGCGAGGCTTCGAACAAGATGGCGCCCGACGAAATCAACGCCCGCCTGCGCGACCTTGTTTGCCGCAAGGCGCAAGCGGCCACCCCGTGACATTGCCGTGATGACCCGGCCGCCCGCAACCGGACTGCGGACGGGTTGGATCGGGAGCAAAACCGGAAAAGGCAGCAGGCGGGCGCGTCAGCCGCCTTCGATCCGCTGCGGCCTGGCGCCGAACAGGACAAGTTTGTCCGGCTCTGACGCAAACCAGGCATAGCTGCCCCAGGCCAGACCACTGACGGTTTTGCGAAAGGCCTGCGACGCCCGGTCGAGATAGGCCGTCACGAATGCGACATGCTGGGGCGCGAAACCAGCCCCTTCGGCAATATGCAGAAGTGCGGTTTTCCGGGCATCATTCACCGGCCCATCCGTGTGCACCACCTCGACAAAGATCAGAAGCGGGTGCTGCGGTCCAAGATCGACCAGCACGATATCGGGCAGGCTCTTGTCGGCGGGAATCGTCAGGCCGATCGCTTTCGCCAGCTCGTCATCCCGCGCGACAACCTTGTTGCCGCTCTCGCTCAGGGCGATGACGCCGGGCCGTTCCAGAAACCTGGGCGCGAAACCCTCGATCACGGCTTTTGACAGATCCGCGCTCGGCCCGGCCGCCATGCGCCGGGTCTCACCATTGGGGAAGGTCACCAGCTGAAAGGCCCCGCCTCCGGCCGCGCCTTTGCGAACGATGGCGATCCGCGCAAGCGCACCGGCATTCAGATGCTTTTCTCGCCAGGCCGCCGCTTTGGCGACGAAGGTGACCTCATCCATATCGGGGGCCAGCAGCGCGGCAAACTCTCCCTGCAACGCATAGCGCCCGGCCGGTGAGGTGGTGGCAAGACCAGCCCGTTCGATCACGGCGCCATTCTGGATCAGGGCATAACGGATCGTGTCATCCCGGATGGATTCGCGGGTGTTGACCGCATACCAGCGGCCCGGAACATCGGCCTTTCCGGGCCGGACCGAGACGGCCGCCCAGGCATCGCGCGCCTCTTCACCGGTTTGCCCGGCCTGCTCCTCGGTCATCCGCGTGACCTGATCAGGGCGGATCCACCGCCCCGCCCCTTCGACCGCCCCGGCGTAAAGCATCACGAAGATGGTCTTTGCGGCGATTTCCCAGATCGAATGCTCGCGGTTCGCCGAGCCTTCGGGGAATATTTCCGGAAGACGCGCATGGATCTCATTCCAGGGCAGCATGGCAGGCCATGTCATGCGTCGAACCCATATAGGTTGCGCAGAGCCTTCTCGATTGCCGCACGTGCCGCACCCCCGGCGACCAGCGTTTCGACCTGCATGATGGCAGACAGTGGCGGCAGCGGGACGGCCTCAAGCTCGAATGCAGAGACGGCGACGCTTCCGCTGATGCAGCGGAAAATCTGATCGACCACATCACTGTTCAGCACGGCCGCCACGGTTGCCGGTGTGACCTTCGGTTCACCAATCGCGCGCACCATGTTCAGGTGGTTTTCAACGACCACCCCGCCATGTGCGTCAATGAAGGACTGTGGCAGTTCTGCCGCGATCAGACGGCGCAATTGCTCCTTGGCGGTCGTGCGTTGCACAAGGACGCAGGGCTGGTCGACGACAAGCCAGCCGTCCCCGGGCTCTGTCCTGAAATAGGGCGCATGGTTCTTTTTCTCCGCACGGAATACGAAACGGCCATCCGCCGTCACCGCCTCGGCCCAGATCAGCGGATGCAAGCCCTTCGCCCCACGGCCGCGCAGCTGTGACTTGAAGCGGTTCCAGACAAGCGGGCCGGTGGAAACGCCATAGCCCCAGTCGGCCAGCCGGGCCGTCATGCCTTCGGCAGCCGATATCAATCTTGCATGGGCGGGCTCCCGTGGGACGAGCCAAGGTGCACCGGCATCCCCCGGCAGGCCAACCGTCCCGTTCCTGACCGGCCGCGCCTCGCGCTCGCTCTCGACATCAAGATGGTGGACCTGAAAACGCCCGGGCTTCCCCCCCTTGCGGTAAAGGGCAAGCAGCGTCTCTTGCAGCACATCCTCGAAGACGCCGCGCCGCGCATGAACAAAGTCGATTGCGACCGGCGGCGCCTCGGCAGCCAGAAGCCGGCGCAAGGCGGTGTAATACTGGCCACCCAGAACACTGGTCGGGGTCAGATAGGCGATCAGCCCGCCTGCGCGCGTCCATCGCAACGCGATATCGGTGAAAACCCCGTAAAGATTGGCATGTCCGTAAAGACCCCGCGCATAGCGGCTGCGCTGCGCCGGCGTCAGCGTCACCCGCCCATAGGGCGGGTTGCCGATCACAAGATCGAACTGCGGGCCGGGCGTCTCTTCCAGCGTGTCGCACACTTTGACGATGACAGGCACCATCCGGCCGCTGGCGGCACTCAGGTCAGAAAGCATGATCTCCAGAGCGGCCTGCGACAGCCCCGCCGCATGGGGATCCAGCTCAAAGCCCGAGAGACGGGCACCGATCTGCGCCAGGATGAAGGCCGGCTCGCTGCCGTCAAGCGCCTGCCGCATGCGCAGCGCCGCTTCCAGCAGGAAGGCACCGCCGCCGCTTGCCGGATCCAGCACACGCGCCGAGGACCAGTCCAATCCGCCCTCATCCGCCAATTGAAGCAGCCGCTGCGCCAGGGCCGGCGGCGTATAGAAGGCGCCAAGGGCGCTCCGCTCCCGGCCCGGCAGCAGCGCCGTGTAAAGGCTGGTCAGAAAATGGCACCCTTCCAGCACGGGAAGCGCGGCAGCCTCCTGCCCGATCGACTGCGCGAGTTGGTGGGTGGTGGCATCAAGCGCACCCTGCAAAGCCGCAAACGGTCTGCTCAGGATCAGTCCGGGCGCAGCTTCGGCGGCATAGGCCTCCATCGCCGTGCGCGCAAACAAGGCAGCCTGGCCGGTGTGGCGGCTCTCCACAATCGTTCTTGACCAGGCGCGCGCCATGACGCGGGCCCGAGAGAGTTCGGCCCGTTTGGCATCCAGCCTAGCCGCGACTTCGGCAGGGGCAGCGGCATCTGATTTGGCTGACGATTTCATGCCGCCCGGCCCTTCTCTGCATCCAGCGGCCTGTCCGGCAACGACCGGCCTACCCGTAGACGGGCCAGTTCTGCAGACGAAACCCGCTTGCGGTCAAGCGGCCCTTCGCGCTGATCCGTGGAGGCGGGGCCTGCCGTGGTCCGCCCGGCCGTCAGCGCCCGCGCACATTCGGGAAGGGCATCCATAAGCCGGAACACAAGGCCGCCATCCGCCGTCGGCGCATCGGTGTTTTCTGTCAGGGATTGAAAGCTGCAACCGCGCGCCGCAAGACCCCGCATCACCTTGATCACATGCGGCATCGAGCGCCCAGGCCGATCAAGCTTCCGCTCCACCCGCACATCCGATGCGCCACAACGGGCAAGGGCATCCTGACCTCCGGACTGCCGGCCAAGTGCGCCGGACATGCGACCCTCAAGGCTCCGCCCACAGCCGGCATGCCTCAACGCGCGCCGCCGCAGATCGCGGGTCCTATCCCCTGCCGATGCCCGTGCATAACCCCATGTCATATCGCAGTTCTGGGACAGAGTGTTCGGACACGCAAGCATTTGCTTTCTTTATGTTCATGAAATGTCCCACAAAGAACGCCACAGGGCAGGATGCCGGAAACCCCTTGACCACGGCCGGGTCCCGGGCCCCGGGAGGATCAGACCCACGATCTGCGGGCGGGCACGGCTCCGCCGTATCGGCCCGGTCGAAACCATCCTGCAAAGGGGGAAGGGTTGCGCCTGACGGGGTGCCGAGATCCTAGATACGGTTTGAGGTTGGCACCATCGACCGCAGTTCCGTGCGCGACCCGGGTCCCTGCTCCTTCATATAATAACCGGCCGGCCCGGAGACCGCTTCCGGGCCGGCAGCACCCCGGCGCCGTTCAGAACCGCCGGGGCGGAGGAGACAAGCAGCCCGCTCCTTATGGGGCTTCAGCCACGGGCAGCAGCTTTGGACTGGTAGCCTTCCAGCGCAGACAGCAACCCCTGCCCCACCGGCAGATCCGCCCGGGCGCACAGCTCATCCCAGACAGCGGCAAAGGGCAGATCCTTCGCTTCTTCGGTCAAGATCAGCCGCGCGGTATGGTCCAGCGCCGCCTCGGCTGCCTTCAGCCGGGCCTGCGGCAGCAAGAACGCGCGCAGAAGCGCCTTCTGCATGTTGCGCACCCCGATGACCCAAGCCGCGGTGCGGCTGATCGTGGCATCGAAAAAGTCCAGCCCGATACTGGTCTTTGGCAGCAGGTCCGCAAAGACCAGTTCCTGCGCCAGCGCCAAGAGATCATCATTCAGCAGGACCACATGGTCGCTGTCCCACCGCATCGGGCGGCTGACATGCAGCAGGATATGCTCCAGCGACAGCGCCACCGCCGACAGTTTGTCCGCCACGCTTTCGGTCGGGTGGAAATGCCCCATATCCAGACACAGGGCCGTGCCCTTGCGGATGGCATAGCCCATGTAGAATTCATGACTGCCCACGGTCATGGCCTCGACCCCGATGCCGAACAGCTTTGATTCCACCGCGTCGATCAGCTGCGCCTTGGGCAGCGGTGCGGCAAATACCGCATCCAAAGAGGTTTCCAGCCGCCGCCGCGCCGCCATCCGGTCCACCGGAATATCCTTGGACCCGTCCGGCACCCAGTTGTTGATCACGCAGGGACTGCCCAGTTCCGTCCCCATCCGGGCGCCGATCTCGCGGCAGCGGCGGCCATGTTCGATCCAGAAATCGCGGATGCCCTTGTCCGGGTGGGACAGGGTCAGGTTGTCATCGGCATTGCGATGGGCAAAGAAGGTGGGGTTGAAATCCAGCCCCAGACCCTGATCTTTCGCCCAATCCACCCAAGGGGCGAAATGCCGGTATTCGATGGCATCGCGGTCCGGCGTTTCGTCCGTGTCCAGATAGAAGGCATGCAGGTTCAGCCGGTGCTTGCCCGGGATCAGCCCATAGGCGAATTCCAGATCGGCCCTCAGTTCATCGGGGGTGCGGGCACGGCCGGGATGGTTACCTGTGGCCTGAATGCCGCCCCCCGCGCTGCCGGATTTCTTCTCGAACCCGCCGACATCATCGCCCTGCCAGCAATGGACCGAGATTGGCACCGCCAGCATGGCGGCGATGGCGGCTTCAGTATCAATGCCCCAGTCGGCGAATTGCGCGCGGGCGCTGTCATAGCGTGTCATGGCTGCCTCCTTAGCGCGTGAAGGCCTGAACATTGCCCGCATCCACGTTCAGGATATTCCCGGTGGATTTGGCCGAAAGATCGCTGGCGAAGAAATAGGCGCCCTCGGCAATATCCTCGGGCAGGACCGACCGTTTCAGCATGGAGCGGTTGCGATACATCTCCTCCAGCCCCTCCTTGTCGGTCTTGTAGGTGCTGGCGCGCTGGTCCAGCCATTCGCCCGACCAGATCTTGGACCCTTTCAGCACGGCATCGGGGTTCACCACATTGACGCGGATTCCCGCCTCGGCCCCTTCCAGCGCAAGGCAGCGCGCCAGATGGATTTCCGCGGCCTTGGCCGTGCAATAGGCGCTGGCGTTCGGGCTGGCGGCCAGCCCGTTTTTCGAGGCGACGAAGATCACCGACCCGCCCACGCCCTGCGCACGGAACGCCTTGAACGCCTCGCGGCTGACAAGGAAATAGCCGGTGGACAGGATGTCCATATTTTTGTTCCAGAGCGCGAGGCTGGTTTCCTCGACCGGCGCGGAAGAGGCGATCCCCGCATTCGACACCAGAATGTCGATCCCGCCGAATTCCACCGCCATCTCGGCATAGGCGCCGATGACCTGCTCCTCATCGGTGACGTTCATCTGCACCGACCGGACCACATCCTTGCCGAAGACCTTGGCCATGCCCGCCGCCACATCGGCCGCGGCGGTGCCATCGATATCGGCCAGCAGGACGCAGGCGCCTTCCTTCAGGAACCGTTCCGCCGTGGCCGAGCCTATGCCGCCCGCCCCGCCGGTGACCAGCGCCACCCGGCCCGCCAGCGCCTTGGGCTTGGGCATGCGCTGCAGCTTTGCCTCCTCCAGCAGCCAATATTCGATGTCAAAGGCCTCCTGCTCGGGCAGGCCTTGGTAAGTGCTGACCGAGGAGGCGCCGCGCATCACGTTGATCGCGTTCACATAGAACTCACCCGAAATCCGGGCGGTGGCCTTGTCCAGCGCGAAGGTGATCATGCCCACGCCCGGCACCAGCCAGACCACGGCATTCGGGTCGCGCAGCGCGGGGGAATCGGGCTTCCTGCAGCGGTCGTAATAGGCGGCGTAGTCGGTGCGGTAATCCTCGGCCGCCTTGGCCAGACCGGCAATCGTGGCGTCCAGATCGGGGTTTGCGGGGTCGAAATCCACCAGCAGCGGGCGGATCTTCGTCCGCAGGAAATGGTCCGGGCAGGAGGTGCCAAGCGGCGCCAGATCGCCCAGCATGGCAGAGCCCACAAACTCCAGCACCGCGGGCTGATCGTCGAAATGCCCCACCTTGTGCCGGTCTTTCGAGATCAGGCCCCGGATCACCGGCATCAGCCGGGCCGCCACAGCGCGCCGCTCTTCGGCGGGCAACGTGGGCCGTGCGGGCCCGCCGAACGGCGCCACACCCGTGGATTTCTCCTCCAGCCAGACGGCGGCGGTGTTGATGATTTCCAGCGTGGTCAGGTAGCAGTCCTTGGCCTCATCGGCCCAGGTGAACAGACCATGGCTTTCCAGAACCGCGCCCCGCATCTGCGGGTTTTCGGTGGCCAGCTTTTCCAGCCACAGGCCCAGTTCATAGCCCGGTTTTTTCCACGGCAGCCAGCCGATCTGGTCGCCGAAAATCTCCTGTGTCAGTTCTTTGGAGTTGACCGAAGCAGCGATGGCGATGATCGCATCCGAGTGAACGTGATCGACATGCTTCTTCGGTACATAGGCATGCAGCGGCGTGTCGATGCTGGCGGCGCGCGGGTTCAGGTTGAAGGTGCAATGCGGCAGATAGCCGACCATCTCATCCTCATGCGCCAGCCCGCGGTATTTGCCCTTCAGCGCCTGCAGCTTGTCCATGTACAGCGAGGCGAAGCCGTCCATCTTCATGGACCCGATATCCCCGCCCGAGCCCTTGACCCACAGCACCTCGACCAGATCGCCGGTCAGGGGGTCAACTTCCATCGCCTTGGCGCTGGTGTTGCCGCCGCCGTAATTCGTCACCCGCTTGTCAGACCCCAGGAGATTCGAGCGGTAGAGCAGCTTTTCCGCCTCGGTCATGGATGCGGCTTTCGCATCATCCCACAGATTCTCAAGCCGGTTTCCGGCTGCGGTCGGGGCCATCTTGTCCTCCTGATCTCACGCGGGAACGTGCCGCGCCTCCTGCCCGGAAGATGCCAGCCTGCGACGGAATGTCAATCAGTTTCGATCATATCCAATCATTATGCAGCCGCAGAATGCATTTCTGCGATTGAAAATGATTGACAGTGATCGAATACTTTCTCAGTCTGCACCCCAAGGGAGGACAGGATGCACGAAACCGAACGCCACAGAATCATCCTCTCCGCCGTGCAGGAACGGCCCGTCGTGACGGTACCGGACCTGTGCCAGCTGACCGGCGCGTCCGAGGCGACGGTGCGGCGCGACATCGCCCAGCTTCACATGCAGAAGAAGCTGCGCCGGGTGCGCGGCGGGGCCGAGGCGATCTCTCCGCCCAGCTTCGTGGGCATCAACGCGCGGCCCTTCTCGGTGCAGGAAACCGTGCATGCGGCGGAAAAGCGCGCCATCGCCCGCGCGGCGGTCGATCTGTGTCAGGACGGCGATGCCATCATCATCAACGGCGGCACCACCACATTTCAGATGGTCCATCCGCTGACCACCAAACGGCTGCAGGTCTTCACCAACAGCTTTCCCATCGCGGAACATCTGCTGAAGCATTCGAAGAACACCGTCCTTCTGCCCGCCGGCGCCATCTACCGCGAACAGAACATCATCCTGTCGCCATTCGATGAAGACGGCAGCCGCCATTTCTACGCCCGGCGCATGTTCATGGGCTGCCGCGCGCTCGGCCCCTTGGGCTTGATGGAGGGCGACCCCCTGCTGGTGCAGGCCGAACAGAAGCTGATCGGTCAGGCGGATGAGCTGATCGTGCTGGCCGACAGTTCCAAATTCGCCGCGCGGTCCAGCCTGCTGCTGTGCCCGCTGTCGCGCATCCACACCGTCATCACCGATGACCGCATCGACGACCGCGCCGCAAAGATGCTGGAGGCGGCGGAGGTGCGGCTGATCGTGGCTGAAACCGCCAGCGCCGACCGCAAGGTCCGGGCGCAGGAGGATTGATTTACCGGACCACCCCGCACCGAGGATGCGGGCAATCACTCAGGGAGGAGAAGACATGAGCATTCTGAAAAAGGCACTGACCTCGGCCGCGCTGGCCTCGGTCCTGCTCGCGGGCGCGGCGCAGGCCGAAACCAAGCGCATCGCCATTGTCGTCAAGGCGCTTGGCATCGGCTTCTTCGAGGCCGCCGCAAAGGGCGCGGAAGAAGCGGCCAAGGAACTGGGCGATGTGGAGATCATCTACACCGGCCCGACCGACACCACCGCCGAAGGCCAGATCGAGGTGATCAACAGCCTGATCGCCCAGAAGGTGGATGCCATCGCCGTTTCGGCCAATGATACCGACGCGCTGGTGCCCACGCTGAAAAAGGCGATGGATCGCGGGATCACCGTCATCTCGTGGGATTCGGGCGTGGCCAAGGACGGCCGCCTGATGCACCTGAACCCGTCGTCCAGCGCGCTGATCGGCAATACGATCATCAAGCTGGCCGCTGACCATCTGCCCGAAGGCGGCGATGTGGCGATCCTGTCGGCCACCACCACCTCGACCAACCAGAATGTCTGGATCGAAGAGGCGAAGAAGGTGCTGCCGAACTATCCGGGCATCAACATCGTCGCCACCGTCTACGGCGATGACCTTGCCGACAAATCCTACCGCGAAACCCAGGGCCTGCTGCAGACTTATCCGAACCTGAAGGCGATCATCGCCCCGACCTCGGTCGGCATCGTCGCCGCCGCGCAGGCGGTGACCGATGCGGGCAAGATCGGTCAGGTGAATGTCACCGGGCTGGGCCTGCCGTCGGAAATGGCCGGCCATGTGAAATCGGGCGCGTCCAAATCCTTTGCGATCTGGAACCCGATCGATCTGGGCTATGCCGCCACGATGATAGCCTACAACCTGAACACCGGCAAAGCCACCGCCGAACCCGGCGCGGAAATCCCGATGGGCCGCATGGGCACCGCCAAGCTGGACGAAAACGGCGAGGCCGCGATGGCCGACCCCTTCACCTATGATGCGTCGAACATCGACCAGTTCTCCTCGATCTTCTGATCGGCTGAACCTTCCGGGTCCGGCCTGTCCAAGGCCGGACCCTTTTCTTTCAGGGCATCCCCATGCAGGCGCAAACCGCAGCCGCGCCCGGCACCTCTCCGGTGCTGAGCCTTCGCGGCATCCAGAAAAGCTTTCCCGGTGTGCGTGCCCTGAACGGCGTGCAGCTGGACCTGTATCCCGGCACCGTCACCGCGCTGATCGGGGAAAACGGGGCGGGCAAATCCACCATCGTGAAGATCCTGACCGGCATCTACCAGCCGGACGAAGGCACCATCGCCGTGGACGGGCAGGAGACGCGCTTTCCCACCGCTCAGGCCGCCAGCGCCGCGGGGGTGACGGCGATCCATCAGGAAACCGTTCTCTTTGACGAGCTGACGGTGGCCGAGAATATCTTCATCGGCCATGCGCCCCGCGGCGCCTTCGGCCTGATCGACCGCCGCCGGATGGGGGAGGAGGCCGCGCGCCTTCTCGCCTCAATCGGAGCCGATCTGGACCCGCGCGCACGGCTGCGCGATCTGGGCATTGCATCGAAGCATCTGGTCGCCATCGCCCGCGCCTTGTCCATCGACGCCCGCGTGGTCATCATGGACGAACCCACCGCCGCCCTGTCCCACAAGGAAATCCATGAGCTTTACGAGCTGGTGGAAAAGCTGCGCGCGCAGGGCAAGGCGATCCTGTTCATCAGCCACAAGTTCGATGAGATCTTTCGCATCGCCGACCGCTTCACCGTCTTCCGCGACGGCCAGTTCGTAGCCGAAGACGCCATGGCCGAGGTGACGGAGGCGCAGCTGGTGCAGATGATGGTGGGCCGCGCGGTGGATCAGATCTACCCCAAGCGCCCCGCCACGATTGGCGATCCGGTGCTGACCGTGGCCGGCTACAGCCACCCGACCGAATTTGCCGATATCGGCTTTACCCTGCACCGCGGCGAGATTCTGGGCTTTTACGGTCTGGTCGGTGCCGGCCGGTCCGAGGTGATGCAGGCCCTGTTCGGCATCACCCGACCGTCGAAAGGTGCGGTCCGGATCGACAATCAGGTCCGCGTCATCCGCTCCACCGCCGAGGCGGTCGAGGCGGGCATCGTCTATGTCCCCGAAGACCGCGGTCGCCAAGGCGCGGTGAAGGGGTTGCCGATCTTCCAGAATGTCACCCTGCCCTCGCTGGCGCGGACGTCGCGCAGCGGTTTCCTGCGGCTGGCCGAGGAATTCGCCCTGACGCGGGACTATACGCAAAGGCTGGACCTGCGGGCGGCCAGTCTGGATCAGGACGTGGGCCTTCTGTCGGGCGGCAACCAGCAAAAGGTGGTCATCGCCAAATGGCTGGCCACCCGGCCCCGCGTCATCATTCTGGACGAACCGACCAAGGGCATAGACATCGGGTCAAAGGCCGCGGTGCATGACTTCATGTCGGAACTGGCGGCGCAGGGTCTGGCCGTCATCATGGTCAGTTCGGAAATCCCCGAGGTTCTGGGCATGTCCGACCGCGTCATCGTCATGCGCGAAGGCCGGATCGCGGCCGAATTCGCAGGCGCGGCGATGACCCCGGAAAACCTTGTCCGCGCCGCCGTGGGCATCGAGGAGGCCGCCTGACATGCTGCAACCGTTGCTGAAATCGCGTGAGGCCATTCTGGCGCTGGCCATCCTTGTCCTTCTGGCGGTGATCGCCACCCGTTTCCCGGCCTTCATCGGGCCGGGAAATCTGGCGGCCGTCTTCACCGACACCTCGCCCCTGATCATTCTGGCACTGGGCCAGATGGCGGTGATCCTGACGAAATGCATCGACCTGTCGGTGGCCGCGAACCTTGCGCTCTGCGGGATGATCGCAGCCATGCTGAACGGCATGGGCCTGCCGCTGCCGCTGATCCTGCTATGCGTCGTGTTACTGGGCGGGCTTCTGGGGGCGGTGAACGGGCTTCTGGTCTGGAAACTGTCAATCCCGTCCATCGTGGTGACACTGGGCACCATGACCATCTACCGCGGGGTCATCTTCCTGCTGACCAACGGCAAATGGATCAACGCCCATCAGATGAGCGAGGGGTTCAAGGCCTTTCCCCGCGCAGCCTTCCTTGGACTGCCCGTCATGGCCTGGATCGCTGTTCTGGTCGTGGCCGGGATGGCGGTCTTCATCAGCCGCACACCGCTGGGGCGCGCATTGTTCGCCGTGGGCGGCAACCCGCATGCCGCAGTATATACGGGCATTTCGGTCGGCCGCACCCAATGCGCGGCCTTCGTCATCTCCGGCGCGCTGGCGGGGCTGACGGGTTACCTGTGGGTCGCGCGCTACGCCGTGGCCTATGTCGACATCGCCGGCGGGTTTGAGCTGGACGTGGTCGCCGCCTGCGTGATCGGCGGCATCGCCATCGCCGGGGGCGCCGGGTCCGTCGCGGGCGCCGTGATGGGCGCGCTGTTCCTTGGCATCATCAAGAACGCGCTGCCCGTCGTCGGCATCTCTCCCTTCTGGCAACTGGCGATCTCCGGCTCGGCCATCCTGATCGCCATTGCGGTGAATGCCCGCGGGCAGGGCGCCAAGGGCCGTCTCATCCTGAAACAAGCGGAGCACCGGGCATGATCCCCGCATCCCCCCGCCAGATCCCCGACCGGCTGCAATCGCCGCTGAGCCGCGCGCTGCGCAGCTGGGAGGCGCTGCTCTTGGCCGTGGCCGTGGCGATCTTCGTCGCCAATTCGCTGGCCTCGCCCTATTTCCTTGACCCGTGGAACCTCAGCGACGCCAGCTTCAACTTCACCGAAAAGGCGCTGATCGCCTTTGCCATGGCCATGCTGATCATCGCGGGCGAGATTGACCTGTCGGTCGCCGCGATCATCGCGCTCTGCTCCACCGTCATGGGCGCAGCCATGGTGGCGGGCTTTCCGGTCTGGGCGCTGGTGGTCCTTGGCATCGGCACGGGCCTTTTGTGCGGGGCGTTCAACGGCCTACTGGTCGCGGGCTTCGGCCTGCCCTCCATCGTGGTGACCATCGGCACGATGAGCCTCTTTCGCGGCATCAGCTATATCGTTCTGGGCGATGGCGCCTATACCGGCTACCCGGCCGAATTCGGCTGGTTCGGTCAGGGTTATGTCTGGTGGGTGTTCAGCGTTGAACTGGTGCTGTTCGCCGTCATGGCGGTCGTCTTCGGCATCCTGCTGCACCGCACCAATTTTGGCCGTCTGGTCTATGTCATCGGCAACAACGCCACCGCCGCGCGGTTTTCCGGCGTGCGGGTGGACCGGGTGCGCTTCCTCCTGTTCCTGCTGACCGGCCTCATGTCCGGGATCGCGGCGGTCTGCCTGACCTCCCGCCTCGGCTCCACCCGCCCCTCCATCGCCACAGGGTTTGAGCTGGAGGTGGTCACCATGGTCGTCCTGGGTGGGGTGAGTATCCTCGGCGGCTCCGGCTCGATCCCGGGCGTGGTGATCGCCGCCCTTGTCATGGGGCTGGTGACCTTTGGCCTCGGCCTCCTGAACGTGCCTGGGATTGTCATGTCGATCATCGTGGGCGCCCTGCTGATCGGGGTGATCGCGCTGCCCCGTCTTTGGGCGATGTGGAGGAAATGATGCAGAAATACGCCTTCCGCATGATGCTGAACCCCGGAATGCAGGACGAATATCGCAGGCGCCATGATGAGATCTGGCCCGAACTGGTGGCGCTGCTGAAAGAGGCCGGAGTGGAGGATTACTCCATCCATCTGGACCCCGAGACGAATGCGCTGTTCGGTGTGCTGTGGCGGCGTGACGATCACACCATGGACGACCTGCCCGCCCATCCCGTGATGCAGCGCTGGTGGGCGCATATGGCCGATGTGATGGCCACGCATCCCGACAACGAACCCGTGGCGGTGCCCTTGGTGCCGGTGTTCCACCTGCCATGAAACACATCGCCGTCATCGACATCGGCAAGACCAATGCGAAACTCGCGCTGGTCGCGGCAGATGGGCTGCGTGAGGTGGCCGTGGTCACCCGCCCCAACACCGTGCGGCCCGGCCCGCCCTATCCGCATTTCGATCTGGAGGGGCATTGGGATTTCTTCCTGACCCATCTGGCCGCTTTCCACGCGGAACACGGGGTGGATGCGATTTCCGTCACCACCCATGGCGCCTCGGCCGTGCTGCTGGATGCCGCGGGCGGGCTGGCCGTGCCGATGCTGGATTACGAACACACCGGGCCGGACGATCTGTCCACGAAATATGATGCGCTGCGCCCGGGGTTTGAGGCGACGGGATCGGCCCGGCTGCCGATGGGCCTGAACCTTGGTGCGCAGCTGCACTGGCTGTTGCAGACGCAGCCGGCCCTGCGCGACCGGCTGGCCCATGTGCTGACCTATCCCGGCTACTGGGGCTGGCGGCTGACGGGGCGGATGTCGTCGGACCTCTGCTCGCTGGGCTGCCACACCGATCTGTGGGAACCCCGGATGGCCCGCTTCTCGGCGCTGGTGGAGACGCTCGGCCTGACCGGCAAGATGGCCCCCGCCCTGCGGCCCGGCGATGTGCTGGGCACCCTGCGCCCCGAGGTGGCCGCAGCCACCGGCCTGCGGCCCGACACGCCGGTCAGCGTGGGCATCCATGACAGCAACGCCTCGCTTTATCCCTATGTGCTGGGCCGGACGGCGCCCTTTGCCGTCGTCTCCACCGGCACCTGGGTCGTCTCCATGGCCGTGGGCGCCGCGCCGCAAACGCTGGACCCCGCGCGGGATGTGCTGGTCAACGTCAACGCGCTCGGCCAGCCCGTGCCCTCGGCCCGGTTCATGGGCGGGCGCGAGTTCGAGGTGATCCGCGCCGGGCGTGACATCGCCCCGACCGGGGCGGACCGGCAGGCGGTGAGGGAGGGCACCATCCTGCTGCTGCCCGCGGTGGAACCCGGCTCCGGACCCTATCAGGGCCGCCAACACCGCTGGACGGCGGAGCCGCCCACCGAAGGCGCGCGGATGGTCGCGCTGTCGCATTACCTTGCGCTGATGACCGACACCTGCCTTTCACTGATCGGCGCGCGGGGGTCGGTGATCATCGAAGGACCCTTCGCCCGCAATCCAGATTATCTGGCCATGCTGGCCGCGCTGCGCCCCGAGGGGGTCGAGGTGGCGCAATCCGCCACAGGAACATCAGCGGGCGCGGCGCTTCTGTGCCTGAGCCGGGCCGATCCTCCCGCCACCAGGGCCGTGCCCTTGCCGGAGAAGGCCGATGCCCTGCGCGGCCTGGCCGCGCGATGGCATGAGCTGAAATGAGCCGCTGAACCGCGGGGGGGTGAAAGACCCTCGGCTCTCTCGCGGCTTCCACCAGCCGGGCCTCGCATTCAGGCGCCGCGGCAGGTGAAATAGGCCATCACGTTTGTCGATCAGGATGGGATGGCACTGGTGTTGTCGCTGACCGCCACGGGCATGATCGCGGCATTGATGATCCGGTGGCAGCGGCCTTCACCCATGATCAGCATCATGCAACAGGGATGTCCGCGGCCATCAGATCGGGGCGGGTGCGGAGCTGCGGATGCTGCACGGTGCGGACATAGGGTTCGGCCGGACAACGGATGCTGCCGCCTCGACCCTACCGCAAAAGCTGACCAGGGGCAGGCGAGGTCCAGTAGCCCGCGATCAGCCGGTTCAGCGCGACCGCCACGCCCGCCTGCCTGTGGGATGCGGTGACGAAGCGCGCCGCCGCCTGCACCTCGGGCGTGGCATTGCCCATGGCAATGGGCAGCCCGGCCTCGGCGAACATCGACAGGTCATTTTCGGAATCGCCCATCGCCACGCAATGCGCCCGGTCCACCTGCCAATGATCGCGCAGCCGGGCCAGCGCCCGGCCCTTGCGCACGCCCTGCCGCATGATCTCCAGATAGCGGGGATGGGACAGCACGCAGGACAGCGCGCCTTCCGCCTCTGCGCGCAGACGGAGCAGATCACCCTCGCGCCCCGGCGGGGCGATGGCCAGCATCTTCAGGACCGGCCGGTCCAGCGCCAGAAGATCGGCCTCGGCCCCGGTCATGCCGGTGATCTGCAGCTCTTCGGTCAGCATCTCTTCCAGACGGTCGGCGAACAGCCCCTCACCCGCGTAGACCGCCAGCGGCAACGACAGGGCACGCGCGGCGCGGACCACGCCCGCCACCGCCCCGGATGGCACAGTGTCGGGCGGCAGGTCCGGATCGGCCAGCCACAGGCCCGAGGCATCGCGGCGCAGCATCTGCGCACCGCCCAGACAGATCACCGCATCGACCGGCCCGATCCCGCCCAGCACATGCCGCGCGGCCACCGGCGCCCGTGCCGTCACGATGACCACCCGCACACCGCACGCCCGGGTGTCCGCAATCGCCGCCTGCACCGCTGCCGGAACCCGGTGGTGATCGTCCAGCACCGTGCCGTCCAGATCCAGCGCGACCATCCAGCCGCCCGGCCCGGGGGGATGCCGCGCGGGGAGCGGGGCAGTGGCCACATGATCCGGCGCACCATATTCGGTCATCACGATCTCTTGTTATTGAAATCATTCTTATTCTGGCTTTCTAGCCGCAACCCGGCCGGCTGACCAGCGCGATGCAGGGCGCCGGTTTCGACAAGCGAACGGATCAGGATCACACCGCGCCCCCTCGCCTCGCAAAGCTGGACCATGGGGCCAGCGCACCGGGGTCCGGTCGCCGCCGATAGGCTTATGGCACTTCCCCGGTCCGAGCGGTCTTCATCGCGGCCGGGCCGGGATCGCCTTTTATCTCCGCGCGGGTAAGATGGTGAATGCCCCCGTCGAAGACCGGTTCACCGCGGGCATCGGCCTTGCCGACGTTCAGTCAGGCTAGATACGACCATCCCGCCACGCTGACCGGCTCTGGATCTCCGCCCCCGTCGGATCGGCAAGATACCACAATTCGCCGTCCGGATTGAAACACTCACCGACAGCAGCGCAACCAGAGCCGGTGTTTGCCCAAGGAGGTGCACGTCGGCTTAACCCGATATATTCCCGTCCCCGCAAGGCCCGCTTCGCGTCCGGTGCCGCAGCAGGACAGGGGCCGGAAAAGCCGGCTTCTGCCGCCATCGCGGATGAGACAGAAATATTCCCTGCCGATGCCAAAGGATGAAACATCTCTGCTGCCCTTCGGCTTTCATCTTGAGGGCAAGGCGCTAGATTGCAGCGAACCACGGCCGAAGGCCGCAGCTGCCGCATGGACCCGACCGATGACGCTTGATCCCGCAACCTATGATGCCCTCTCTGCCCTTTTGGGGGACCGGTTCTCCATCCGCGCGGCCGACCGCGACCATCATGCCGGGCATGAGACGCATCACACACCGCAGCCGCCTGATGCCGTGGTCTGGCCCGTCAGCACCGAAGAGGTGGCCGAGGTCGTCCGCATCTGCACCGCGGCCCGCGTGCCGGTCATCGCCCATGGCCTCGGCTCTTCGTTGGAGGCGCATGTCGCTGCCCTGCGCGGCGGCGTCAGCATCGACATGATGCGGATGGACCGCCTGCTGCGGATCAGCCCCGACGATCTGGACTGCACGGTCGAGGCCGGGATCACGCGCGAGGCACTGAATGCGCAGTTGCGCGACACCGGCCTGTTCTTCCCGGTGGACCCCGGCGCCAATGCCACCATCGGCGGGATGAGCGCGACCCGCGCCTCGGGCACCAGCGCGGTGCGCTATGGCACGATGGCGGAGAATGTGCTGAACCTCACCGTCGTGACCCCGCAGGGCGAGGTGATCCGCACCGGACGCCGTGCCCGCAAATCTTCGGCCGGGTATGATCTGACGCATCTTTACCTCGGCTCCGAAGGGACGCTGGGCATCATCACCGAAGTGACCCTGCGCCTGCATGGCCGGCCGGAAGAAGTGCTGGCCGCCGTCTGCACCTTCCCGGGCCCGGCCGAGGCCAGCCGCACCGCGATCGAGGCCATTCAATGCGGCCTGACGCCGGGGCGGGTGGAATATATGGATGCAGGCGCGGTGGCCGCGGTCAACGCCTTCTCCGGCCTGGCTGAAACCGTGGCCGACACGCTGTTCGTGGAACTCGCCGGCAGCACGGCCGAAGTGGAGGCGCAGGTGGAGCTGTTTCGCAGCCTGGCCGAAGCGAACGGCTGTTCCGGCTTTCGCTGGGCCCGGGCCGAGGAAGAACGCAACCGCCTGTGGAAGGCCCGGCACAGCGCCTATAATGCCACGCTGGCGCTGCGCCCCGGATCGCGCGGCTGGCCCACCGATGTCTGCGTGCCCATCGGCGCGCTGGCCGATTGCATCGTCCATGCCAAGGCTCTGCTGGCCGATTGCCCGGTGCCCTATGCCATCATGGGCCATGTCGGTGACGGCAATTTCCATGTGGTCTTTGCCATCGACCCCGAAAATCCCGCCGACGAGGCAGTGGTGACGGCGATCAACTCGGCCATGGTGGAAAAGGCGCTGTCGGTGGATGGCACCTGCACGGGGGAACATGGCGTCGGCATCGGCAAGCAGAAATACATGGCGGCCGAACACGGCCCCGCGCTGGCGGTGATGCGGCGGCTGAAGGCGGCGCTGGACCCCGAGGATCTGTTCAACCCCGGGAAAATCCTGCCGCCACCCTGAGCGGCGGGCGTCAGGCGGTCAGCGCCTCGCCTTTCAGATGGCGTTCCAGAAACGGCAGGCTGTCTTGCCCCCAGAACAGCTCTCCGCCCACCAGATAGGAGGGCAGGCCGAAGACGCCGGCGCCGCGGGCCAGATCAAGGCTTTCGGCCTTGCGGCGGGCAACCTCCGGCCCTTGGGCGAAAGCCTCAAGCGCCGCGCTGTCGAAACCCGCGGCCGAAGCCAACCGTGCCCGCACCTCTGCCGCGCCGATATCCTCGGCCCGGCCCCAGAAGGCCGCGTGGAAGGCGCGCGCCAGGGACAGCCAGTCCTCGCCCCGCAGATAGGCCGCGATGACCAGATCGCCTGCGGGGGCGATATCGGACAGGCCCTCGCGCCCCTCGAACCGCAGGGAGACGCCACGCCGCGCGGCCCAGCGACGCAGGTCTGTCAGCCAATAGGCCTTGCGCGCGGGGGGACGGTTCTTGGAATAGATGCCGCCATTCTCTTCGATCAACCCGATGACATGGGGCACGATCTCGGCCCCCTCGGCCCGGGCCAGATCGACGAAGGGCTCCAGCCCGACATAGGCCCAGGGCGAGCCGAGGCCGAAGAAATAATCAATGCGCTGTGTCATGCCGGTGTCTTTCCTGCCGTCGTTTCGCGCAGGGCCTGATCGAACAAGGCCAGTGCGCATTCCTTCGCCTCGCGCATGGGCTGCACGCTGCCATAAATCGCCCGACGCGCCAGCGCGCCGTCATAAAGCAGCGCCAGATGGCAGCCGGTGCTGCCCGGCGCGGCCAGCCCGGCGCGGCGGGCAATGCCGTCCAGCACCGCGGCGACGGCGGATTTGTGCATCCGCGCCATGCCGACGATCCGCGCGCTTTCGCCATGTTCCGCCACAGCCAGCCCGAAGGCGCAGCCACGGAACTCGGGGTTTCCGGCCTTGCGGACCAGCCCTTCGAAAATCTCGGCGATCTGCGCACGCGGATCGGCAAAGCGGGCCAGCACCTCGTCCAGCCCCTGCATCACCAGATCATGGCGCCCCTGCAGATAGGCCAGCACCAGATCCTCCTTGGATCTGTAGTGGCGGTAGAGCGTGGCCTTGGCGATATCGGCCTCAAGGATGATGCGGTCGATCCCCACGGCGCGGATGCCCTCGCGGTAGAACAGACCACCTGCAACGCCAAGGATATGCGCCGCGACGGGAGAGGGGCGGGCAGCGGTCATGCGGGGCCTTTCAACAGGGCACGGCCGACAAGGCCGCCTCTTCGGACTGCGCCAGTTGCAGAAGCCGGTCCAGACCGATGTCTCCCGGCGCACCGCCCCGTGCAGCCAGTTCCGCCGCCAGCCTCTGTGCCGCAAGGTTCCAGGGCGCCGCCAGCCCGTGCAGCCGTGCCTGAAGCACGATTTCGCCGTTCAGGAAATCCACCTCGCTGCGGGCCCCGCGGGTAAAGCTTTGCCAGGTGGACTGGCCGCCGGGATCGTCGGGATCGCGCAGGATCCGCCAGCCTTCCAGCGAAACCCGCCGCTCGGCCTCGGCTGCCGGATCATGCCCCGCTGCCCGCAGCACCGACTTCGCCTCGGCAGCAAGGGCATCGCCCGCACGCGCCGCGTCCTCGGGACTGCCTGCGAACAGTTCCACCACATTGCGCACGTTATGGAGAAGCTTCTGCGCCTTCCATCGGCGGATATCGGCACGCTCTTCCACCAGCGCCCCCGCCCGGACCAGATCGGCGGTCAGCCGTGCCGTCACCTCATCCTTGCCGGCCGGATAGCGACCCAGAGTCAGGCTGGCGAACTGCGGCTCTGCCAGCACACGGACGGTGCCCGTGCGGGTATAGATTGCGGGCACCCGCACCACCGCCGCATAAAGCCGCGGGAAGCGGCGCGCGACGATCCGTTCTGCCTCCAGCCCGTTCTGCAGCGTCAGAACCGGCAGGTCGCTGGCAAAGCCGCCGCCTTCGACCGGAATATGCGCCAGCTCTGCGCTCAGTTCCTCGACATCCTGCGCCTTGACGGCCAGCACCAGCGTATCCGCAGGTGTCAGCCGCAACTCGCCAATCGCCGCCACATTCAGCGCGACGCGATATGTGCCGCCGGGCCGCTGATAAAGCAGTCCCTCCCGCCGCAGATGTTCCAACTGTGCGCCGCGCCCGATGAGCAGGGTGGCGATCCCGGCTTCGGTGAACTGGGCCGCAAGGCTGGTGCCAAGGGCGCCTGCACCAAGAATGACATAGGTCATGGTCTTTCCCCGATCAGGACAGGCGCCCGGGGCACCGTCCGAAATTGCATGGCCAGCATAGTCTGCGGGCCGGGGCGGTAAAGGCGGATGGTCACGTCAGACGGCCTGCCGCAGGGGCGGCGTCTCCTGTGCCTCGCGGAACCGGGTCAGCGCGCTGCGGCCAAGGATGGTCAGCACCGTGTCCTCTTGCGGAGCATGAACCAGCACCGCCTGCAGATCGCGGAAATTCCGTTCCAGCCCCAGCTCGGCGGCCAGACCGGGGTTGCCCAAGGTCTTCACCGCCAGCCCCGCCGCCGCATGCAGCTGCCGCCCGACAATAAGCCGCGCCCGCATCAGATGCAGCGGATCGTGGCGGTGATGCGCCAGCGCGTCGAACAGGAAGGTCCGCGCCGAACCGACCAGCAGGTCGATCTCACCCGCGGCAGTCTGAATCCGCTCCGTCTCGGCAATCGGGCGGCCAAGGTTGGCGGGCACCCGGTCATGGGCAAAGCGGGCAAAGGCCTCGGCCGCGGCCTCTCCGGCACCCAGATAGATCGAAGTCAGCGCCAGCGTCAGCACCGCATGACCCAGATTATCCTGATGGCCCTTTCCGGCCTCAACCAGATCCAGCACCTGCCCCAGTGGCACGGCCACATTGTCGAAGGACACATCATGGGACGAGGTGGCCCGCATCCCCAGACTGTCCCAGTTGTGAATGATGGTGATGCCGGGCGTCTCGGCCGGGACGAT
The DNA here is from genome assembly GCF_049445895.1 of Neotabrizicola sp. VNH66. Lineage (NCBI taxonomy): Bacteria > Pseudomonadati > Pseudomonadota > Alphaproteobacteria > Rhodobacterales > Paracoccaceae > Neotabrizicola > Neotabrizicola sp. VNH66. Next base: position 249,594 of record NZ_JBMSDW010000004.1, read on the forward strand.
GAAGGTGCCCACGCGGGCGGGCGATTCATCCGTTGTGGCCCAGACAAGGAAATGGGTCAGCCCCTCGGACCCGGTGACGAAGCGTTTCGTCCCGCTGATGGCCCAGCCGGTGGCCGTGCGCCGGGCGCGGGTCTGCGGCAACCCGCCCCGCGCAGGGGAGCCAAGGTCCGGCTCCACCCGGGCGGCGTTCAGCAGGATCGGGCGGCTGCGACCTTCGGCCACGATCTGACGATAATAGTCTTCCGGCCAATGGCTGCGGTCCGCCTGCGCCAGATGATTGGCCAGCGTCATGGTGACGATCAGCGCGACGGACGGGTCCGCCCGGCCGATCTGGCTGATGATCTGCACCATTTGATCCAGCCCACCGCCCGGCCCGCCATAGCGACGCGCAACGGTGGCCTGCAGCAGACCGGCGTCCTGCACCGCCTGAATGCCCTCCGCGGGAAAGCTGCCGTTGCGGTCGGCCACCCGCCCCGCCGCGGCGATCCGGGCAAGGGTTTCGGGCGGCACGATTACGGCGGGCCGGTGTTCGGGTTCGGTTGGCACGATATTGTCTCTTCTGCGGGCATCGGGGGGACGGAGCCGGTAGGCACCGGCTCCGTCAGGTAAGGATCAGACCGTCTCGGCCACCGGGGCCTTCGCGGCCTCCCGCTCGGCCAGACCCTTGCGGACCAGAGGCAGCACATAGCGGCCGTAATCCACCACATCGTTGTAATTGTCGTAGCCGCGGATCGAGATGAGATCGGCCCCCAGATCGACATAGTCCAGAAGCGAGGCGGCAATCGTCTCGGGCGAGCCGACAAGCGCGGTGGACGCGCCCGAGGCATTGGTGGCGGTGACGGTCGGATACCAGAGCGCGCGGTCCTGCACATCGCCACGCTTGGCGATCTCCAGCAGCCGCTGCGAACCGACGTTCAGCGGCGCGGCGGCATTCACCGGCTTGCGCGCCAGCCCCTTTTCGCGGGCGGCGTTCAGGCGATCCAGCACGGCATAGGCCTTTTCCCACGCAAGCTCGTCGGTCTGGGCGATGATCGGTCGGAAGGTCACCCAGATGCGCGGCCGATCCTTGCGGCCTGCCGCGGCGGCAGCGGCATTCACCTTCTCGATCTGTTCGCGGGTTTCCTTCAGCGGCTCGCCCCACAGGCCGAAGATGTCCGCCAGTTCTCCGCCCACGCGGTAGGCTTCCTCCGAGGAGCCCCCCACCGACACCGGAATCGGCTTCACCGGGCGCACCTTCGAGGCGAAATCCTTGAACTGGTAATATTTGCCCTCATGGCTGAAGGGTTCGGAGGATTCCCAGGCCCGGCGCAGAATGCGGATATATTCGGCCTGCCGCTCATAGCGTTCCTCCTTGTTCAGGAAGTCGCCCTCGCGCGCCTGTTCCGCCGGATCGCCCCCGGCGATGAAGTGCACCACCACACGCCCGCCGCCCAACTGGCTGAGCGTGGCCAGCGCCTTGGCCGCCACCGTGGGATAGACGGTGTTCGGACGCAGCGCGACAATGACGGAAATATTTTTCGTCACCGCAAGGATCGTGGCGGCAATGGTGAAATTGTCGAAAGACGACGAGTGATAGGGGATCAGCGTGTAGTTGAACCCGTAATCATCCAGCGTCCGGGCATAACGCACCAGAAAGGCCGGATCGACCGGCGCATCCGGCAGGGGTGCGATGTCGGTCGAGGCATTGGGGAACGTGATGGAGATGAACTCTGCGGACATGGCGTCTCGCTCCTGATCTGTCGGAATGGGTCGTTCGCGTTACAGAAAAGCTATCATTTGCGGCGCAGAAAAAGAACGACCTGTCTCTCCCTTTTGAGGCCTGTCACGAGAAGCGCAGTCTCTATTCAAGCACTTGGGGAGACGAAGATTTCCTGCACCCGCATCGCCTCTTTCTGCGCGGAATCCCGGGCAACCGCACACCCCGAAACGAAACGGCCCCCGCACGGGGGGCCGTCCGTGGCAGAAATCCCAGCGCCCTTCAGGCCGCGGGAGACCAGCCGAGCGCGGGCGCCACGGTTTCTGCCAGATCGGTCAGCAGCCGGATGTTCTGGGGCAGACCAAACCCGGGGGGCAGGAACAGCACCAGCTCATCCGCCAGCGCGATGCCGGGATCCGCCAGCACAGCCGCAGCCACCTGATCGGGCGCACCGTGGAAGACCGGGGAAATCTGGCTGCCCTCGGGCGCGTTGCTGCGGGCCGTAGGCGTCAGCGCCCCCGCGGGCCGCGAGGCCGCAATGCCGAAGGTGCGCCGCTCATGATCATAGGCGGCATAGGTGTCGCGCAATTCATCCGTCGTCCCGGGCAGGACCGATGCAGCCACCGCCACCGGCGGCGCCTTGGTCCCGTGCAGAAGCTCCCATGTCACGCGGTAGGTCTGGATGATCCGCGCCTGATGGTCGCTGAAACTCTCGCCCGGGTCCTGCCCGTGCTGCACGGTGCCGGTGATCAGCGACAGCCCCAGTTCGGCCGCATGGATGGCCGAGGCGACACTGGACACGCCCTGCCGGATGCGGCCCGCCAGACCGGGGCTGTGCGGGGTCACGCGCAGTTCGGTGCCTTCGGGCGCACCCTGCCCCGGCCCGTCCACCCGGTGCAGCACATCGCCGCGCACCGCGGCCAGAAAGCGCGCCTGCCGCCGTTTCGCCTCGGTCCGCGCATCGGTGGCGACGGGGCCGAAAACGGCATCGAACGCCGCCGTGGCTCCGGTGGACACCGCCAGCTCCAGCCGCCCGCCGATCAGCAGGTCGGTGGTGCCTGCCGCTTCGGCCAGCAGGATCGGGTCCTGATAGCGCATCGGGATCACGGCCGATCCAAGGGTGATCCGGCTGGTGTGCTGGCCCACCGCGGCAAAGAACGGCAACGGCGACGACAGGTAATGGTCGAAATGCCGCTGATAGGACCAGCCGGACTGATAGCCCAGCCGCTCGGCCGCCTGATACAGCGCGATCCCGTCGCGCAGCCCCTGCGCCGGACCGTCCTTGTCGTTGAACGCCACGCGGGTGTTGAAACCAAGCCGAAGCTTCGGGCGGAAGTCCGGCTGCGGCAGGCGGATGGTCAGGGCAAGGGTCATGCGGTCAGTTCCCTGATACGATGGGACGCGGTCTCCCGGGCGGCAATGCCGCGCGGAATGGCGTCCAGAAGGCTGCGGGTATAGGGCTCGCGCGGGTGATCGAAGATCTGCGCCACGGGCCCGTGTTCGACGATGCGACCGCGGTGCATGACCGAGACGCTGTGCGCCAGCTGGCGCACCAGCGCCAGATCATGGCTGACGAAGACATAGGTCAGGCCAAGGCTGGCCTGAAGCTCCAGAAGGACCTGAACAATATCGGCCTGCACGCTGACATCCAGCGCCGAGGTCGGTTCGTCCAGCACGATCACGTCCGGCTTCAACACCAGCGCGCGGGCGATGGCCACCCGTTGCCGCTGTCCGCCGGACAGCGCCGCGGGACGGCGGGACAGCAGATGATCGGCAAGGCCGACACTGGCCAGAACCTCACGCACACGGGCGGTCCGCTCTTTCGGTGTGCCGATGCGGAAACGGTCCAGGGGTTCCCGGATCAGCTGTTCCACCTTCCATGTCGGGTCAAGCGAGGTGAAGGGGTTCTGGTAGACCAGCTGCAGATGCCGCCACGCCTCGCGCAGCGTGTCCGGCCCGCGGCCCGACAGCGGCGCCCCGGCCACGGTAATCCCGCCGGCATCGGGCTGGTCCAGCCCCAGAAGCAGGCGGATCGTCGTGGTCTTGCCCGAACCGGATTCCCCCACCAGCGCATGGGTGGTGCCTGCGGGCACGGCGAAGGACACGTCATCCACGGCAGTCAGGCTCTGCCCATCCACGGCAAAGGTCTTGGTCACGCCCGACACCTCGATCTTCGGGGCGGCTTGTGTCAGTCGCCGGAAACCCGGATCGCGCAGGCTGGCGTAACGGTCGGGGTTCAGCGCGGGCACATCGGCATGCAGCTTTCTGGCATAGGCCGAGGACGGCGCGGCAAAGACGGCGGGGGTCGGTCCTGCCTCCTGCACCACGCCGCCTTTCAGGACCAGAAGCGCATCGGTGCGTTCGGCCGCGATGGCAAGGTCATGGGTGATCAGCAGCAGACTGATGTCCAGCTCCGCGCGCAGGCGGGACAGCAGGTCAAGGATGCGCTTCTGGATCGTCACATCCAGCGCGCTGGTCGGCTCGTCCGCCACCAGAAGGGCGGGACGCGGCAGCACCGCCAGCCCGATCAGCACCCGTTGCAGCATCCCGCCGGAAAGCTGATGCGGATAGCTGTCATAGACCCGCTGCGGGTTGTCCAACCCGACCTGCGCGAAGGTTTCAAGGATCAGGGCCTTGCGGACACGGGCATCCGCCTCGTCCAGAAGGGCCGCGGCCTCTTCGGCCTGCACTCCGATGGTGCGCACGGGGTTCAGCGCATTGCCGGGGTCCTGCGGTACAAAGCCGATGGCGCGACCGCGCAGCGGGCGGAACCGGCGCTCCGGCAGGGACAGGATGTCCTGCCCGCGGAACTCAACCCGCCCCGCAGCCTCGCCCTGCCCGGGCAAAAGCCGCAGCACCGCCCGTGCGATGGTGGATTTTCCCGATCCGGATTCGCCGATCAGCGCAAGGCTCTGGCCACGGTCCAGCGTAAAGCCCACGTCGTGCACCACATGATTGGGGCCGTAATGAACATTCAGGTCGCGGACGCGCAGCAGCGGCGGGTTCAGTTGGAATTGCGAAGCCATCGGCTGATCCTGTTAAGCGAGAGAACGGTGGCGATGGTGACGATGGCAGGCGCATAGACCAGCCACGGCCATTTCAGGTAATCCTTGCCGGTGGCGATCAGCAGGCCCCAGTCCGAAGCAGGCGGCGGATCACCGAAGCCCAGAAAGGCCAGACCCGCGATCACAAGGATCGACAGGCCGAAGCGCAGCACCGCCAGCGGCAGGACCGAGCGCGAGGCATTGGGAAGCACGTGCCGCGTCAGGATGTGCCAGCGCGATCCCCCCGACAGCCATGAAGCCTCGACAAAGGTGGCATGGCGGGTCTTGATGACCTCGGACCGCATCACCCGGGCAAAGACGGCCACGGCCGAAATGCCCGTTGCGATGGCGGCATTCAGCGTGCTGAAGCCAAGCGCGGTGACGACGATCACCGCAAGCAGGAAGTTCGGGATTGCCAGCAGAACATCGACCAGCCTGGCCAGAACGATATCGGTCCAGCCGCCCAGAAATCCGGCCAGAAGCCCGATCAGCCCGCCGATGACCAGTGCGATCGTCACGGCGATCAGCGCGCTTGTCACCGAAGAGGCGGTGCCATGGATCACGCGGGCCAGAAGATCGCGGCCCAGATGATCCGTGCCAAGCCAGTATTGCAGACCGGGTGCCTGCAACTTGTCAGCGGGCACGCCCACGAAAGGATCATGCGTGGCAAAGACCCCCGGGAAAAGCGACCAGCCGATGATGGTGGCCAGGACGACGAAGGACAGGATCACGCCAAGCGGGGTCTTTGGCCGCGCAAGGCGCAACAACCCGCCGGCACGCGAAAGGGAAAGAAGCGAGGTCGTCATGCGGTCACCGTTTGCGGAGGGGTGTCATCTGCGGTCGTCACGGGACGGCGCGCACTGCCCAGCAGGTTCACGCGCGGGTCCAGCAGCGGATAGATCAGGTCCGCGATCAGGTTGATCACCACGAAAACCAGCGCGGCCAGCGAGACGATGGCCTGCAGGACGGGCAGGTCCTGCGTGACCACCGCCCGCTGGATCAGGCTGCCCACGCCGGTGCGGCCGAAGACGGTTTCCGTGATCAGGGTGTTGCCCAGCACCTCGCCCACCATCAGCGCGATCACCGTCACCACCGGCAGGGACGACGGCTTCAAGAGATGCCGGAAGAACAGCCGCGACTGCCGCAACCCCCGGGCCTGTGCCACGGCCGCATAATCCTGCCCGGCCTCGTGATCCAGATTGGCAATCAGCACCTCGGCGATCTGGGCCGAGATCGGGATGCCAAGTGCGACCGCCGCAAAGAAAGTGGCCCAGAAGCTGTTCGGGTCGATCACCATGAACAGGCCGAACTTGAAGCCGAAGACATGGATCAGGAAGAGCCCGATCACGAAACTGGGCACCGACAGGAACAGGGAGGGAAAGCCGCGCAGAATGCCCTGGCCATAGCGGCGCGGCACAAAGCGCGTGCCATAGGCGATGGCCAGAGCCAGGGTCAGTGCCACCGTCAGCGAGGAGGCCGCCAGCGTCAGGGTCGAAGGCAGGACCTCTGCGATCAGGGTGGCCACCGGGCGGCTGGACCGCATCGACAGCCCCAGATCGCCGGTGACAAAACCTGACAGTGATGTCCACAGCTGCACATGAATCGGCTGGTCCAGCCCCTGCGCGGCGATGATCTGCTCGATCTCCTCCAGCGTGAACCCGTTCTGCGGATCGCGCAGGATGCTGGTGATCGGATCACCGGGCAGGATGCTGACCACGACGAAGGTGAAGACATAGGTCAGCAGGATCACGACAACGGCCTGCAACAGGCGCTTTGCCGCATAGGTCAGATAGGCGTTTCGCATGTCTTCACCTCCGGTCGGGGCCGCCTCAGACGGCGCCCTTGGTCGCGCGGTAGTAGCTGGCGTAGGCGATGCCGTTGTAGACGACATCCTTCACCTCGGCCGATTGCGCATAGATGCGCTGCACGATCTGCGTCCGGGGGATAAAGTAGCCCTGATCAAGGACATAGGCCTGCAGCTCATCCAGCAGCGGGTTGCGCACCTCATGGCTGGCCGCGCCTGCAATCTTGTCGCGCAGCTCGTTGATGCGCGGGTCGCTGTCGCCCAGATTGAACCAGTTCTCGCCCTTGTTGGCATCGGTCAGGATGCTGGCCACGGTGCCTGCATCGATGAAGCTGCGGGTCACCTCGTAGGCTGGCACACCTTCGCTGGCATAGCGGACCTTCTCGCCGAAGGTCACCACGTCATAGGCGCGGATGTCCACCTTCCAGCCAAGCCGGCCCAGCTGCTGCGCAATCAGCTCATCCACCGCGCGCGAGGTGGCGAGATAGGGGTTGGAATGCAGCACCAGTTCCAGCGGCTTGCCGTCCTTGGCGCGGATGCCATCGGAACCCTTGACCCATCCTGCCTCGTCCAGCAGTGCCTCGGCGCGGGCGGCGTCATGGACCAGCAGGTCGCCGTGATCGGTCGCCCCCGGCACATTGCTCTGGATGAAGCTTTTTGCCAGCTGCCAGTCGGGGGTATAAACCGTGTCGATGATCTCTTGCCGGTCGATGGCCACCCGCAGCGCCTGCCGCACCCGGACATCGTCATAGGGTGCCAGCTTCGTGTTGATCGCCCAGCCGTTCACAAAACCCAGATAGCGCGGCGTCGCGGTGACGAACCCCTCTGCCTTCAGCGATTCAAGCTCTTGGGGGGAGGCATTATAGGCCACATCCGCCTGTCCGGCCTGCACCGCTGCCACCCGCAGCGACTGCTCTGCCACCAGTTTATAGGTGATCGAATCGAGGAAGGCCGGGCCGGTATGCCCCACCTCGGCTGGGCCCCAGTTGTAATCGGGGCGCTTCACCAGCCGGACGAAATCGCCTTCCTTCCAGCTGTCCACCAGATAGGGGCCGCTGGCCACCGTCTTCGACAGATCCGCCTGATCCGTCGCGGGCGAAGCCAGTGTCGCCGGAGAAATCAGGATCGACCCGTGATAGCCCAGTGTGGGAATGAAGCCGAGCGTCGGCGCCTTGAACAGCACCTTCACCGTCAGCGGGTCCACAACCTCGCTCCGGTCATAGGTTTTCGGGAACAGGCCCACAGGATTGATGCCGTCCTCGGTGCGGCCCGCATACCAGATGTCCAGATTGGCAACCACCGCCGCGGCATCCACAGACGTCCCGTCCGAGAAGGACACGCCCGGCTTCAGCCGCAGGACGAATTCCGTTGCGGTCTCGTTCTGGTCCCAGCTTTCGGCGATCCAGGGGCTGACCGCCCCTTCGGCGTTCACATAGATAAGCTTGTCCGTCACATGACCCCAGATATGGCCTTGGAAACTGGAAATAGAACTGTTGTTCGGAATCCAGGTCGGACCGAGGGAATCGATCAGAAAGACAAGATCGCCGCCCGGTGCTGCCGCACGCGCCACAGAGGACAGGCCGGACAATGACAGCGCGCCAAGCGCGGCCGTCCCGGCCAGAAGGTGCCGGCGCGACAGCCGGAAATCAGAGCGTTGGTCGGTCATGGGAAAGGTCCTGAAGCTTCGGGGTTTGTTGTGCTCCGGCGCCGACTGCGGCGGCACGGGGCGGTGATCGGTATCCGCCTGCCGGCCGGCGGATGACGGAGCGTCGGAAACGGCGGATCTGCACCGCAGGCTGCGGCAGGCAAGGCTTCTCCAATGGCAGGAAGGCCGCGCCCCTGCCGGTTTCTGGTGCTCCGGTATTGGTTCTGCTCCCGTCTGACGGCCGGAAGGACCATGGTCCGCCCATCCATCACCGGGAACCGTCCTCCGCATGTTGCGGATTTCGTTATCCAATTTGATAGACTGACCTGTCCGTATTGTCCATTTTATAGGTTGGCCGGGTTTGGGAAGCATTTTCCGGCTTTGGCCCTGCAAACAGCGGAGTTCTGCTTTCTCCCCGCGGCAAGTCCTCGGCGGTTCAGAACGATGGACGGCAGGCCGGAAATGAAAACGGCGCGGAAAACCCGCGCCGTCCGATGAGTTGCCGCCCCCCGCGCCCGGTCAGGCCGCGCGGGCATCCGGCCGGTGGCCCAGCACCGCGGAAAGCTGGTCGATGCCGCGATCCAGCCGGGCCAGCAGACCCGGCGCAGGGGGCTGGCCTTCGGTAAAATCCGCCGGGGCGGCATAGACACCCGTCGGCAGGACCGCCGCCTCAAAGAAAGCAAACAGAGGACGAAGCTGGTGTTCGATGACCAGCGCATGCTTTTCGCCACCGCCAGTCGCCGTCAGCAGCACCGGCTTGCCCGCCAGATCGGCTGGTTCGATCAGATCGAACAGATGCTTGAAAAGCCCCGAATAGCTACCCTTGTAGACCGGGCTGCCCACAACCAGAACATCCGCCGCGCGAATGAGATCGACGATCCTGCGCGCCTCTGCCGGCAGGTCCTCAATCCGGCCCGCGGTGCCCAGACCCGGCTGCAGGTCGTTCAGGTCGAACACCTGTGCCTGTCCGCCATGCCGCTCTGCCACGCGCGCGGTCGCGAGGGTGACAAGGGCGCGGGTGCGCGAAGGGCGGCCAAGGCTGCCGGCGATGCCTGTGATCCGAAGTGTCATGGCTTTGTCCAACTGTCTGCTTCCGGCCGCAAACTACGGCTTGCCGCCTTGTCCAGCCATTCCAAAGACCAGCGCACCGGCAGGAGAACAGACCTGTCTTCTCCGCCCGCGGAGAATAACCTTAGCGTTTCCGAACAACCGTTCTCCGGATCTGCGATGCAGGAGAAATATCCGGCTGTCCGCGCCGGGACGGGTTCCGCCGCACCGGTTGCACCGCGCGCCACCTGCCGCAATCCTTGGTACGGCAACCGGCGAGGCCCGCATGACGCATCATCCAAAACCTGTGCTCGGAATCACCGACCACATGATCGGCCAGCCGGATCTGGAAGCAGACCTTCTGGGCGATGGCGTCGAAATCGACTTTTTCGACACCACCGATGAGGCCCGGTTCGATCCGGCCCGGCTGGCGCGGCTGGATGCCCTGATGGTCTGGGGCGCCCGGCTGGGACCGGCCAGTATCGCCCATCTTCACAGATGCCGCGCCGTGGTCCGCTATGGCGTCGGCTATGAGAAGATCGATCTGCCCGCGCTGGCAGCGGCGGGCATTCCCTTCGCAAACAACCCGGATTACGGCACCGAGGAAGTCGCCGATCATGCCGTTGCCATGATCCTGTCGCTGCACCGGCGGCTGTGGGAGCACGACAGCCACGCCCGCGGCCATGTCCGCGGCTGGCAGGTGCACAGCCTGTCACCACTTTCACGGTCGAACCGTGCGACCGTGGGGATTGTCGGTGTCGGCCGAATCGGGACGGCTGTTGTCAACCGGCTGAAACCTTTCGGCTTTCGGCTTCTGGGCTATGATCCGGGGCAGCCACCCGGCCATGAGAAGGCCATCGGCTATGACCGGGTGAACCGGATTGGCGATCTGCTGGGGCAATCCGATGTGGTGACGCTTCACTGCCCTGCCACCGCCGCCACCCGGGGTCTTCTGGGTGCAGCGGGACTGGCGCAGATGAAGCCGGGCGCCCTTCTCGTGAACACCGCGCGCGGAGAATTGACCAACGATCTGGACGCGCTGGAGGCTGCCCTCCGCAGCGGACACCTTGCTGCCGCCGCCATCGACACCCTGCCGCAGGAGCCGCCCGGGCCACATCCCCTGCTGCAGGCCTGGCGCGGGCGGGAGGACTGGCTGGCCGGGCGGCTGGTCATCACGCCGCACAACGCCTTCTACTCGGACCATGCCGCCATCGAAATGCGCCGCAACGCGGCCGAGACGGTGCGGCTGCTGCTGACCGAAGGGCGTTTGCGCAACCAAGTGACCGAATAGAGGCTTCCGGTCTTCCAAACTTGTGCGCCGGGGGAGAAGGATGTTCCCTCTCTGACCCCCACGGCAGAAGTCCCGTTTCCAGACGATTGGGTCTCTGTTCTTAAATGCATTATTATCAAGTCTTTAAATCATGGCGCTTCACAGTCTGCCACAAAATACGATCTATTGACTCGTGATATACCCTCCATGCCAGACTGCACCCATACAGCGGCCTCATCCGCTTGGCCCGGTCCGTCCATTGGAGAAGACGATGCCCCACCTGTCCCGCCGCCAGCTTCTGATCAGCGCGGCCGCCCTGACCGCCCTTGCCCCGCTTGGCCTGCGCGCCGAAGCGGTGACCACGTTGAAGATCGGCTATCAGAAAACCAACCTTCCGGTGATCGCGCAGGAGCAGCGCAGCATCGAAACCGCGCTGGAGCCGTTGGGTGTCTCGGTCGAATGGGTGGAATTCACCGCGGGGCCGCCGCTGGTCGAGGCGCTGAATGTCGGGGCCATCCATCTGGGCTGGACCGGGGATGCGCCGCCGATCTTCGGGCAATCCTCGGGTGCGGCCATCGTCTATGTGGCGGCCCTGCCGGCCAATGGTCTGGGCGAGGCGATCATCACCAAAACCGGCAACGGGATCGAAAAGGTCGCTGACCTGAAGGGCAAGAAGGTTGCCGTCGGCAAGGGCACCTCGGCCCATAACCTGCTGGTCGCGGCGCTGGAGGCCAATGGTCTGGCGTTCAGCGATGTCGAGGCGGTCTATCTCTCCCCCGCCGATGCCGGCGCTGCCTTTGCCTCGGACGCGGTGGATGCCTGGTCGATCTGGGATCCTTTCCTTGCCATCGCCGAGGTGCAGCACAAGCCGACCGTTCTGGTCCGCGCGCCCGAGGTGATCACGGTGAACACCTATTTCCTGGGCAATGCGGCCTTTGCCGCCGATCCGGCCAATGCGCCGATCATCGAAAAGACCCTTGCCGCGCTGGCGGAATCGGCCACCTGGGCCGATGCCAACCGCGACAAGGTGGCCGAGGCGCTGCATGCCGTGACCGGCGTTCCGCTGGAGGCACAGAAACTGGCGGCGGACCGCGCGCAATTCGGCATCTTCCCCCTGACGCCCGAGATCATCGCAGGCCAGCAGGCCACCGCAGACCGCTTTTTCGGGCTGGGGCTGATCCCCACGGCCATCGTGGTTCAGGATGCCGTCTGGCAGGCACCGCAGGGCTGAGCCTATGGCCGTGACCACCGAAGACACCCGCGGGGCGGAGGGGCGAAAGCCTCTCCGCCTGAGCATTGCAAAGGGTTTGGGCCGCGGCTGGATCGGCTGGGTCCTGCCGGTGCTGATCCTTGTCCTGTGGGAGGCGCTGTCGCGTGCCGGGCTGATCCGCGCCAATGTGCTGCCCGCGCCATCGGCCGTGCTGCGCGCTTTCTGGGAGCTGACACTCTCCGGCAGGCTGGTCGAACATATCGGCGTCTCCACCGGGCGGGCACTGGCCGGCTTCCTCATCGGTGGCGGCATCGGCTTTGCGCTTGGTCTGGCCAACGGGCTGTCGCGCCTCAGCCGCGACATCACCGACACAACGCTGCAGATGATCCGCAACGTCCCGCATCTGGCGCTGATCCCGCTGGTCATCCTGTGGTTCGGGATCGGCGAAGGGGCGAAGATCTTTCTCGTCGCCCTTGGCGTGTTCTTTCCGATCTACGTCAACACCCTTCTGGGCATTCAGGGCATCGACCCGCAGCTGGTGGAGATGGGCCGCATCTACGGCATGCGCCCGCTGCGGCTGTTCCGCCGGGTGATCCTGCCGGGTGCCCTGCCCGCCATCTTTGCCGGTCTGCGCTACGCGCTTGGCATCATGTGGCTGACGCTGATCGTGGCCGAAACCATCTCGGCCCAGTCCGGCCTGGGTTACATGGCGATGCAGGCGCGCGAGTTCCTGCAGATCGACATCGTGGTGCTGTCGATCCTGATCTATGCGCTTCTGGGCAAGCTGGCCGACAGTCTGGCCCGGTTCCTTGAGCGGCAATGCCTGCAATGGCACCCCGCCTTTCAGCGAAAGGGTGACTGATGGCCTTTGACCAGACCCCTGCGGCCTTTGCCTTTCACAAGGTTGAACGGCGGTTCGGCCCGAAATCCGTGCTGCGCGGACTGGATCTGCAGGTGCCCGAGGGCCAGTTCGTGGCCATCATCGGCAAATCCGGCTGCGGAAAGTCCACGCTGCTGCGGCTTCTGGCCGGGCTGGATCAGCCTGATGGCGGCCGGATCGAACGCCCGGGGCCCGGCGGTCCGGCCGAGACGCGGATCATGTTTCAGGAGCCGCGCCTGTTGCCCTGGGCGCGGGTGGCCGAGAATGTCGCGGTCGGCCTGACCGGGATCGCCAAAGGGGCTGAGGCGCACCAACGCGCCAATGCGTTGCTGGAGGAGGTCGGCCTGGCCGATCGCGGCGACGACTGGCCTTCGGTCCTGTCGGGCGGACAGCGGCAACGGGTGGCGCTGGCCCGCGCGCTGGTGGGCGCGCCGCGCATCCTGACGCTGGACGAACCCCTTGGCGCGCTGGATGCGCTGACCCGGATCGAAATGCAGGGCCTCTTGGAGCGGATCTGGCGCGAAAAGGGCTTTACCGCCGTCCTTGTGACCCATGACGTGGCCGAAGCGGTGGTGCTGGCCGACCGGGTGGTCGTGCTGGATCAGGGGCGGATCGCGCTGGATCTGATGATCGACCTGCCCCGCCCGCGCCACCACGGCAGCCCGGAGGTGGCAGGCTATGAACAGGAAATCCTCGCGCAACTGTTCGGACGCGACGCAGTCTGATCCCCGGCGAAAGAAAAGGCGGCCATCTCAGGGGACCGTCGGTCGTTAAACGAACGGTCTCAACAGCGGACCCTCCTCCGGCGTCGCGCTGGAGGTGTCCAACCAGCACGGCATCACCGACGCTACAGCACCCTCGCCGCAAGGCGGGGGTGTTTTGCTGACGAGCATAAGGATTCGGTCGGCGGCGCTGACTTGGCTAGTGTAGCGCCGTGATGGCGCTATGCCTGCCGCCTGCGCGGCAGCATGTGCCATCTATCTAGTTGCAATCATGCGGGAAAATGGTCGGAGCGAGAGGATTCGAACCTCCGACCCCCTGCTCCCGAAGCAGGTGCGCTACCAGGCTGCGCTACGCTCCGACCGTGGGCGGGGATTACCGCCCGCGCGGGGGTTTGGCAAGGGGCGATGCGCGGGATTCGGGTGGATTCCTTACTGACCGCCGCGCGGACCCTTGCGCCAGGGCCAGAGGCCCGAGCGCAGTACCGGCCCGGTGTCGAGCCGCGAGCGGTTCTGCAGCACCGGCGTGTTCTGCGATACATCCGGCGTGCCCTCGCGCAGGACGATATAGATGCCGGAGCCGACGATCACCACGGCACCGATGCCGGTCATCAGATCCACACTCTCGTTGAAGAACATCCAGCCGTAGAAGACCGCCCAGATCAGCTGTGAATACTGCATGGGCGCCACCACCACCGCCGAGGCCGTGCGGTAGGCCACGATGGTCAGCAGCCCTGCGATCAGCGAGAAGACGGCCACAACGGCCGCCATGCCCAGATCCTGCGCCGACATCGGCGTGTAGAACCACGGCATGAGAAGGCCCATCAGCAGCACCTGCAGCATCATCGGATAGAGCATCAGCACCGCCGACCGCTCCTCGGCCCCGATCTTGCGCACGATCACTGAAGAGATTGCGCCGCAACAGGCGGCAGCCAATGCCGCCGCATGGCCGACGGCCAGCGGCGCAGACCCCGGGCGCAGCACGATCATCACGCCCGCCAGCCCGACCACGACCGCCACACCACGGCGCAGCCCGACCTTCTCGCCCAGAACCGGGATCGACAGCAGGGTGATGATCAGCGGCGTCGCAAAGAGGATGGCATAGGTTTGCGCCAGCGGAAGCTGCGAGAAGGCGAAGAAGGCAAAGACGCCCGACCCGACCGAGGTCAGCCCGCGCAGCGCCGACCACCACGGATGGCGCGGAATGAGCGTGCCGTCGGTCTTGTCCCGCATCAGCAGGAGCGTCAGCAGCGGAAAGCTGAACAATCCGACGAAGAACACGATCTGGAACGAAGAATAGCGCGCGCCCAACGATTTGATGATCACGTCATGGGTGGCATAGATGCCAAAGGCCACAAGGGCCGTCAGCGCACCGCGCAGGGTGGGGGACATCGGGTTCGGGCTCCTCCGCACGGGCGCCGCAGCGCGCCGTAAGCCACGGCATATTCGCCCGAAGCGCGCCCCGGCGCAAGGCGGGTCCGGTCCCCGGAAGGACCGGACCGCACAGGATCAGAGGCTGGCGTCCAGCGCGGCGAGGATCGCATCGCCCATGGCGGCGGTAGACACCGGCACGCCGCCTTCCGGCCCCAGCAGGTCTGCGGTGCGGACACCGTCGGCCAGCACTTTTTCGACAGCGGCTTCGACCCGGGCAGCCTCGTCCCCCATGTCGAAGGAGTAGCGCAGCGCCATGGCGAAGCTGAGGATGCAGGCGATCGGGTTGGCCTTGCCCTGACCGGCGATGTCGGGAGCAGAGCCGTGGACCGGCTCGTACAGCGCCTTCGGGCGGCCATTGGCCATCGGCGCCCCCAGCGAGGCCGAGGGCAGCATGCCCAGAGAGCCGGTCAGCATCGCCGCCGCATCCGACAGCAGGTCGCCGAACAGGTTGTCGGTCACGATCACGTCGAACTGCTTGGGCCAGCGGCAGAGCTGCATCGCGCCCGCATCGGCATACATATGCGACAGCTCGACATCCGGGTAATCGCGGTCATGGACTTCCTGCACCACGTCGCGCCACAGGATGCCCGATTCCATCACATTGGCCTTCTCCATCGAGCAGACCTTGTTGTTGCGGCGACGGGCCAGTTCGAAGGCCGATTTCGCCACGCGGGCGATTTCACTTTCGGTATAGCGTTGGGTGTTGATGCCCACCCGCTCATTGCCTTCCTTGAAGATGCCGCGCGGCTCGCCGAAATAGACGCCCGAGGTCAGCTCGCGCACGATGACGATGTCCAGACCGGCGACCACTTCACGCTTCAGGCTGGAGAAGTCGGCCAGCGCGTCAAAGCACTGCGCCGGGCGCAGGTTCGAGAACAGGTCCATCTCCTTGCGCAGGCGCAGGAGGCCGCGCTCGGGCTTCACGCTGAAGTCCAGCTTGTCGTATTTCGGGCCGCCCACGGCACCCAGCAGGACGGCGTCCACTTCCTGTGCCTTGGCCATGGTGGCATCGGTCAGGGGCGTGCCATGCGCATCATAGGCGCAGCCGCCGACGAGGTCTTCGGTCACGTCGAAGGTGACGCCCCGCTTGTCGCCCATCCAGGCGATGATCTTCTTCACCTCGGCCATGACTTCGGGGCCGATGCCGTCGCCGGCAAGGATCAGGAGGGAAGGGTTGGCCATCGGGCGCCTCATGCGTGAAAGGGGACGCGCGCGGGCTATCGGATGGGGGGGCTGCGGTCAAGGGTTGGCGGCAGCGGGACCGGGGTTCACCGCGACCCAGACCGGGAAATGGCGGCTGGCGGCGGCCAGATCGGGCCAAAGCGGGTCCGTCTCCGCAGGCCGCAGCACGCCCGCGCCGGTGACGGGCAGGCCGCGGCCGGGCACCACCAGATCCACCCGCAGCCCGCCGGTGGCGGCAAAGACCGCGGTGTCCAGCGCGGGGTCGCCCTTGTGCTGCGGCTCCGGGGCGGCCATGCCGCGCGGGGTCACGTCGTTCAGCGCCGGATGCGCCAGCAGGGCGCGGATCGCCTGCGGCCGCCCGTCGCCATCCATCGGGTCAAGATTGCTGTCGCCGATCAGCACGAAGGGCGGCTCCGGCGGGGGCAGAGGCAACCGCCCGTCCAGAAGCGCCAGCCAGAAGGCCGCCTCATCATGGTTGCGGCGGCCGTTCCGGTCCTCCGGCCCGTCAAAGACCGGGGGCGTGGCGTGCCAGGCCAGCAGGCGCAGCCGGCCGCCCTCGGGCAGGATCAGCGGCACCTCCCAATGGCCGGTGGTGGGCAGGCGTTGCAGGGCCAGCGCCTCGGCCTCCATCCCCTCGGGGATCAGTGCACCGGGCAGATTGGCCCAGAGAAAGCCGGAAAAGTCGCGCACCGCGTCCTGATCCACCGCCAGTCGCGACAGCAGAAGCATGCCGCCCTGACCGGAGAACAGCCCCCAGCCCTGCGCATCACCTGGACCGCCGCGCTGGCCGTCGCCGTCAAGGTCCAGCCCCGTTGCCATGCCGGTGTTGGGGCGCAGCGCGAAAAGATGCGGGTATTCCGCGCCCAGAAGATGCAGGCGGTCCGCCAGCAGCCGCCCCGCCACCAGCCCGCGGTCGTAATCCACCCCGGTCAGCAGCAGCACATCGGCATCCAGCTGCGCCAGCACCCGCAGCACGGCCAGCACCTGCGGATCCCCGCCTTTGGCAATGGCATCGACCAGAAGGCCGGGACCGGCGCGGTCCAGTTCCACATTCCATGTGGCAATGCGCAGCGGCTGCGCCGCGGCGGGGATCAGCGCCAGCAGAAGAAGGATCAGACCGGCGCCAGCGACGCGCGCTGCGGCCCGGCCTTTTCGCGCTTTTGCCGGATCATGGCGGCAATCCGCCCCATGGCCGCGCCGCGCATCAGAAGGCTTGCCGGAAGGAAAGACCATGCCGTCATCGTCCAGATCAACGTTTGCGGCGAGGTCAGGGTCAGCGGCTCGAATCCGATCTGACCCACGCTGACCACCGCCGGGATCAGGAATGGCAGCAGAAAGCCTAATGACAGGTTAATGCGCGCATCCCGCTCCAGCCGTTCGACCACATCGCCACCGGCGGTCGGCTCGAAGGTGGGCAGGTTGACCCAGACGTTGAAGGCCGCGTTGCGCGTGGGCCAGCCGGTCAGCTTCAGCACAAGGACGAAGAGCCCGGTTGCCAGCAGAGAGATCACATAGGAGGTGCCCGCGGCGGTGCGGACGGCCAGGAGCTGCTCGGGCTCTGCACCGCCGGCCATCAGGGCGATGGCAAGGCGGACCGGCGAATAGGGGAAGTCCAGAACCTGCCCGGCCAGAACGCCAAGCGCCTGAAACAGCCGGGCAAAGGCCGAAGAGGACGCATCGGTCGCCTCGATCACCGAGAGCGAAAGCACGATGGCAAACAGCGTCAGATAGCGGATGCGGTTGAAGGGCGGCGCGTCGCGGAATTCCACAAGGCTGGGATAGACGGCATTGTATTCGGCAAAGGTCAGCGCGCCCGCAAACAGCGCGACCAGCGCCACCATCTGCTTGGTGTCCGCGCCGATCCCCGGCAGGATCACCGAAGGTGTGGTCACGACAACCATCACCAATATCGCACGAACGATCGCGCCCGTTACCCGCGAAACCACTGCCCTGACATCCTCGATATGGACGGACGCGATGCGTTGCCGCGCCCTTGTTCCGACGAATTTCCGCACATTGTGGCGGATTGCCTCAATCTTGCCCAATTTGTGCCTTCTTTCGTGCCCCGCCGCAACAGTTGCATGCAGGGAAACTTAGCCCTGTGGCAAAACAGCGGCGAAGGTGTTGCAGGATTGAAGCAAGGCCGGTTTGTTTCGGGGGCCGGCTGCGTAGGACCGCAGCACGACACCCAAGATGTTGTGGATCCGGGATTTTTCTCAGGCTTCCGGATAGCCGAACCCGGGACGCGCCACGTTTGCCGCGCGCCCCGGATCCTGCGTTCAGGCCCAGGGCCGGGCCGCCGCCAGCGACCGTTCGAAATTGTCGATGGACGAGACCTTTTCCAGCGTCAGGCCGATGTCATCCAGCCCGTTCAGCAGGCAGTGCTTGCGGAACGGGTCGATCTCGAAGCCGAAGCTTTGCCCGTCGGACGAGGTGACAGTCTGCGTCTCCAGATCGACGGTGATCCGGGCATTCTCGCCCCGCTCGGCATCCTTCATCAGAACGTCCACCACCTCTTGCGGCATCACGATGGGCAGGATGCCGTTCTTGAAGCAGTTGTTGAAGAAGATGTCCGCGAAAGAGGTCGAGATCACGCAGCGGATGCCGAAATCCAGGAGCGCCCAGGGCGCATGTTCGCGCGAGGAGCCGCAGCCGAAATTGTCGCCCGCCACGATGATCTGCGACTTGCGGTATTGCGGCTTGTTCAGCACGAAATCCGGGATTTCCTGCCCGTCCTGCGTATAGCGCATCTCATCGAACAGGTTCTTGCCCAGTCCCGACCGCTGGATGGTCTTCAGGAACTGCTTGGGGATGATCATGTCGGTGTCGATGTTGACCAGCGGCATGGGCGCCGCGATGCCGGTCAGGGTGGTGAATTTGTCCATGTCTCAGGCCTCCACGCCCATCAGTTCGCGCACGTCCGTCAAGTGGCCGGTCAGGGCGGCTGCCGCTGCCATGCCGGGGCTGACCAGGTGGGTGCGGCCGCCGCGGCCCTGACGGCCTTCGAAATTGCGGTTGCTGGTCGCGGCGCAGCGTTCTCCGGGCGACAGCTGGTCAGGGTTCATCGCCAGACACATCGAGCAACCGGCCAGACGCCATTCAAAGCCCGCATCGATGAAGATCTGCGCCAGACCTTCCTCTTCCGCCTGTGCACGGACGAGGCCGGAGCCGGGCACCACCATGGCGCGCATGCCGTCCTTGATCTTCTTGCCCTTCAGGATCGCCGCCGCGGCGCGCAGATCTTCGATCCGGCCGTTGGTGCACGATCCGATGAAGACCGTGTCGATCTTGATGTCGGTCAGCTTCATGCCCGGGGTCAGGCCCATATAGTCCAGCGACCGCTGGGCCGCCTCGACCTTGCCGCCGGTGAAATCCGAGGGCGCCGGGACCACGCCGGTGATCGGCAGCACATCCTCGGGGCTGGTGCCCCAGGTCACGACCGGGGCGATATCCTCGCCGCGGATGGTCACGACCTTGTCGAAATGCGCACCCTCATCGGTGAAGAGGGTTTTCCAATAGGCCAGCGCGGCCTCCCACTTCGCACCTTTCGGGGCATGGGGGCGGCCCATCACATAGGCGAAGGTCTTTTCATCCGGCGCGATCAGGCCCGCGCGGGCGCCGCCTTCGATGGCCATGTTGCAGACCGTCATCCGGCCTTCCATCGACAATTCGCGGATCGCCTGCCCGCAATATTCGATGACATAGCCGGTGCCGCCCGCGGTGCCGGTATGGCCGATGACCGAGAGGGTGATGTCCTTGGCGGTGACGCCCGGCATCAGGCTGCCGGTGATCTCCACTTTCATGTTCTTGGATTTCTTCTGGATCAGCGTCTGGGTCGCCAGAACGTGTTCCACTTCCGAGGTGCCGATCCCGTGGGCCAGCGCGCCGAAAGCGCCATGGGTCGCGGTGTGCGAATCGCCGCAGACCACCGTCATGCCCGGCAGCGTCCAGCCCTGTTCCGGGCCGACGATATGCACGATGCCCTGACGGATGTCGGACACCGGGTAATAGTTGATCCCGAAATCGCGGGCGTTCTTGTCCAGCGCCTCGACCTGGATGCGCGATTCCTCATTGTCAATATGGGTGTCGCGGCCTGCGGTCGTGGGGACGTTATGGTCCGGCACGGCGATGGTCTTTTCCGGCGCGCGCACCTTGCGGCCGGTCATCCGCAGCCCTTCAAAGGCCTGCGGGCTGGTGACTTCGTGCACCAGATGGCGGTCGATGTACAGCAGGCAGGTGCCGTCATCGGACTGGTGGACGACGTGGTCGTCCCAGATCTTGTCATACAGCGTTCTCGGAGCGGTCATGGCTCTACCCTTCGGGTCTTTGGCTTTGGGTCTGAAGGCATTCTCGGTCAGGCGGCATCGGGGACGCAGACGCGCCCCGCCGCATCAAAGACGGGCGAGAACGTTGCGGGTCATGCCGAAGAAGCGCGCCGGAAGCCGCGCGTGATCGGTGATGTTGAAGTAGATGAACCCGTCCATGAAGGGGTATTTACGCGCGAATCTGCGCTCAGGCAAGGGTATCGGGCGGTGCCTGGCCTGTCCTGTCCGCGCGCCCTTGCCCCGGCGGGGGATTGCCGCTATGTGCCCGCCCTTGGTCCTTTCCCCGTCTTTGCGTTGAAGCATGGCGCCCCGGGTGTTAGTCTGGGCCGGAAGGCGCCCGGTGCCGGGGTTGTTCGGCACGCATCCTGGAGGACCCAAGTCCTGTCTCATTCTGACCCTTCGACCGGACTTCCGGTCGCGCCGCGTGCGGGGCGCCCGGCCCCCACCGACTTTACCCCCGACCAGATTCTGGCCGCCGTCCTGAAGTCGGTCGATGACGACAAGGCCGAGGATATCGTGCAGATCGACCTGCGCGGCCGCTCGGATGTCGCGGATTACATGGTCATCTGCTCAGGCCGGTCGTCGCGTCAGGTCGCCGCCATCGCGGAAAAACTGGCCGACCGTCTGAAGCAGGACTTCGGCCTGAGCGTGAAGATGGAAGGCAAGGAGACGGGCGACTGGGTGCTGATCGACACCGGCGATGTGATCGTCCATGTCTTCCGCCCTGAAGTGCGCGACTTCTACCAGCTTGAAAAGATGTGGCTGCCCGCCGGACAGGTGGCAGGCGCGCGGACCCTGTCCCAGCCCGGCTGATGCGGCTGCACATCTGTGCCGTGGGCCGCTTGCGGCAGGGGCCGGAGCGGGCCCTTGCCGATGACTATCTGGACCGGCTGACCAAGCAGGGCCGCGCATTGTCGCTGGGTCCCGTGCAGGAGCATGAGGTCGAAGACAAGAAGAACATGGGGATGGAGGCGGAAGCCGCGCTCCTGTCCCGCGTCATCCCCGCGGGGGCACTGATCTGCACGCTGGATGAGCGGGGTCAGACCCCGACCTCCCCCGAATTTGCCGGGCTGCTGGCGCGATGGCGCGATGGCGGCCGGCAGGATGTGGCCTTTGTCATCGGCGGGGCCGATGGTATCGCGCCCGGCCTGCGGGCAAAGGCCGATCATTCCATCAGCTTCGGCCGCATGGTCTGGCCGCATATGCTGGTGCGGGTCATGCTGGCCGAGCAGCTTTACCGTGCCGCCACCATCCTTGCCGGCGGACCCTATCACCGCAGCTGAACGCCCGGATTTCCCCGCCTGCGCGAAATCTTTCCTTCCGGCCGCGTCCGGCGCGGGTGGCGTTCTCCCCGGCCCCCGAAAAAACACGTCCTGTTTTATCGTCTTTTTTGGCGACCCGTGGCATGGTTCTGTCATCGCCCCAACAGGCGTTCTGACTGACCCGGCGGCAGAGGTGGTCCGGCCCTCCTCCCGGATTTCGATCTGCCGCTGACAAGACCGCAAGCCGGATGCGCGGGGCCAAATTCCCCCTGGGCCTGTCTGCATCCCTTCCGGCGCCCTGCGGGCCAAATCCCCTCTGGTCCGCAGGGCGCTGCCCGGCCCCCTGCCGCCGGACAAAGCCGAAGGACACCGCGATGACGCATCACGACCAGACCCTGATCGACCGCCTTGCCGGAATTGTGAAGGACAGTCCCGTCGACCGGGCGTTTCGGATGCGGGCCGAAGCCCGCGCCGAGGTGGAGGCCAGCTACCGCAGGCTGCTTCACCCCGAGGTTCCGGGCGCCATGACATTGGCCGAGCGGCGGGCCGTGGCGGCCTTTGTGGCCGTGCTGCATGGCGAAGAGACCACCCGCAGCCATTTCATCGACCTTCTGCGCCAGACCGAGCCGCATCTTGTGCCCCTCATCGTGGCCGAGGCGGAAGGCGCATCCTACCCCGGTCCTTACGGGGCCTTTCCGTCCGGGCCGCTGTCCGCCGAAGATCTGGTGGGGCCGGTTTACCGGGCCGGGCCGCTGATCCTGCAGGCCACGGGGCCGCGGCTGGCGGCCGCGCTGGATCATGCGCATCTTCTGGCCCTGCATCCGCGCGATGCCTCACCCGCGTCGCTGCGCAAGCTGGCCGAGGCGGGCTGGACGGCTGAAGGTGCGGTTCTCCTGTCGCAGCTGGTGTCTTTCCTTGGCTTTCAGATCCGGGTCGTGGCGGGTCTTCGCAGTTTCATCGCCGCGCGCCATCCGGCTGCGGCGAGCCTGCATTGAGGGGCAGATGGCGTTTTCCGTGCTGACGCATCCGCGCAACATCCGGCCGCAAAGCTTCGGCCGTGACAGGACAGGCTGGCTGCCGTGGCTGATTGCTCCGGCTGGCAGGTCACCGGATGTGTCCGCGGCAGGTTCTGCCCGGAACACCGGGCTGTTGCAGATTCTGGCCCATGATCCCGCCAGCCGTGCCGCGCTGATCCGGATCGGCGATGATATCTTTCATGGTCCGGCCCGCGGTCTGCCGCGTGGCGAACGGGCGCTGGCCGCCACGGCCGCCGCGCGCCGGACAGGGTGTTTCACCGCAACCGCGGCACATGCCCGGCAGGCGGTTCAGCATTTGCGGCGGGAACGGGAAATCGGTGTGCTGCTGGAGGATGGGCTGCCTTCACCTCTGGGCGGCCGGCTGGGCGCGGTGATAGCCGCGGCTTCGGCGCTGACCGGCACTCCGTCCAGACTGACACGCCGAGAGATCTGGGCGCTGGACGAAGAAAAGCTGGACGATCAGGAGATCTTGGATGTCATGCTTGCCGCGGCCTTTGCGGTTTGGGAAAGCGGACTGAACCTGTCGCTGGGTGAACCGGCGCCGCCCGCAGGTGCCCCATGACGCCATTTTTCCGGTTGGACGCCCCCGATCTTTCGCCGCTGGCCGAAGCTCTGGGTATTGCATTGGCCATCCGCGGCACCGCCTTTCATCACCGCATCACCATGGCCGAGCCTGAACTGACCATTCGTGCAGGGGATGAGGAAATCCTTTCTGACGGGCTTCTCATGCTGGACCGGATCGAGGCGCTGCACCCGGACCAGCCGCTTTATCCGCGTGACCCCGACCGTCTGCTGCGATTGAGGGCCGACATGGCGCTTCTGGCGCAGGCTCTGGCCCGGCTGGACCGGGTCACCCGGGCCCGCGATCCGCAAGACCTTGATCTGGCGGTTCATGGGCTGCGGCAGACCCTGCGGCTGGTGCAGGCACAGGATGAGGTGATCCCGCTGCGGGCGCGGCTGACTGGCGCCGATCCTCTGCTGGCGCCGCTGGTCTGGCGGCTGCTTATTCTGGATGCGGCCTTCGGGCTGCATCTGGCCATCGGATTTGACACTCTGGTGTCGCGCGGTCGCTGGCTGTTGGCGCGGCCCGAGGTGGCAGAGGTGCTGACGCCCGCCCGCGCCGCCCGGCTTTTGCACGCGGTTGCCCGCTCTGGTGCGGCGGTGGCGGCGGTCAGGCCGGACTGGTCCGGTGCGCTTGGCCCCGAGGCCGGGAGAAGAAGCTTCCCTCCGGAGGCCGAAGAACGGAAGTTTCATCCATTGGCAGCCCGGCTGCGTTCGATTAGCGATCATCGCTGAAAGGTCGCGCAGACAGGGGACGGCAGCATGGACGGCGCAGGAGAGGGCAGGACGGCGGCACCCGGTGTCGCGGCCGATATCGCTGCGATCACCGAACGGCTGCGGCTGATCCGCATGGTCTCGCAGCAGCGGCGCTATCACGGGCGACCGGTGCCGCGTCTGCCGTCGAAGCGAGAGATCATCGCGCTGCAGGCCGATGTGATGGGCCTGCTTTATCCGCGTCATTTCGGCCCGGCCGATCTGATGCCCGCCGAAACGGACAGCTTTGTCGCGCGGATGCTGGGATCGGTCCGGCACCGGCTGGCCGACCAGATCGAGCTGGAGCGGATGCTCTCGCCCGAGGAAGATCCGGGCAGTGCCCGCACCCGTGCCGATACCGCGGCCGACAATTTCCTGAACAGCCTGTTGCGTGTCCGGGACCTGCATGACACCGACATTGCCGCGGCCTTTGCCGGTGACCCTTCGGCCAAGAGTCTGGACGAGGTGGCCTTCTGCTTTCCGGGGGTAGCGGCCATCCTGCACCACCGCATCGCGCATGAGTTGTATCGTCTGGGTGCCACGATGATTGCCCGGATCATGGCGGAATATTCGCATTCGGTGACGGGGATCGACATTCACCCCGGCGCAAAGATCGGCCCGGCTTTCTTTGCCGATCACGGCACTGGCGTGGTGATCGGCGAAACCGCGGTCATCGGGCGCAATGTGCGGCTTTATCAGCAGGTCACTTTGGGCGCGAAGCGGTTTGACGATGACGGGCAGGGCGGGCTGGTGAAGGGGCAACCCCGTCATCCGGTGATCGAGGATGACGTGGTCATCTATGCGGGGGCCACCATTCTTGGCCGCATCACCATTGGCCGCGGATCGGTGATCGGCGGCGGGGTCTGGGTGACCGACAGCCTGCCCCCCGGCACGGTGGCAACCCAGGCCCGGCCCGAACTGTCCGTCACGCCCGCCCGGCGCTGAGCCGGATTCGGACGGGCCGCCCGCGGGGGCGCGATTGTTCCGCAAGGCTTCGTCCAAAGAGAAGAATTCTGCCGGAGGGGCGGAAACTTCAACCAGCCCCTTTCCTTGAGAAACCGTGCCTGCCGGATAACATGACAAACATAGTCGTGATTATCGGAGGACCGTCCATGAAATTCGCCGCCCGCCTTCTGACCGCCGTGGGGCTGTCATGCCTTGCCTTTGCCGCCGCCGCGCAGGAGGGGCCGCTGGTCACCACCGAATGGCTGGAGGCCAATCTGGACAATCCCGCCGTGCGGGTGATCGAGGTCAGCGTGAACCCCGGAGTGTTCGAGCGCGGTCATATTCCCGGTGCCGCGAATTTTGTCTGGCACACCGATCTGGTGGACACGGTCCGCCGCGACATCGCCTCGAAGGAAAAGCTGGAGGGGCTGCTGCGGCAGGCCGGTGTGAATGCCGACAGCACGATCGTGCTCTATGGTGACACCAACAACTGGTTCGCGGCCTGGGGTGCCTGGGTGCTGGATGTCTACGGCGCCGAGAATGTGAAGCTGCTGGATGGCGGGCGGAAACTGTGGGAGGCCGAGAGCCGTCCGCTGTCCACCTCGGCCGCGGCGCTGGTGGCAGGCAATGTAACGCTGAAAGACGCCAATCCCGCTCTGCGCGCCAGCATCGCGGATGTGGTCGCGGCCTCGGAAAGCGGCGGCACGGCGATTGTCGATATCCGCTCGGCCGATGAATATTCCGGCAAGGTGATCGCGCCCGAAGGGTTCAAGGAAACCGCCGTCCGCGCGGGCCATGTGCCCGGTGCCGTCAACGTGTCCTGGGGCAAGGCGGTGCAGGAGGACGGGCGGTTCAAACCTGCCGAGGAGCTGAAGGCGCTTTATGCAGAGGCCGGGATCGACGGATCGAAGCCGATCATCACCTATTGCCGGATCGGCGAGCGGTCGAGCCACACCTGGTTCGCGCTGGCGAAGATTCTGGGCTATGAGGTGAAGAACTATGACGGGTCCTGGACCGAATACGGCAATGCCGTCGGTGTCCCGGTGACCAACCCCGCCGGCACGGTCTGGACCGGGCAGTAACCCCTTCCGCTTCTCCCTGTCGGTCGGGTCGCTTTGCGGCAGATCCCGGTCGCGCCTGCCGGTCCGGTTCCCGCCGGGCCGGCCTTTTCCTGACGGATCCCGACATGAGCCTTGTCTCCCCGATCTCCCGCCTGCCGGTGTTCCTTCTTGCGGTGCTGGCGCTGTGCGCGCTGTCCTGGGCCCTGCCCGCGCGCGATGCGCTTGGCCGGTCGCTCCCGGTGTCTCTGGGGCTGGGTGCGGCCTTCGGGGTGGTGCTGCAGCGCGGGCGGTTTTGCTTCTGGTGCATCTGGCGCGACTGGCTGGCCCAGCGGGATCCGCGCGGGCTGATCGCCATTCTGGCCGCATTGGCCACGGGCGCTGCGGGCTATGCGCTGGTTTTCGGTGCCTGGGTGCCGGACCCCTCCACCGGGCGTATGCCGCCGGACGCGCATGTCGGGCCGGTCTCGCTGACCCTTGCGGCGGGCGCCTTTACCTTCGGGCTGGGCATGGCGATCAGCGGTTCCTGCGTCTCGGCCCATTTCTACCGGCTGGGAGAGGGGGCGTTTGGCTCGCTTGTCGCGCTGGCCGGGGCTTTCGCGGGCTTCATCCTTGGCTTTCTCAGCTGGAACACGCTCTATCTCGCCGACCTGTACCGCGCGCCGGTGATCTGGCTGCCGCAATTTCTGGGCCATGGCGGATCGCTGCTGCTGACGCTTTTGCTGCTGGCCGGGCTGGCGTTCTGGGTTCTGCGCGCGCCGCTGCCGGCGCAGCCTGCCGCCGTTACCGCGGCTGAGGCCATTCTGCGCCGCCGCTGGCCTGCGGTGTTGACGGGTGTGCTGGTGGGCGGCATCGCAGTGCTGGCCTATTTCCGGGTGGGTCCGCTGGGCGTGACGGCCGAGCTGGGATCGCTGGCGCGGACCGCCGCCGCGACCGGGCACTGGTTGCCCGAGACGCTTCTGGGGCTGGACGGCTTTGCAGGTTGCGCGACGCTGGTGAAAGAGACGGTTTTGTCGCGCAACGGCGTCTTCGTCCTGGGCATGATCCTTGCCGCCGCCGCCTCGGCCACGCTGGCGGGCGATTGGAAACCCGCGGTGCCGCCGCTGCGCGATCTGCCGCGGTTGTTTACAGGCGGTCTGATGCTGGGCTGGGGGGCGATGGTCTCGCTGGGGTGCACGGTGGGGGTGCTGTTGTCGGGGATCATGGCGGGGGCCTTGTCGGGTTGGGTCTTCGCCATTTTCTGTCTGGCCGGGGCATGGGCCGGATGGCGCCTGCGCGGCGGGCGCCGACAGGCCTGACCGGCGCTGGAGAGAATATTCATCTCTTTCCCCGGGGCTCTTTGGAGTGGTCCGGCGCGCTCTGCTGCGGTAATGACGTTAAAAGAAGTCGTGTATTCGCGGGCAATCCTGCCCGGAACATGCGGCAAAGGCGCCCCCCCCGCGCAAAGACAGGCGATGACCATGACTGATACCGCAAAACCGCTTGATTTTCTGTGGTTCATTCCCTCTTCCGGCGATGGCAGCTATCTTGGCACCGACTGGCTGACCCGGCCGAACGATCCGGAGTATCACCGCCAGATTGCGCAGGCGGCGGACCGGCTGGGCTATTCCGGCGTCCTGATCCCCACTGGCGCCGCCTGCGAGGAAAGCTTCGTTCTCGCCTCCTACCTTGCTGCCACGACTGAGCGGCTGAAGTTTCTGGTCGCCGTGCGGCCCGGCACCGCCTCGCCCGCTTATTACGCGCGACTGGCCTCGACACTGGACCGGGTGTCCCGGGGCCGGCTTTTGCTGAACGTAGTGGTCGGCGGCAGCGCGCAGGAGCTGGCCGGTGACGGCATCTTCCTGCCGCATGACGAACGCTATGATCATGCGCGGGAATTCTTCTCCGTCTTCAACGATCTACTGACCACAGGGCAGGCGCATCTGGACGGCGACCATATCAAGGCGCACAACGCCCGGCTGGTGCTGCCGCCGGTGCAGGCCCCGCGCCCGCCGCTGTATTTCGGGGGCTCGTCCGAGGCCGCGCATGATTTCGCCGGGGAATGGGTCGAAAAATACCTGACCTGGGGTGAGCCGCCAGTTCAGGTGGCCGAAAAGATCGCCGCCGTCCGCGCCAGCGCCGCCCGCCACGGGCGGACGGTCAGCTTCGGCATCCGGCTGCATTTCATTGTGCGCGAGACGGATGAAGAGGCTTGGGCCGCGGCGGACCGGCTGATTTCGCATCTGTCGGACGACACCATCGCCGCGGCGCAGGAAGCACAGCGGAACCAGTCGGATTCGGTCGGGCAGGAGCGGATGCGTCGCCTGCATGACGGCCGCCGCGACCGGCTGGAGGTTGCGCCCAACCTTTGGGCCGGGGTGGGGCTGGTGCGGTCGGGGGCAGGAACGGCGCTGGTCGGCTCTCCGGCCACGGTGGCGGCCCGGCTGCGGGAATATCAGGCCTTGGGCATCGAGACGATTGTCGCCTCCGGCTATCCGCATCTGGAAGAGGCCTATCGCGTGGCGGAACTGCTGTTCCCGGAACTGGGCATCGCCTCGCCCATCGACCAGCCCCGAGCCTCTTTCGGGGGGGCACAGGTTTTCGGCGGCGGCGGCCATGCCGGAAATATCCGCAAGGCGGTGGACTGAACGCCCCGCGAAAGAACGGGCGGCGCCCCGACAGGGGTCGCCTTCTACCGCTTCGTTGATGTTGTAGACCTTACCGACCGCCTTCAGCGCCGCGCCAAAGGCGGTGAAGGTTTCGCGGAAGATGATCTCGGTTTCGGATGTGTATTCCGGCATCGCGAGGATCTGTTGCGGCCCTGCCTTGGCGCTTTTGCAACCCTCTGAATCTGGACGGTTCCCTTCGCGCATTCACGCGGTTCGCCGGATTTCATGAGCAAGCCATCCCCGCCGGTTCTCGCACGACGGACTGGTCCAGCTGCTCTGCCTCGCGTCGGAAGCGCGGGTCGGCTGCTCTGGCTGGACCGGGGGTGACCTGGCCCGCGCTGCCTGATGGCACGCCCGGTCGACCTACGGTGGCCCCGGATGCCGCGATCCTATTCTGCCTGATGATCAAGACGTTGTTCAGGCTGCCGCGAAGCAGACGACCGGGATGGAGGCCAGCCTGCTGAAGCTGGCCGGCGGGTTGCAAGGCATTTGTCCCGTCAGCGCCCTGACGCAACGGGGTTTGGCATCCTGACGCGCCATCCGGATGATCTGGACGAGTGGACCGTCCCAGGGGCTCAGGAAGACGAACCCCAGAACACGGGATCATGCGGCACAGCTGGGCGATATTCACATAAGTGACCATATAACACCTATGTGATAATCCTTGCCTGCACAGGCCGCGCCCTGTATCACCATTGTGATATTTAATCACACATGGTGAATCTCATGCGCGCCATCGTTCTGCATGCCCCCGGAGACATTCGGCTGGAGGACCGCCCGGTCCCCGTCCCGGGGCCGCAAGAGGTTCTGGTCCGCGTCGCCTCGGTGGGCGTCTGCGGGTCGGATCTGCCGCGGATGCTGGTCAAGGGCGCATGGAAGATGCCGCTGATCACCGGCCACGAATTCTCCGGCCATATCGCCGCACTGGGGCCGGGCGTCACCGGCTGGGCCGAGGGCGAGCTGGTCGCCGTGGCGCCGCTGATCCCCTGCAATGCCTGTGACCAGTGCCGGACCGGGAATTTCTCGCGCTGCCGGGACTATGATTACTTCGGCAGCCGCCGCGACGGGGCCTATGCCGAATATGTGGCGGTGCCGGTGGGCAATCTGCTGAAGGCGCCGCAGCATGTGGACCCGCGGGCGATTGCCATGGTCGATCCGGCCTCCATCGCGCTGCATGCTTTGTGGAAGGCGGGGGGGATGACGGTCGGCCAGACCGGCGGCGTGGTCGGCTGCGGGCCGATCGGCCTGTTCGCGATCCAGTGGATGCGGCTGATGGGAGCGGGTGAGGTCATCGCGGTGGACGTATCCGAGGAAAAGCTGGCGCTGGCGCGCGAGGCCGGGGCCACGGTCACCGTGCTGTCGGCCGATCTGCCGGGCTTCGCGGGCAAGGCCGATGTCGTCATTGAGGCGGTCGGCATCGACGCTACGATCAATGCCGCGGTGATGCTGGCCGGTCCCGGCGGGCATGTCAGCTTTATCGGGATTCCGGTGCCGGATGTGACGCTGGCCAATGCCACGTTCCAGTATCTGCTGCGGCAGGAAATCTCGCTCCACGGGTCGTGGAACAGTTTCGGTGCCCCCTTCCCCGGCCCGCAATGGACCGTCACGCTGGAGAAATTCGGCAGCGGCGCGCTGAAATGGGAATTCCTGATCTCGCATGATCTGGACCTTGCCGAACTGCCCGCTATCTTTGACCGCTTCCGGGCGCGAGACCTGCATTTCTCCAAAGTGCTGTTCCGGCCCTGACGCTGCGCCGCCATTTGCGGGAGGGGAGGCCCCGGATGACTGCCGTTCTGACACTGGATCTGGGCACCAACGGCGCCCGCGCGGGTGTGTTCGATCTGGACCGCCGCGTCCTGACCGGCAAGGCCGAGGCGGGCTATCCCACCCGCCACCTGCCACCCAACCGGGCGGAGCAGGACCCCGAAGACTGGTGGCGCGCCCTGGGGCAGGCCGTCCGGCAGGCATTGGTCGAGGCCGGGCAGCCGGAAATTGCGGCGATCACCGTAGCGGCGTTTTCCTCGACTGTGGTGGTGGCAGAACGGGACGGCCAGCCGCTGGCCCCCGCGATCCTGTGGATGGATGCCCGCGCCGCCGAAGAAGCCCGTCACTCGGAAACGGTGCAGCACCCGGTGCTGGACTATTGCGGGGGATCGAACGCGGTCGAATGGCTGGTACCCAAGGCGATGTGGCTGGCCCGGCATGATCCCGCCCTGTGGGCGCGGGTGGATGTGATCTGCGAGGCGCTGGATTTCATCAACTTCCGCCTGACGGGTGACTGGGCCGGATCGGTGATGAACGCCACCTGCAAATGGAACTGGGACAGCCGCAGCCGGGCCTTTCACCCCGACCTTTACACTGCCTTCGGTGTGCCGGAACTGGCCGGGCGTCTGCCGCAAAGGATTGTGGATATCGGCGCGGTGATCGGGCCATTGCTGCCGCAGGTGGCCGCAGACTGGGGCATCACCGGCGCGCCGCTGGTCGTGCAGGGCGGGATCGACGCGCATATGGGCGCCTTCGGGGCCGATTGCATCGCGCCGGGGTCGATGCTGCTGATCGGCGGCACCTCGAACGTGCATATCACGCAGGTGCCCGATGATGGCGCGGCCATCACCGGGGTCTGGGGCCCCTATCCCCATGCCCTGACCCACGGGCTGCGGATGATTGAGGGCGGTCAGGTCTCGGCCGGGTCGATCCTGAAATGGCTGTCGCAGGACATCTTCGGCATCGCCAATGCAGATCTGCCCGCGCTTCTGGCGGCAGCCGGCGCCATCGAACCAGCCGAGACGCGGCTGCTGGCGCTGGATTTCTGGATGGGGAACCGCACCCCCTATCGCGATGCCCGGCTGCGTGGCGCGTTCCTTGGGCTGTCCCTGTCGCATGACCGGGCCGCGATCTACCGGGCCGCCGTCACGGCGGTGGCGCTTGGCGCGGCGAATGTGGTCTTCGATCTGGAACGGCAGGGTGTGGCGGTGGACCGGATCGTCATGGCGGGCGGGATCATGCGCAATCCCCTGTGGCTACAGGCCACGGTGGATGCCATCGGCAAGCCGGTCGGGCTGGCCCCGGATGACAATCTGACGCTTTACGGCAATGCCGTGGCGGCAGCCGTCGGCCTTGGCCTCTGGCCCGATATGACGGCGGCGGCGCGGGCGCTTGCACCCGAGGTGCGCACCCTGCAACCGGACCCCGCGCGCCATGCGCAATATCGGCGGCTTCTGGCGCAATACCGGCAGGCGGTGGAAATCCTTGCGCCGGTCCTGCATGCTCTGGCCGACGGCCCAGCCGGGGAAGGCCCATGAAGGACGAGACCGACCGCAGCACCAACCGCCTGCCGGTGGACGACAGCCGCGAGCATCTGATGGTGCAGGTCGCGCGGATGGCGTGGCAGCAGGACATGACCGCGACCGAGATCGCGCAGGACACCGGGCTGAACCGCTGGCAGGTCAGCCGCCTTTTGCAAGAGGCCCGCGATCTCGGCATCGTCCGGATCGAGATCGTGCCCCGCAGTCCGCGCAACCCCGGTCAGGAGGCGGCGCTGACCCGCGCCTATGGGCTGCGCGATGCGCTCGTGGTGCCCAGCCCCGCGCTGGAGGATGTGGCGCAGGCCGCCGCGCAATATCTGGCCACGCTGAAACCGCAGCCGCGGACGCTGGGCCTGTCATGGGGCCGGACCATGGCCGCCGTGGGCCACGCTTTGCCGCAGGACTGGGCGGATGGCGTGCGGGTGGTGCAGATCAACGGGGCGGTGGCCCCCCTGCCCGGCGGCGCCTTCACCGGCGACGTGGCCGAGCTTTTCGCGCGCAAGGGTCGTGGCCGGATGATCCCGCTGCCGGTGCCCGCCATCGTGGGTGCCCGCCTCACCCGTGAGGTTCTGGAACGCGATCGCATCGTCGCCGACGTGCTGGTTCAGGCCCGCGCGGCCGAGGTGCTGATGTTCTCGCTGGGGGTCGCGGGTGAAGATTCGATCCTGCTCCACTCGGGCAATATCCTGCCGGATGAAATGCAGGCCCTGCTGGCCGCCGGTGCCGTGGGCGATATTCTGGGCCATTTCATCGACGCGCAGGGCCGGATCGTCGACCCCGGGATCGAGGGCCGCACCATCGGCCTGACGCTGGAGGACCTGAAAGGCCCGGCCCGCACCGTCTGTATCGCGGCGGGGCCGGAAAAGCAGGCCGTGACACTGGCCGCGCTGCGCGCCGGACTGATTGATGTGCTCGTCACCGACGGGCCGACCGCAACCTTCGCATTGGAGCATGCCGATGACCGCTGACCGCGCCGCGGGGGCGCCCCCCTCGCACCCCGGGGCCAATGCGCCCCGCAACCCCGGCCTGCCGCTGGATATTGCCATGTTCGAAGGCCATGGCGTGAACCGCAGCGCCGCCGAACGCCGCGCCGCCAGCCTGACCGCCCGGCGCAGCGTGAAAAAGGACTATCAGGCCGCGTGGCTGATCAACGCGATCCGCTGCATCGACCTGACCACCCTGTCGGGCGATGACACGGCGGACCGCGTGCGCCGGTTGTGCGCCAAGGCCCGTCAGCCGCTGGCGCCGCATATCCTTGACGGGCTGGGCCTGACCGGGCCTTCGCTGACCACCGGCGCGGTCTGCGTCTATCCGACGATGGTGCCCCATGCCGTGGCGGCGCTGGAGGGGACCGGGATTCCCGTGGCCTCGGTCGCCACCGGCTTTCCTGCCGGCCTGATGCCCCTGCACCTGCGGCTGGAGGAAATCCGCTGGGCGGTGGCACAGGGGGCCGATGAAATCGACATCGTCATCACCCGCGAACATGTGCTGACCGGCAACTGGCAGGCGCTTTATGATGAAGTCGCCGCCATGCGGCAGGCCTGCGGTGACGCGCATCTGAAGGCTATCCTCGCCACCGGCGACCTGCAGACCCTGCGCAACGTCTATGCCGCCTCGATGGTGTCGATGCAGGCGGGGGCGGATTTCATCAAGACCTCCACCGGGAAAGAGGGGGTGAATGCCACGATCCCCGTCTCGCTGGTGATGGTGCGGGCGCTGCGCGACTATCTGGATGCCACCGGCCACCGCATCGGCTTCAAGCCCGCGGGCGGCATGAAATCCGCCAAGGATGCAATGAACTGGCAGTTCCTGATGAAGGAAGAGATGGGCCGCGACTGGCTGGAGCCGCATCTGTTCCGCCTCGGCGCCTCGTCCATGCTGGGCGATATCGAGCGGCAATTGGAACATTACGTCACGGGCCGCTATTCCTCGGCCTCGCGGCTGGCGCTGGCATAAGGGCAAAGAGATGAACAAGATCAACGAGATCCTGCAATCCATGGATTACGGCCCCGCCCCCGAAGACGCCACCATCACCAAGGGCTGGCTGGCCCGGCACGAGGCGGGCTTTGGCCATTTCATCAATGGCAGCTTCACCGCGCCGGGGGACACGTTCGAGGTGACAAACCCCGCCTCCGGCGTGGTGATCGCGCGCGTGTCTCAGGGCAGCGCGGCAGATGTGGACGCCGCGGTGAAAGCCGCCCGCAGCGCCCAGCCGAAATGGGCCGCGCTGTCGGGCCATGACCGGGCGCGGCACCTTTATGCCCTCGCCCGCCATCTGCAACAACACGCGCGCCTTCTGGCCGTGCTGGAGACGATGGACAATGGCAAGCCGATCCGGGAAAGCCGCGACATCGACATTCCGCTGGTCATCCGCCATGTCTATCACCATGCCGGCTGGGCCGAGATTCTGGCCGACGAATTCCCCGGCGCTGCGCCGCATGGGGTCTGCGGGCAGGTGATCCCGTGGAACTTCCCGCTCTTGATGCTGGCGTGGAAGGTGGCGCCCGCGCTGGCGGCCGGGAATACGGTGGTGCTGAAGCCCGCCGAATATACCCCGCTGACCGCGCTGGCCTTTGCCGAAATCGCGCGTGAGGCCGGGCTGCCGCCGGGCATTCTGAACATCGTCACCGGGGACGGCACGACGGGCGCGGCGATTGCCGGGCATCCGGGCGTGGACAAGGTGGCCTTCACCGGATCGACCGAGGTGGGCCGCATCATCCGCCGCCAGATCGCCGGATCGGGCAAGGCGCTGACGCTGGAACTGGGCGGCAAGTCGCCCTTCATCATCTTTGCCGATGCCGATCTGGATGCCGCGGTCGAAGGGGTGGTGGATTCGATCTGGTTCAATCAGGGGCAGGTCTGCTGCGCGGGCTCTCGCATTCTGGTGGCCGAGGCTGTGGCGCCGCGGTTCACCGAGCTTCTGAAGCGGCGGATGACGACCCTTACCGTGGGCGAGCCTTTGGACAAGAACACCGATATCGGCGCCATCGTCCATCCGGTGCAGTTGGACCGCATCCGCGGGCTGGTGGACCGTGGCCGCAGCGAAGGCGCGGAAATCCATCAGGGCAGCGCGCCCAAGGGATGCTTTTACCCGCCGACTTTGGCCACCAGGGTGGAACCCGCCTCGACCCTTGCCACCGAAGAAATCTTCGGCCCGGTCGTCACCCTGACGCCGTTCCGCACGCCCGAAGATGCCATAGCACTGGCCAACAACACCCGCTACGGCCTTGCAGCCTCGGTCTGGTCGGAAAACATCAACCTCGCGCTGGACATTGCGGGCAAGGTGCGCGCGGGCGTGGTCTGGATCAACGCCGCCAACATCTTTGACGCGGGCGCAGGCTTTGGCGGTTACCGCGAAAGCGGCTTTGGCCGTGAAGGCGGGCGCGAGGGGATGGCTGCCTACCTGACCCATCCCGCGCCCCGCGCGAAAAAGCCGGAAGAGCCCCCCCCTGCCCCGGTGGCCACCCCCGCCGAACACCTGCCGGCCGAAGCCATCGACCGCACGGCCAAGCTCTACATCGGTGGCAAGCAGGCCCGGCCCGACAGCGGCTATTCCTATACCGTGCCGGGCACCAAGGGGGCCGCCGGGCTGGCACCCTTGGGCAACCGCAAGGACATCCGCAACGCGGTAGAGGCGGCGCAGGCCGCCAAGGGCTGGGGCGCGCAGACCGGCCATAACCGCGCGCAGGTGCTGTATTATCTCGCGGAAAACCTCTCGGCCCGCGCGGCAGAGTTCGAGGCCCGGCTCCGCAGCTTTGGCCAGACCCAAGCCGCCGCGAAGACGGAAGTCGAAACCGCGATCCGCCGCATCTTCTGGTATGCCGCGCAGGCGGACAAATTCGATGGCGCCGTGCATTCCACCAAATCGGCGCATGTGACGCTGGCCCTGCACGAACCCATCGGCGTGGTCGGCGTGCTCTGCCCTGTGGCACAGCCGCTCCTCGGCCTAGTGTCGCTGGCGCTGCCGCTTCTGGCCATGGGCAACCGGGTGGTGGCGGTGCCGTCGCAGCTGCACCCGCTGGCCGCGACGGACCTGTATCAGGTGCTGGAAACCTCGGACCTGCCGGGTGGCGTGCTGAACATCGTGACAGGCGAGCGGGACGCGCTGGCAAAGACCCTGTCCGAACACGATGACGTGGATGCCGTCTGGTATTTCGGCACCCGCGCCGGGGGCAAGATGGTGGAAGAGGCCTCCGCCGGGAACCTGAAACAGACCTGGGTTGAAGACGGCGCCGCCCGCAATTGGGCCGGGGCCGAGGGTCAGGGCCGCCTGTTCCTGTCCCGCGCCACGCAGGTCAAGAACATCTGGGTGCCCTACGGGGAATGATCATCCTCGATTGCGATGGCATTCTGGTGGATACCGAAATCCCGAAGAACGCCATCGCCTCTGCGTTTGGTTGGACCGATGCGGGCGGAAGACCTGATCCCGGCGGGCACGGCACCGGGATTAGTATGGCCCCCGAAGGCTGAACTGCGGGCCGGAACGGATTTTCTGCGCTTGTGGGCGAATGCAGTGGTCCGCATCGCGCTGTGCGGATCTCTGGCCATAGCCTTGTCCTCGGCCCTGCTGAAACCGTGTCTGTCGCGGGAACGCCGGGCCGCCGATCTTCCCGGTCGCGGATATTCCCGGATAACGAAGGCCATTGCCGGACTTTTCTGTGCACAACCGTTCAATGCGGCGGGAACCCCGCCGATTGCTGATTGTCAAAAGCAGCGTGGCGGCGATGCAGGTCCGCCGGGCGTCACAGCCATGATGCCCAGACCTTGTGCGCGCGCTGACGTTCAGGTTTCCGGCACCAGCCCGGCGGGCATGTTCTGAAAGCTGACGGGGCGCAGGAAACGGCGGATTGCCATTGTTCCGACGGAGGTCGCACCAAAGTTGGTTGAGGCGGGATAGGGTCCGCCATGGACCATGCTGTCCACCACCTCGACCCCGGTCGGGAAACCATTGGCAAGAACCCGTCCGGCCTTGCGCTCCAGCACGGGCAGCAGGCGGCGGGCGTCGGCTGTGTCCTCGGGGTCCATGTGCAGCGTGGCGGTCAGCTGACCGTCGAAGGCCATGGCAAGGCTGATCATTTCTTCCATCGAACTAACCCGAACGATCAGTCCCAGCGGTCCGAACACCTCTTCGGATATCGCATGATCGGCAAGGAAATGCGCACCGCTGATTTCATAGAGATTGGGGTTGGCGCTGCGGCC
Source organism: Neotabrizicola sp. VNH66 (assembly GCF_049445895.1). NCBI lineage: Bacteria > Pseudomonadati > Pseudomonadota > Alphaproteobacteria > Rhodobacterales > Paracoccaceae > Neotabrizicola > Neotabrizicola sp. VNH66. The sequence goes on from NZ_JBMSDW010000004.1 coordinate 286,618, forward strand.
GTCTGAGGTCGTCTCATAGACCGGACGCACGGTGTTGCGGCTTTGGAACCGCGCCTGCCCCTCGCGATAGGCCCGCGCGATGCCTTCGGTCAGCATGACCTGCGGCCCCACCTTGGCCAGAGCGGCGGCGGTCGCTTCGGTGAAACGGTCAGCGTCGGCCCCGTCCAGAACCACGGCGATGCCGGGATTGGTGCAGAACTGGCCGGCCCCCATCGTCAGCGACGCGGCCCAGCCCGCACCAAGGCTGTCCGCCCGGGCGGCCATGGCATTCGGCAGCAGAAACATCGGATTGACACTGCCGAGTTCGCCAAAGAACGGGATCGGTTCGGGCCTTTGCGCGCAGAGATCGAACAGCGCACGACCCCCGGCCAGCGATCCGGTGAAGCCCACGGCCTTGATCCGCGGATGGGTCACCAGCGCCGTGCCGACATCACGGCGCCCGCCCTGGATCAGGCTGAAGACGCCCGGATGCACGCCGCAAGCAGCGATGGCGGCATGAACGGCCTCCGCAATGATCTCCGCGGTGCCGGGATGCGCCGAATGACCCTTCACAATCACCGGGCAGCCTGCGGCCAGCGCAGCAGCGGTGTCACCCCCTGCGGTAGAGAAGGCCAGCGGAAAGTTCGACGCGCCGAAGACCGCGACCGGGCCGACAGGCCGCTGCACCAGTCTGATTTCAGGCCGCGGGGCGGGCTGGCGGTCGGGCATGGCCGGGTCGTGGCGGCGGTCAAGGTAGTCGCCTGCGCGGATGTGGCTGACGAACAGCCGCAGCTGCCCGGTGGTGCGGCCGCGTTCGCCCTGCAGGCGCGCCACAGGCAGGCCTGTCTCCTGCGTGCCGATTTCGGTGATGGCCTCGGCGCGGGCCTCGATCTCATCGGCGATCCGGTCGAGGAAGGCGGCGCGCTCCTCGCGCGAGGAATAGCCGTAGGACCAGAACGCCTCCTCCGCCGCCTCTGCCGCACGGTCCACAAGGGCCACCGTGCCCATGCTGAACCGGTGCACCGGACCATGGGCGGGCTCGTTGACGAACGCGTGTTCTGTCTCGATCCAATCCCCGGCGATCAGATGGCGGCCATGCGGGGTGAACGTCATGCTCTGTCCAGTCCGTAGAAGCGCAAACCATTGGTCTGCATGATATTCTGCATCTCCTCGGGGCCGTAGAGACCGCCTAGAAGCGTTCGCGCAAGGTCCACCACCTGTGCATGGGTCGCGGCCAGGGTGCAGACCGGCCAATCCGTCCCGAAGACCAGCCGGTCCGGCCCGAAGGCACGGGCGACCGTCTCGACAAAGGGGCAGATGCGGTCAGCGGTCCAGTCCGCCCCGGCCTCGGTCACAAGGCCGGAGACCTTGCAATGCAGGCCCGGGACCGCGGCCAAAGCCTGAATTCCTGCCACCCAGTCCGGGTCCAGCGGGCCGGTCATGTCGGGTTTCGAGATATGGTCGAGGATCGCGCGCAGGCCAGGTGTCGCCTGCACTGCCTGCACCATCGCGGGCAGATGACGCGGAAAGGTCAGGATGTCGAAAGGCACGCGCTGACGCGCTACCTCGGCCAGCGATGCGCGGAACCGCGGATCAGCGATCAGCGCCGGGTCATGCTCCTGCAACATCGGCCGCAGGCCGACCCATTTCGGCTGCGCCCGGAAATGCGCCAGCCGGGCCGCGAAATCCGGGGCCAGCATGTCGATCCAGCCCACCACACCGGCGACAAAGGCGGTGCGGGCGGCAATCTCCAACAGGAAATCGGTCTCTGCCTCGGTCTCGGCCGCCTGCACCAGAATGGTCTGCGTGATCCCCGCGGCCTGCATCTGCGGCCAAAGATCATCCGGCCCGAAATCGCGGTAAAGCGCGGTCAGATCCGGCGTCATCCAGCCGTAGTCCCCGCGGGCGACCTTCCAGAAATGTTGATGCGCGTCCAGCATCGGCGCCCCCTATGTCCGCAGCACACCCTTTTTCAGGATGATGTTCGCATAAAGCCGCCGCTCTCCGGTCGCGATCACCGCATAGGCGGTCTTCGTGCGGTCATAGAAGGCGAAGCGGTCCACCGGCTCCAGCACCAGCGGGCGGCCTTCGGCGGCCAGAAGCGCGGCCTCGAATTCCGGATAGATGGCGGGGCGTTCACCGGGGGCATCCATGGCGGCGGCGGGCTGTTCGACGAAATCATCCAGCGGCAGAACGGACAGCACCGCCTCCAGCGCATCGGTCGCGGTGATGCCGGGCATGCGGATCAGCCGCTGTGCCACCGCGGCGGCCGGAAAGTTCGCATCGGTGATGACGATTTCATCGCCATGTCCCATGTCAGACAGGATCGCCAGCAGCTCTCCGGTCAGGAGGGGATTGATGGTTTTCAGCATGAAAATCTCCTGTCAGGCGGTATGCAACGCGGCGTCAAGATCGGCCCACAGGGCCTCGGGCAGGTCGGTGTCGAACCATTCGACATTCTGGCGCAGCTGCGCCGCGGTCTTGGCGCCGATCACCACGCAGGTGACGGCGGGGTGCCGCATCGGAAAGCGGATGGCGGCGGCAGCCAGCGGCACGTTGTGGTCGTCGCAGACCGCCCGCAGCGCCTCGACCCGTGCGACCACGGCAGGATCGGCATCGGCATAATTGAACTTCTTGCGCCCGCCTTTCGGCGCCGCGAGGATGCCGGAGTTGTAAACACCGCCAAGCGCCAGCGCGACATTGCGGCGCTGCGCAAGGGGCAGGAACGTCTCGGCCGCATCACGGTCCAGAAGCGAGTAGCGCCCGGCCAGCATGCAGCAATCAAGGTCGGTCTCTTCCAGCGCGTCGCGGATCACCTCCCATTCGTTGACGCCAAGGCCAAAGCCGCGGATGTTGCCCGCCGCCTTCAGCTCCTGCAACGCGCGGAAACCCCCGCCACGGGTCAGCGCCCCCCAATGGTGATCATGCAGATCGGCATGGGTGACCCGGCCGATGTCATGGACATAAAGCAGGTCGATCCGGTCCATCCCAAGGCGCTGCTGGCTGTCGTCAAAGCTGCGCATCACCCCATCGTAGGAATAGTCAAACACCTCGCGGAAGGGCAGCCCGTTCCACCAGCCGGGGTCCAGCGGGTTTTTCGGCGGTTCGGGCGGCAGCTTGCGCCCGGCCCGTTCGGTGGTCATCAGGCGCCCCACCTTGGTGGACAGGACATGGCTGCCATCGCCTTCGCGCAGGCACTCCCCCACCAGATGCTCGGACCGGGTCAGCCCATACATCGGCGCGGTGTCGAAGTAGCGGAGGCCAAGGTCCCATGCGGCGGACAGAACCTCCTGCGCCTGTGCCTTGGGCACATCGGCATAAAGCCCGCCCAGCGGAGCAGAGCCGATGCCAAGGGCGGTCACCTCCAGCCCGGTGGAGGCGACTTTGCGGCGGGTGGTGGCGGTCAGGGTCATGACACTCTCTTTCAGCTGTGGGCGGGGCCGCGGGTGCGGCTGCGGGCAAAGACCACCAGCCCCACACCGATCAGCAGCAACCCGCCGCGGACGATCTGACGTTCACTGTCGGTCCAGCCCAGCAAGGCGGCGCCGTTCAGCAGGCCGATCAGAAAGATCACCGCGGCCAGCGTGCCGATGACATTGGGCTTGCCCAGTTTCAGCGCCATGCCGCCCAGCAGCACCGCGGTCAGCCCGTCGAGGAAGTAGGAGGTGCCCAGATAGGGCTGGCCGGAGGACAGGTTTGCCGCCAAGAGGATGCCCGCCAGCGCCGAAACCACGCCGGACAGGACATAGAGCATGAAGAGCATGCGGTTGACCGGCACCCCTGCCTCCACCACGGCGGCGCGGTTCTGCTCCATCGCGTAAATATAATGGCCGAAGGTCAGCCGGTCCTGCACATACCAGGCGATCAGGTAAAGCAGGCCGACGATGATGGCGATGCCCGGGACCACACCAAGCCGCAGGCCCAGAAGCTGACCGACAAAGCCGGTGGATGAGAGCGAGATCGAGGTCCCCAGCCCGATGGCCGCCGCGATGGAGGCGGCAAGCGCGCCGGTGGCGATGGTGATGACCAGCGCGGGCAGCCGCAGCCCGGCCACCAGCCCGGCATTCAGCAGCCCGAACAGCACCCCCACGGCCAGCCCGCCCAGTGTGCCAATGCCCCAGCCCTGCCCCGCCTGCACCAGCGCGGCCACCACCATATTGGCCAGCGCCGCGACGGACATGAAGCTGACATCAATCTCACCGGCGGCGACGATCAGCGTCAGGCCCAGAAACATCAGCGCAGCAATCGAGGCCGACATCAGCATGCCATGGATATTCCCCGGCGCGATGAAGGTGGGGCGCAGGCTGGCAAAGACCACGAAGACCGCGATCACCAGAATGAAGAAGCCATAACGCATGAACAGATCTCCTCTCAGGCGGGGCATGGCGCCCGCGGTCAGCGGCGGCGAGGGGATGTCGGTCATGCCAGCCTCTCTTTTTTGCGGGCGAAGATGCGGCCGATCAGAGCCGAAACGCGCGGGTCGAAGACAGCGATGGCCAGGATCAGCACGGTGCTGACGATGGCATCGGAATAGTAATAGGGAATGGCCAGAAGCGTGAATCCGTTCAGCATGGTGGACATCATCAGCGTGCCCGCCAGCGTGGCCCCGACCGAGGGCCGCCCGAACAGCGCCGCGCCCAGATAGACGGCGGCAAAGGCTGGCATCAGCAGTTGGTTCCCGGCGGTGACATTCGCCGCACCGGAGGACGCCACCAGCAGCGTGATAGACAGGCAGGCCATCATCCCGCAGATGGCAAAGGCCGCGACAATCAGGCTGCGCGTCGGAATGCCCGAGAACCGCGCGGCCAGCGGGTTCTGCCCGGTGGCATAGAAACCATGACCAAAGCGCGAAGCGTGGAGCACGACAAAGCCGATGAGTGCCGCGCCCATCAGGATGGCAAAGGGCTTGTCAAGACCAAGGAACTTCTGGTCGTTCAGGTCAAGGATGCCCGACATGAAGAAGTTCTGCGAAATCGACGTGCCGTTCGAGTAGAAGTAGGAGAACCCCACGGCCAGACCGCCGGTGGCGATGGTGGTCACGATATCGGGCAGGCGGAACTTGGCCACGGCGATGCCGTTCACCAGACCGAAGGCCACCCCCACGGCCAGCCCCCCCGCGACCGACAGCCAGAGCGGCATGCCGATGGCGATCAGCCAGCCCAGCGTCATCGCGCCAAGAGAGGCCACGCCGGGGAAGGACAGGTCGAAATGGCGCACGACGATGACGAAGGTCAGACCAAGCGCGGCCAGCCCCTGCACCGACATGTGCCGCATCAGCGCGCGCAGGTTGCCGGTGGAAAGGAACGCCGGATTCTGCGCCCAGAACAGGCCCGCGATGATCGCCAGAAGCGCGGCAAAGGCCGCAAGGCGGACCAGAAGACGGCCGGAAATCATGCTGCCACCCCTCCCATGATGCCGGCGGCCAGAAGCTGGTCGCGCGTGGTGTCGGTCGAGGGCGTGCCGATGGGCGCCCCCTTGTAGAGCGCGACGGTGCGGTCCGCCACGCCATGCACCTCATCACAGTCGGAAGAGATGACGATGACCGCGGCATCGCGGGCAATCTCGCGCATCAGGGCATAGATCCGGGACCGCGCCCCGATATCCACGCCGACGGTCGGCTCCACGAAGATATAGACGCCCGCCTGCCGGTAGAGCCCCTTGGCGATGACCACCTTCTGCTGGTTACCGCCGGAAAAGCCGCGCAGCGGCCGGTCCAGCTTCATCGGGTAAAGGTCCACCTTCTGCGCCAGCGCGGCGGCCTGACGGCGGTTGTCGCCGAACCGCAGCAGCCCCGCCCAGGAAGCGCGGCCCAGATTGGCCACCGTGGTGTTGAAGACGACGTTTTCGTCCAGCGTCAGCCCCTCGGTCCTCCGGTCGCCGGGCACAAGGAAGATCCCCGCCCCCAGCGCCTGCGCCGGAGAGGTGAAGCGCACCGGCTTTCCCTTCAACCGCATCTCGCCCGCATCGGGCTGGATCGCGCCAAAGATTGCCTTCGACAACTCATCCACGCCCGAGCCGACAAGGCCGAAGATGCCAAGGATCTCGCCCTTGCGCGCGGCAAAGCTGACGTTGCGGAACAGACCTTCGGCGCCCAGCCCCTTCACCTCGAGCATGACTTCGCCGCCGCCCAACCCGGTTTTCGGCGGGAAGGACAGGCCGGTGTCGGAATCCAGCATCAGGTTCGGGATCGAGATATTGCGCGCCTTCGCCTCGACCGCGGTAAAACTGGCCACGTTGCGCCCGCCGCGGAAGACGGTGAAACGGTCGGCAATCTCGAACACTTCCTCCAGACGGTGGGTGATGTAGATGATGGCGATACCCGCCGCCTGCAGCGTCCGCATCATGGAAAAGAGCGAGGCCTTCTCGCGTTCCGTCAGAGTCGAGGTCGGCTCGTCCAGGATCAGGATCCGGGTGTCCTCCTGCCGCAGGGCGTGCAGGATCGCCACGATCTCGCGGTCCACGGCGGGCATGTCGGCCACCTTGCGGCCAAGGTCGATGTCGATGGGAAAGCGTTTCAGGATCTGCGCCGCACGAGCGGCAATGTCAGGGCGGTTCACGCGCGCGAACAGGCCCGGACGCCCACCTTCATGGCCCAGATAGATGTTCTCGGCCCCGGTCAGATCGCCCACCAATTCCGGGTGCTGCTGCACCACCGCCACGCCCGCCTCGATCGCCGCGCGGGGAGAGCCGAGCTCCTGCGGACGGCCCCCGATTTCGATCATGCCGGCATCCTTGGTATAGACACCCGACAGGATCTTGATCAGCGTGGATTTCCCCGCGCCGTTCACGCCCAGAAGGGCGTGGATTTCCCCCGCCCTCAGATCGAAATCCACATTGTCCAGCGCCTTTACGTCGCCGAACCGCTTTTCGATCCCGCGCATGGCAAGGACCGTTCCCGAAGCCGCCGTCATCCCCTGACCCTTTCGCGTTTCCCAAAATCCCGGAGGCGGGCGGTGTCTGGCGCCGCCCGCCTCCGGATCAGGTCAGAGCACCCGGTTCCAGCCCAGCTTGGCCGCTTCGCCGGGAACGTCGTAATTGTCGGGAATCGTCGCCAGCGGATCCAGCGAGGCCTTCGTCACCGCATAGGTCGAGGTGATGACGAAGCGCGGCGCCAGACGGCCGGCAGCCACTTCCTGCGCGTAGAAAGCGTTCATATAGGCCATTTCGTAGAAGCTCTGCGCCATGGTCAGTTTGAACGGCGAATCCGCCTTGATGTATTCGAACGACTGCTGGCCGCCGTCGATGCCGGTGATCATCACGTCCCGGCCCGCGGCGCGGATCGCAAGGGTGCCTTCCGAAGCCGCGCCGTCCCATGCGCACCAGATGGCATCCAGTTCGGGGTTGGCGGTCAGGATCTGGTCCACCACCTGCCGCGGCGTGGTCGATCCGCCCAGCGCGAAGGCGATTTCCGAAACGATCTCAATCTCCGGATAGCGCACGAAGACCGACTTCGCGCCAAGGGTGCGCTGGTCCCAGCTTTCGTTCGACGGCAGCGAGACAAGGGCCACCTTGCCCTTGCCGCCCAGCTGATCGGCAATGTACTGGGCCGGATAGGCACCAAGGCCAAAGTTGTTCGACATCGCGGTCGAGGTCACGGTGACATTCGGCACGTAGCTGTCACCCACGAAGATCGGAATGCCCGAGGCCACGGCCTGCTGCACAGCCGGAGAGATGGCCGCGGCATCGGCCGGGGTGATGAAGATGGCCGTGGGCTTGGCTTCCACGAAGGCCAGGATCTGATCGGCCTGCTTCTTGATGTCATAATTGGCATCGGCAATGGTCAGCGTGCCACCCAGTTTTTCCACCGCATCGGTATAACCGGCCACGATCTTGCGGCCCGATTCCCAGACCGTCCACCCCAGCGAGGCACAGAGGGTCTTGTCCGCATTCTGCGCGAACGAAAAGTCGGGACGGGCCAGCGTGGCCGCAACGGTTGCCGCGGCCCCCACGGACAGCAGGCCGCGACGGGTGAGCCGGATGCCGTTGTAGCTGTCGACGAACTGGGGCTTTTCGGTTTCGATGGTCATTGTTTTCCTCCCAAACGGGCGTTCTGCCCGGTTTCCCTTGGTCCCTTTCCGAACCCTCCCCGGGTTCGGCTCCTCCCCGCACAAGGCCGCTCTCAGGCGGCGTTATGCAGAATTTCCAGATATTCGGCCTGGGTGGCGATGCGCGGATTGGTGCCGTGGCAATGGTCCTTCAGCGCCGCATGGGACACTTGCTCCATCATTGCCTCGGTCACGCCCATGTCGCGCAGGCCTTTGGGCATGCCGATCCGGCGGTTCAGCGCCTCGATCACCTCATCCGGGGCGCCGCCCATCCGCGCGGCGAGCACATCCCATTTCGCCCCGATCACGCTGCGGTTAAACCGCAGGACGGCGGGCATCAGCACCGCGTTCAGCGTGCCGTGATGCAGGTTCAGCTCGCGGATCGCGCCCAGCGGATGGGTCAGCGCATGGACCGCGCCCAGCCCCTTCTGGAACGCCATCGCGCCTTCCAGCGCGCAGGTCATCATGTCGCGCCGGGCGTCGCGGTTCGTGCCGTCGGCCATCGCCCGCTCCAGCGCGCGCATCCCGCAATCCAGCCCGTGCAGGGCAATCGCCTCGGCCGGAGGGTTGAAGGCGGGGGCCATATAGGTCTCAAGACAATGCGAGATCGCATCCATTCCGGTCGCCGCGGTCAGCCGGGGCGGCAGGCCATAGGTCAGCTCCGGGTCGCAGAGCGCGATGGACGGCAACATGAAGCCCGACAGGATGCCCAGCTTGCGCCCGTCCGCGGTGATGATCACCGCCGCGCGCCCCACTTCGGACCCGGTGCCCGAGGTGGTGGGGACCGCGATCATCGGGCAGATCCGGCCATGGATGCGTGCCACGCCGCCGGCAACGGCGGTATATTGCTCCAGCGGGCCTTCGTGCCCGGTCAGAAGCCGCACCGCCTTGGCCAGATCCAGCGACGACCCGCCGCCAAGACCGACGATACCGTCGCAGCCTTCGGCCACATAGATCGCATGGGCCGCGATCACGGCCTCTTCGGTCGGGTTGGCAGGGGTGCCGTCAAAGACCACCGCGCCGGGCAGCATGTCCTGAACCCGCGCCACCAGCCCGGTGGCCACCAACCCTTTATCGGTGGCGATCAGCGGGCGCTTCACACCCAGACCGGCGAGAAACTCCGGCAGGCGGGCGATCTCGCCTTCGCCGAATTCGATGCGAGTCAGATAGTTGATCGTGCTCATCCGCGCCCCCGAAGGACTGCGGCGATGGCGCCATTCTGCATGTCTCTCTCCCTTGGGCGGCGGGCGCCGCCTCCGGTCGCGCAGCCCTGAAGAATCAGGAACACTGCCCGAACCGATATATGAGTTAGTTAGGCCACTGATATATGAGTCTGTCAACGGGGCACGAAAAATAATTGCATATCCCCAGAAAACGGCGCTATCTACCACTGGGAGAGGAGCAAATCATGCAGATTCGGCCGGCGCAGAAAGCGGATCAAGTATATGAGTTGCTGCGGCGCTCGATCATCATGCTGGAGATTCAGCCCGGCGCACCCATTGTGGAAAAGGACATCTGCGCCGATCTGGGCATGTCCCGCACCCCCGTGCGCGAGGCGGTGCAGCGCCTGGCTGAAGAGGGGCTGGTGAACGTCATCCCCCATTCCGGCACCTATGTCAGCGGCATCTCGTTTCAGGTGGCCGAGGAAGGCTTCGTCATCCGCCGCGCGCTGGAGATCGAAAGCGTCCGCCGCGCCGCAAAGAACTATACCGAAGAAGCCGGGGCCGAGCTGGACGCGATCATGGCCCGCATGCGCCACCTGATCGAAACCGGCCAGCTGGACCAGTATCTGGACGAGGACGACACCCTGCATGCCGCCCTTGCCCGGCTGAGCGGGATGCCCCGGATCTGGAAATTCATCACCATGGCCAAGGTGCATCTGGACCGCATGCGCCAGCTTTCGGCGCCGGTTCCGGGGCACCTTGCCATGGTCACCGAACAACACGCCGCCATCGTGGCCGCGGTCCGCGCGGGCAAGCCCGATCAGGCGGAACTGGCCATGCGCATCCATCTGGAAACGTCCTTCGACGTGATGGCGCGGCTTTATCAGGAACGCACCAGCATGTTCTCGGTCGAGGGGTCCTGATGCAGGACAAGCCCAATTTCATCTCGCCGCTGATCCGGCTGAACCCGGCGGATAATGTGGCGGTGGCGCGCGAACGCATCGACCCGGCCGAGATGCCCGAGGTCGATGGCATCCGCCCGCTGGCCAAGATTCCGCGTGGGCACAAGATGGCCACGGCGGCCATCGCCCGCGGTGCGCCGGTCACGAAATACGGCCAGACCATCGGCTTCGCCTCAGAGGACATCGCCCCCGGCGCCCATGTCCATGTGCAGAACCTGACGGTGGGAGAATTCACCCGCGACTATGCCGTGGGCGTGGATGCGGTGGAACCGCAGATGCTGCCCGCCGATCAGCGCGCCCGTTTCATGGGCTATGCGCGGGCCGATGGCCGGGTGGGGACGCGGAACTATATTGCCATCATCTCCTCGGTGAACTGCTCGGCCACGGTGTCGCGCGCAGTGGCGCAGCATTTCGCGGCCCCCGGCGCGATGGACCGCTTTCCCGGCGTGGATGGCGTGATCGCGCTGACATGGGGCGGCGGCTGCGCCTTCAACACCAAGGCCGAAGGCTATGCCTATCTGGCCCGCACCATGGCCGGATATGCCACGCATCCGAATGTGGGCGGCGTGTTGATGATCGGTCTGGGCTGCGAGACGAACCATATCCCCAGCCTGCTGGAGCGCGAGGGTCTGGCCGAGGGCGACCGCCTGCGCACCATGACCATCCAGCAGGTCGGCGGCACCCGCCGCACCATCGAAGCGGGCATCCGCGCCGTGGAAGAGATGATGCCGCTGGTCGGCAGCGCGGAACGCACGCCGCAATCGGTGGCGCATCTGGCGCTGGCGCTGGAATGCGGCGGGTCGGATGGCTATTCCGGGATCTCCGCCAATCCCGGCCTTGGCTTTGCGGCCGACCTGCTGGTGCGGCACGGCGGCACGGTGATCCTGTCGGAAACGCCCGAGATCTATGGCGCCGAGCATCTGCTGACCCGCCGCGCCGCCAGCCCCGCCGTGGCGGAAAAGCTGTTGCAGCGCATCGACTGGTGGCGCGACTACACCCGCCGCAACAATGCCGAGATGGACAACAACCCCAGCCATGGCAACAAACAGGGCGGGCTGACCACCATCCTTGAAAAATCGCTGGGCGCGGTGGCCAAGGGCGGGATGTCGCGGCTGAACGCCGTCTATGAATATGCCGAACGGGTGACGGAGCACGGGCTCGTCTTCATGGACACGCCCGGTTACGACCCGGTGGCCGTGACGGGGCAGATCGCGGGCGGTGCCAATCTGATCGCCTTTACCACAGGCCGCGGCTCGGTCTCGGGGTTCAAACCCACACCCACGCTGAAGCTGGCCACCAATTCCGAGATGTATCGCCACATGTCCGAGGACATGGACATCGACTGCGGCACGGTGGTGACCGGGGGCGAAACCATCGAGGCGCTTGGCCACAGGATCTTTGACCTGCTGGTCGCCACCGCCTCGGGTCAGCAGACGCGCAGCGAAGAGCTGGGCTACGGCGACAATGAATTCGTGCCGTGGCAGGTCGGCGCGGTGATGTGACACGGCCAGGCGGAAGGCCCCGCACGGGCCACTGCCGAGCATGGGAGGATTTCGGGACATGAACGCGATCGACGGCCACTATGATGTGGTGATCGTAGGGGCCGGCGTGGGCGGCGGGGCGATGGCGAACAGGCTGTCGGCAGCGGGCGCGCGGGTCTTGATGATCGAACGCGGCAATTACCTGCCGCGTGAGGCCGACAACTGGTCGGTAAAGGCGGTGTTCCACGACCGCAAATATACCGCCAAGGAAACTTGGCGCGACAAGGACGGCAAGCCGTTCAACCCGTCCACCTTCTATTATGTCGGCGGCAATTCGAAGTTCTTCGGGGCGGCCACCGTCCGCTTCCGGAAAGAAGACTTCGAGGACCTGCAGCACGAAGGTGGCGTCGCCCCCGGCTGGCCCTGGACCTATGACGATTTCGCCCCCTATTACGACGAGGCGGAGCGGATGATGGGCACCCATGGCACCGCGGGCGCCGATCCGATCGAACCGCCACGCTCCGGCCCCTTCCCCTATCCTGCCATCGGGCATGAGCCGGAGATCGAGGCCATCGGCGAAAAGCTGCGGGCGCGGGGGCTGCGGCCCTTCCCGCTACCCATTGCGATTGACCGCCACAAGGGCGGCGCCTGCATCCGCTGCGCCACCTGCGACGGCTTTGCCTGCAAGCTGGGCGCCAAGAACGATGCCGAGGTGCGGCTGGTCGGCCCGGCGCTGGCCTCGGGCCGTGTGGATCTGGTCTTGGACACCAAGGTACGCCGCCTGCTGACCGATCCGACCGGCAAGCGCATCACCGGGGTCGATCTGGAAACCGGCGGTCAGGGCCGCACGATCACCGGCAACCTGTTCATATCGGCCGCGGGGGCGATCAATTCGGCGGCGCTGCTCCTGCGGTCAAAGACGGATCGGCACCCGGGCGGGATCGGCAATAACACATCGGACCTGCTGGGCCGCAACTACATGGCCCATAACAACACGGCGATGATGGCGGTGAACCCATTCAAAAAGAACCGGGTGACCTTCCAGAAGTCCATGGCGATCAACGACTTCTACCTTGCCAACGACCATCGCCCCTATCCTTTGGGCAATGTGCAGGGTCTGGGCAAGCTGCAGGGCGGCATGCTGACCGCCAATGTGAAATTCATCCCGGAATGGATGATGGACCTCTTTGCCACCCGCTCGGTCGACTGGTGGATCATGTCCGAAGACCTGCCGGACCGGAACAACCGGGTGACGGTGGACAGCGACGGCACCATCCGCGTGGCCTACACCCCCAACAACGAAAAGGCCCATAACGAGCTGGTGAAGGTCTGGGCCAAGACCATGCGCGCCGTGGGCTATCCGCTGATCATCACGCAGCGGATGGATATCACCGTGTCGATGCACCAATGCGGCACCGCGGTCTTTGGCCGCGACCCGGCGACCTCGGTGCTGGATCCGTGGTGCAAGGTCTGGGACGTGGACAACCTCTATGTGGTCGATGCCTCGTTCCTGCCGTCCTCGGCGGGGTTCAATCCCTCGCTGACCATCGTGGCGCAGGCGGTGCGGGTGGCCGAACACATCACGCGCGACGTGCTGAAGATCAGCGCCGCCGCCTGAGGCGGGCGCGGCCGGAACAAGGATATCGGGGAGGATATCATGACAGAGGGAAACCGGGGTCTCTTCGACCTCTCGGGCCGGGTGGCCGTGGTCACCGGCGCCTCGCGCGGGATTGGCGAGGCTTTGGCCAAGGGGCTTGCGGCGCAGGGGGCGACGGTGGTGGTGAACTACCGGTCCGCCGCGGACCGGGCCGCAAAGGTGGTGGCCGCCATCGAAGCCGCGGGCGGACGGGCCATGGCGATCAGGGCCGATGTCAGCGTTGAGGCGGATGCCGACCGGCTGATTGCGGAAACCGTGGCCGCCTATGGCCGGGTGGATATCCTGATCAACAATGCGGGCATCGTGCTGCCCGCCGCGGCCGAAGATTGCAGCCTGGACGACTGGCGCCGCACCATGTCGGTGAACCTTGACGGGGTCTTCCTCGTCTCGCGCGCGGCGGGGCGGCAGATGATCGCGCAGAAATCCGGCAGCATCATCTCCATCGGGTCCATGTCGGGCCGCATCGTGAACTGGCCGTTCCGGCATGCCGCCTATAACGTGTCCAAGGCCGGGGTTCATATGCTGACCAAGGCTTTGGCCACCGAATGGGCGGAGCATGGCATCCGGGTGAATGCCATCGCGCCCGGCTATATCCGCACCGAACTGACCGATGAGGTGCTGAAGGAACACCCCGATGTGGTGCGCGACCACTGGGCCAAGGGCGCGGTGCAGAACCGCATCGGCGGCGTCGAGGAGTTGGTGGGCGCCACGGTCTATCTCGCCTCGGACGCGGCCAGTTTCACCACCGGGGAAATCATCACCATCGACGGCGGCCTGACGCTGCGCTGAGGGAGACGACCATGCTGACACGCGGATACGGCGGCCCGCTGCGCTATGTGCAGGGGCCGGGGGTGCTGAAGGATCTGGGCGGCTATGCGGCCGGGCTGGGGCAGAAGGCGCTGCTGCTGATGGACCCGTTCGTGGACCAGACCTATGGCGACGCTCTGCGCGCCTCGCTGGCGGCGGCGGGGGTGGAGACGGTGGCCACCCGGTTCAACGGCGAATCGACCGAAGCCGAGGTCGCCCGCTGCGCCGCACTTGCGCAGGGCTGCGGCGTGGTCATCGGCGTGGGCGGCGGCAAGACGCTGGACACCGGCAAGATCGCCGCGCGCGAGGCAGGCGCCCGGATCATCACCGTGCCCACCATCGCCTCGACCGACAGCCCGACCAGCTCCATCGGGGTGATCTATACCGAGGACGGCGTCTATGTCCGTGTCGAGCGTTGCTACCGCAACCCCGATGTGGTGCTGGTGGACAGCGAGGTGATCCTGAAGGCGCCGGTCCGCTTTCTGGCCGCGGGTATGGGGGATGCGCTGTCCACATGGTATGAGGCGCGGTCGAACTTCGAAAGCCGGTCGAACAATTACATCGCAGACGGCTATGCCGTGACCATCGCGGGCGCGCAGATCGCGCGGGCCTGCCATGACACGCTGATGCGCGACGGCCGCGCCGCCTATCTGGCGGCCAAGGCGGGCTGCCTGACCGAGGCGGTGGAGAATATCATCGAGGCGAATACGCTGCTGTCCGGCCTTGGCTTTGAAAACTGCGGGGTGTCGGGCGCGCATGGCGTGCATGACGCGCTGACCATTCTGGAGCCGACACACCATTTCTTCCATGGCGAGAAGGTGGCCTTCGGGATCATCTGCCTGCTTGTTCTGGAAAACCGCCCTCTGCCCGAGATCGAAGAGGCCGTGCGTTTCTGTGCCTTCCTCGGGCTGCCGGTGCGGCTGTCGGATCTGGGGCTGGCCGATGTGTCCGACGCCGATCTGCTGCGGGTGGGGGAAGAGGCGATGAAGCCCACAAATGTGATCCATTCCGTGCACCGCGACCTGACCGCCCGCGGCATCGCCCATGCAATCCGCACGGCCAGCACAATTGCCGAACAGATCCTCGCCGGTTAAGCGGCAAAGACCTTGGGCCCGCGGTGCTCCCCCGCAATGGCCCGCTGCAAGGCCCTGTGGTCTTTCGCAGGGCCTTGTGGTGTCAGCTTCGGGCGGCAGGCCGCGCGCGACCGATCCCCTGTTTCAGCTGGGTCGGGGCCACCCCGAAACGCGCGCGAAAACTCTTCGAGAAATGTGAGACGGAATCGAAGCCGCAGGCCGTGGCCACCTCCAGCAGCGTCATATCTGTGGCTGCCAGCAGGTTCCGCCCGCGATCCAGCCGCAAGGAACGATAGAACTCGCCCGGCGTCTTGCCGATGGCATCGCGGAACAGCCGTTCCATATGGCGGCGCGAATAGCCCGCGGCCTCGGCCAGATCGTCCATCGACAGCGGGTTTTCGATATGCAGGTTCATCAGCTTGACGCAGGCGATCAGCACCGGATTGCGTGAGGCCATCAGCGCCGCCGTCGAACTGCGCTGACCCGGCTCCACCCCCGGCATCACCGTGCGCAGGCACATATCGGACACGATGGCCGCGAAGGTGGCACCGTGATCCGCGGCGATAAAGGACAGCATCATGTCGGTTGCCGCCGCGCCGCCACCGCAGGTCACCAGCCGCGGCTCGGCCTCGTAACGGGCGGTGGTGGGGGTCAGATCCGGGAAAGCCTCGGCAAAGGCGACCTGATTTTCCCAGTGCAGGGTGAACCGCTTGCCCGCCAGAAGCCCGGCACTGGCCAGCGCCACGGCCCCGGTGCAGATGCCGCCCACCGTGCCGCCAAAGCGGTGATGGCGCTGCACCGCCCCCACCACGGCCACAGCAGCCGCGGCCATCGCGGGATTGCCCGCGCAGACGAAAAGCCGCGTCTCCTTGTCCTGTGCCGCAATCGGCCCGTCCACCCCCACGGGGATGGAGGAAGAACTGGCCACCGGCGCCCCGTCGGCCGACATCACCCGCCAGCGATAGAGCGGCTGCTGCGACAGTTGATTGGCGATCCGCAGCGGCTCCACCGCCGAGGCGAAGGCCAGAAAGGTGAAACCGGGCACCAGAATGAAAGCATAGTCGCGCGTCGGCCCGGGATCATCCACCGGCTGATAGGCCGCGCCAGCAGGGATGAAGGCCGCAAGCCCCCGGCTCCCTTCGGCAGCGGCATCGGCTTTCCTCATGGCTTCCAACTCCATCCCGGCGGTTTCCTCGGCCAGAATGGCCCCTGACACTGACCACAGCCCCGACAGACGCCCCGCTTTTCGGGCCGCCGGCGCCTTCTGCCGCCAAACCGCTTGCGCCTGCAAGGGCCCCCGGCCAGCCCCCAGACAAGGCCCGGCCGGAATGGCAGGATACACGGCTTCCCCCGCCGAAACAGCGGCCTTTGTGCTGCGGGAATGCCGATCCGGATCTGCGGGAGGGTGGCTCCGGCCGACAGGCCGGTTTGGATGGCATCAGCTGACAAAAAGCGTGCTGAAATCGCCGCCCGCATCCACGGCCATCACCCGCGTGGCACCTGCCCGCGCGGCCACGGCACCGATCGCATCGGCCTCCATCAGGCAAAAGGCGGTGGACAGCCCGTCCGCCAGCCCCGCCCAAGGCGCCTCGACCGAGACGGTGGACCAGCGCGGCGGCTGGCCCTGCGGTCCAAGGATATGGCCCGACATGCCCAGCCTCATCGCACCGGGGCTGGAGGTGGCCATGGCGCCACCGGTCAGCGTCCGCGTGGCCATCAGCCCGCCCTCGGGATCCTCGACCCCAAGGCGGAACGGCCCGCCCAACACCGCGAATTCGCCCATGTCGATCAGCGCCGGGCCATACCCCGCCTGCCGCAGCAGCGCCGCCACCCGGTCCGCGGCATAGCCCTGCGCCAGACCGTTCAGCGTCAGGGCCTGCCCGGTGTCCAGCCGTAGCGCGCCCTGCCATTGCACCCGGTCCCAGCCGATGGCCGCGCGGGCGGATGCCGGGTCCCGCCCCATGGCCAAAGCCTGCCACAGGGGCTGCACCGTCGGATCGAACAGCCCGCCGGTCAGCCGGTGCATGTCATCCGCCAGCGCCAGCAGATCGCGCAGCGCGCGTGGCGGATCATCCAGCCTGCCGGTGGCATTCAGCTGCGACAGGGCGGATTCCGGTCGGAACAGGCTGGCAGCAGCCTCCACCTCCTCGATGGTGGCGGCAATCCCGGTGGCCAAGTCAGCGGACAGCGCCCGCGGGCCGCGCAGGTCCAGCAGCAGGGTGCCGCCCAAAGCGGTCGACTGCCATGTCGTCACCCCGGCGCTGGCGGGCGCTGCCCATGCGGCGGCAGTGATGGTCAGGAACCGACGGCGGTTCATACCGCCCCCTTCGCCCGGCGACGCGCGGCCAGCACCAAAGGCACACACTGCCGCGGGTCGTCATGGATCTGCACACAATCAAAGCATTGGAAACATTCAGAATAGCGGATTTCACCGGTCTTCTCGATAGCACCATAGCGGCAGCGCACCCGGCACAGCTGACAGGGCGTGCCACATTCGGTCCGCCGGGCGATCCAATCGCGCCCCCGCAACAACCCGCCCATGGCCATCAGCGCACCCAGAGGGCAGAGATAGCGGCAGAACCCCTTGAAGGTGACCATGGACAAAGCCAGCCAGAACAGGGCCCATGCCACGAAATACCATTCGCGCTGAAAGCCTGTGGTGATGGCAGTCTTGAACGGCTCCACCTCGGCCGCGGTCTCGGCATGGTCGGGGGCCACGAAGGCCACGGCCACCAGTCCGGCCAAGGTCAGGTATTTCAGCGCCATCAACCGGCGGTCCCAGACCGCGGGCGGCATCCATTGCGGCAGACGCAGCAGGCGGCCCAGATGATGCGCAAACTCCTGCATCGCGCCGAAGGGGCACAGCCAGCCGCAGAACAGCCCGCGGCCCCACAGGACGAAGCCAAGGATTGCCACCGCCCAGATCATCAGCGAAAACGGATCATAAAGCAGCACGGCAAGGCTGCCGCCCCCCGTGGCCGCCCGCAGCGCCGCCAGCGCGGTGACGATGGATAGCTGCCCCTGCCCCCAATAGCCGACAAAGCCGATCACCAGCAGCAGCACCGCAGGCCGCAGCCAACGCAGCACACGGGGCCGCGCCAGCCAGTGCTGGCCTGGGCCGACCAGCGCCAGAAGCGCGGTCAGAACAAGCGCCAGCGCCACCAGATCGCCCCGCCGGTTCAACAGCGCCTCTTGCCACGGGGCCAAGGGCGCGGGCGGGCGAAGTTCCTGAAAGAACGCCCGGTCGCTGGCCAGTGTCAGGCTGAAATGGGCCGATCCGATCTCGGGCTGCAGCATCCCGTGTTCGCGCACCGCCTGTGCCGACAGGGTCCAGTCACGGGTGGGGTCAAAGCCCAGCCTCCGGTCGATCCGCAGGATCATCGCCGTGCCCTCCGGCACCCCGGGCAGGGTGTTGAAGAACAGATCTGCATCGCGCAGCGCCACCGGCAGCCCGTCCTGTTCGGCGGACAGCCGGTCCGGCGCGGTGTTGCGCACGAAATCCTCGGACACCAGCCCGTGCCGCCCGCCGTCGATGACCAGGACCAGCTCATCATCCGGGGACACGCCCAAAAGGCGCTGCACATCGCGCAGGCTGGCCGTATCCAGCACCGCACGCGCCACCGACGGGGGCGTGATGTCCACCGCCCAAAGGTCCAGAAAAGCCGCGTCTGGCGGGCCGGGATCAGGGTCATCCCCGGCCCAGAGGGTGCCCGCAAACGCCGCGTCCAGTTCGGCGTTCGTCGCCCTCAGGTGCCGCACCAGCCCGCGGGTCACCAGATCACCCCATGTCAGCGCCAGATCGACCGAAGGGTCGGGCCGCAGCGGCGGCGCCGCAGCAATGCCCTGCATCTTTTCCCGCGCCACCGTCAGCGTGGCCGCCAGAATGGACTCATGCGCGATGCGGACCGAGGCGGTCGCCTTCGTCACCCCGTCCAGATAGACCAGATCGCTGCCCTGCCCGGCATCGCCATAGGGCGTGCCCACGACCAGCGGCTCATGGATGGAATGGCCGCGGTATTGCTCCAGAAAGCCGCGGAACGGCGCCTCGCCCAGACCGGAGACGAAGATCGGCTCGTTATGGTGGACCAGCCGCACGTCCAGAAACCGACCGTCCAGATCGATCGTCACCAGCATGTCGATCGGCTGGCCGGAAAAGCCCGGCAGCGGCGCCAAAGGGCCGGTCTGGAACACATACCCCGCCTCGGCCCCGCCCGAATTGAGCAAGCTCCACACGCCGCGGTCGTTCACCGGATCGCCCAGGGCATAGGGCGGCACCACCAGCGCCGCGATGGCCTCGCGCGACAGAGGCTCGGCCCGCAGGGCCAGCGGCAACAGGGCGAGACACAGGCACAGCAGGCGGGCAAGCACGGCGGGTTCTCCTCCGCCGTCACGCTAGGTCCCCGTCGGGGCCCGGCCCATACGACCAAGGTCGGATGCCCGCCACCTTGCGCGGCAGGCCCCCACTGCCGGACAATCGGCCCATGTCACAGCAGCCCGCCCCCCTGCCGAAAACCACCCTGACGGGCACCCTTGCCCTGCGGGCCGGGTTCCTTGCGCTGGTTCTGGCGGTGTGGACGCTGGCCGACCGCATGGCCCCGCCCGGCCTCTTTGCCGGGCCACTGGATACGGCCCACGCCGGTTGGGCGCTGGCGAGTGAGGGGAAGCTGGCGCCCGCCGTCCTGTCCAGCCTCACCGTCTTTGCCACCGGCACCGCGCTGGCCGCCGTCTTCGGCGCGGCACTCGGGCTCGCCATGGGCATGTGGGGCTGGCTGGGCCGCATGCTGGATGTCTATGTCTATGCCCTTGCCGCCACGCCGCGCATCGCCTTTATCCCGCTGATCATCGTGGCGCTTGGGCTGGGCCTTCAGGCCAAGGTGCTGATCGTGTTTCTGGGCGCGGTGATGCCCATCATCCTGAACGCCTATGCGGGCGTCCGCGCCACAGACCCCGACCTGATCGAGATGGCGCGCGCCACCGGCGCCGGACGGGGCCGCATCCTGATCCATGTCGTCCTGCCCGGCGCGGTGCCATTCCTGATGACCGGCATCCGCATCGGCGCCACCATCGGCCTGATCAATACCGTGGTGGCCGAGCTTTACACCGCCATCGCGGGCCTTGGCGGTCTGCTGGCCGTGTACGGCGGCCGCTTCCGCATGGCCGAATATCTGGCCGTCGTCTGCACCCTGGCCCTGATCGGCGTGATCCTGGCCGAGGGGCTGCGACTGGCCGAACGTCGCCTGCTGCGCTGGCGCGGCGCCTGACCCCTTTTCATCTTCCCGGGAGGATCACCGATGAAATCCGCACTCCGCCTTGCCCTTGCCGCCGCCGTCTCGGCGCTGGCCTTTCCTGCCTTGGCCGAGCCCTTCCGCCTGATCGTCTCGGACGCCGAGACGCCCTTGGTGCCCAATTCCGTGATGGAGCTGGCCGAACAGGAGGGTTACTTCGACCGCGCCGGGGTGGATGTGGAATTCGTCCGTGTCGAACAGTCGCCCATGGTCATGGCCGCCCTGCGCGCGGGTGAAGGCGAGATGGCCAATGTCTCGCTGGATGTGCTGTTGCAGGCCGTCGCGGGCGGCGCCACCGATCTGCGCGGGGTGATGTCGCCCAACAAGGCGCTGCCCTATCTGATTGCCGGGCGCGATGTCGCCTCGACCGCCGATCTGGCGGGCAAGCGGTTTGGCATCGGCCGCGTCGGCTCGGTCGATCACCTGCTGTCGTTGCGGGTGCTGGCCGAGGCGGGGGTGGATGTCAGCACGCTGGAACTGGTGGCGCTTGGCCAGCCGCAGGCGCGCGCGCAGGCCCTGCTGGCAGGGCAGATCGACGCCACCACCATGGGGATTGGCAGCTTTACTGCGATTGACGACAGCCCCGGCGTGTCGGTGCTGGTCGATGTGGACGCCTATTACAAAGCCGCACCAATCCTGTCGAAACTGAATGTCGTGACCACCGCCACGCTGGAAACCCGCGGGGCCGAGGTCGAGGCCGTGATCGAGGCGCTGGTTCTGGCCGCCCGCGACTTTCAGGCCGACCCGGAGAAATGGGTGAGCGCGATGAAGAAAGCCCGCCCCGATATGGATGAGGCCGATCTGCACCTGCTGGCCACGGCCTTTGCCGGCGTCTGGACGGTGAACGGCGGGCTCTCTGTCGGAGAGCTGACCGAGGCGCAGACGTGGCTGCATGAGGGAGAGGATTTCAAGGGCCTGACCCCGGCCCCGCTGGACAGCTTCGCCGATCTGCGCCCGCTTCAGGCGGTGCTGGAGAAGATCGGCCCGTCCGAGGCCGGAGACACCGCTTGGCGGTGACCCCGCCCCTTCTGGCGCTGACCGGCGTGTCCTTCGGCTATGCCGGGGCGCCGGTGGTGCAGGATATCAGCCTCTCCCTGTCCCGGGGCGAGGTTCTGGTCCTCCTTGGCCCCTCGGGCTGCGGCAAGACCAGCCTTTTGCGGCTGATGGCGGGATTGCTGGCGCCCACGGGCGGAGAGGTGCGGCAGGAGGACCGCGCCCCCCGGCCCGGTGCGCGGAATGCGATGGTGTTCCAGTCCTATCGCCTGTTGCCGTGGAAAACAGTGGCGCAGAATGTGGCTTTTGCCCTGCCCCCTCTGCCCGCGGCCGAACGGGCCGAAAGGGTCGCCGCGGCGCTGCATCTGGTGGGCCTGTCGCGGGTGGCGGGGCACTGGCCCGCCGCGCTGTCGGGCGGGATGAAACAGCGGGTGGCATTGGCGCGGGCACTGGCCGCGCGGCCCGATGTTCTTTTGATGGACGAACCCTTCGCCGCGCTGGATGCCCAGACCCGCGAGTTGATGCAGTGCGGCCTTCTGCGGCTGGTGGCGCAGGCAGGCGGCCCCGGCGTGGTCTTCGTCACCCATTCGGTGGATGAGGCGCTGCTTCTGGGTCACCGCATAGCGGTGATGTCGGCCCGCCCCGGAAGGATCATGGCCACCGTCACGCCGCCCCGCTGGACCGGCGATCCGCATGCCCACCCGGGTTTCGCCCCACTGCGGCGGCAGCTCTGGGATCTTCTGCGCGATGCGGTGCTGAACGACCCCGCCTCCGACTTCTACCGCCCGGTGCCGTGACCTTGCGAGAACGGCCGAAGGCCACGAGGATCGTGCCCGCTAAAGTCCTTCAGCGTTCGCGCAACGCCTCGTTCGATTTATAGAGCGGCTTCAGCAGATAGGTCAGGATCGTCTTGCCGCCGGTCTCCAGCTCCACATCCGCCTGCATGCCGGGCCGGATCTCAAGGCCCTTCTGCCGTTCGGTCAGCTGGCCCAGATCCACCTTCAGCGTCACGATGTAATGCGGGTCCCCGTCCGCCGCGCGCGACCGTTCGTCAATGAACGTATCGGCGGAGACGAAGGTGACCTCGCCCTTCAGGCTGCCCCAGATCGTGTAATCATAGGCCGACAGCTTCACCGTCGCGGTCTGCCCCTGCCGCACGGCGGCAATGTCGCGGGGCTTCACCTTGGCGTCGATATACAGTTCTTCGTCCAGCGGGATGATCTGCAGGATTTCCTCGCCCGGGCGGACGACGCCGCCGATGGTGGAAATGCCGATCTTGTTCACCACCCCGCGCATCGGCGCCACAAGGGTCGTGCGGTCCAGCTGATCCCGCGCGATCTTCAGCTTCTGGGCCAGCGTGGAGAGTTCGGCCAGGGTCTCGGAATAGGCCTTGGCGCGGTCCAGTTCCGTCTGCGTCACCACATCCGACAGCTTGTTTTCCGCATCGCTGGCGGCCTTTTTCGCACGGGTCACGTCGATCTGCGGTGTCACGCCCTGATCGAACATGCGCTGCATGATATCCAGTTCCTTCAGCGTCTGGTCCAGCACCGCCTGCGCACCCGCCTTCTTCGCCTCGAAATCCTCCAGCCGCGCCTTCAGGAGCGTGGCTTCCGAGGCCATGATCTCCGGCACCCGCGCGGCAAGGTCTTCGGGCACGAAGAACCGGCCTTCGCCCTTCATCTCGGCCTCGATCCGCAGCTTGCGGATCTCCAGCCCCGCCGCCTGATCGGCCAGATCGTCAGCCATCGACTGGTATTGCGTGGATTGCAGCCGGCCCAGCACCTGCCCGGGTTCGACCACATCCCCTTCGGCGACGTTCAGTTCCGCCAGAATGCCGCCTTCAAGGTTCTGGATGATCTGCGGGCGCGAGGAGGAGACGACCGTGCCCTGCGCGCGCACGATCTCATCCACCCAGGCCACCGCGGCCCAAAGGACAAAGACCAAGAACGTCGCGGCAATGCCCCAGACCACGGCCGAGGTGCGGCGTTCGCGGTGGTCGAATTCGTCGGTCCAGACGGTCATGCCGCACCCCCCTGACCGGCTTGTGCCTTGGCCAGATGGGCCAGCACCGCCTCTTTCGGGCCATCCACCGCCAGCCGCCCGTTCTGCAGGATCAGCGTCCGCGTCACCAGTTGCAGGATCGGCACCCGGTGCGTGGCGATCACCGCTGTGCGGCCCGGCAGCCATGTCTTCAGGCGGCTGACCAGCGTGGTCTCCAGCGTCTGGTCAAGCGCGGCCGTGGGTTCGTCCAAGAGCACGACCTGCGGGTCCTGCAGCCACAGCCGGGCCCAGCCGATGGATTGCCGCTGCCCGACGGACAGCCCCTCGCCCAGTTCCCGGATCTCAAGGTCCAGCCCGCGGGAATGGTTGCGGACGAAAGGCCCCAGCCCGGCGAAATCCAGCGCCGCCAGAAGCCGCGCGTCGTCGCGTTCCAGCTGCGTCAGGTTCAGGTTGTCGCGGAGCGAGCCCGCGATCAGCCGCACCTCCTGCCCCAGATAGCCGATGCCGCGGCGCAGGTCGCGCGGATGCACCTGCCCCAGATCCACCCCGTCGATCAGCACCCTGCCTTGCGTCGGATCATAAAGCCCCGCCAGAAGCCGCAGCAGCGTGGATTTCCCCGAACCGTTGGAGCCCAGCACCGCCAGTTGCTGCCCCGCCGGAATGGCCAGCGCGGCAATCTCCACCGTCGGCGGCCCCTGCTTGTCATGGCGGAATTCCACATTGTGCAGCGCATAGGCCCCGGTCAGCCGGTCGCGGCGCAGATAGCGGCGGCCCGGCTCTTCGGCCTGTTTGGACTGCGCCACGGCATCCAGCGCCACCAGCGCGGCCTTCACCTGGCTCCACCGTGCCATCATGGATGCGATCTGCGCCAGCGGCCCCAGCGTGCGCCCGGTCAGCAGGCCCACGGCAATGACGGTGCCCACGGTGAACTGCCCGGCAAAGACCAGATAGGTCCCCGCAACCACCGTGGCGATATAGGTCAGCTGCTGAACCCCCGCCGCCCATGTGGTCAGCATATGGGTCAGGTGGCGCTGTTCGCTGCCCTTCACGGCGCTGAGCGTCACCAGTTCCGACCACAACCGCCGCACCCGGTCTTCACCGCGCTGCGTGGTGATCGTCTCATGCTCGAACACCGATTCATACAAGAGCTTCGCCGCCTTGATCGAGGCTCCTTGGGTCGAGGCGGTCAGCGCCACCATCCGCCGCTGGAACAGGAACCCCGGCAGCACCATCAGCGCGCCGCCGATGATCAGCACCCAGACCAGATTGCCCCCGATGGAGGCGACCAGCGCAAGGAACACCACAAGGAACGGCAGATCGGCCAATGTGCCCACGGTCGACGAGGTAAAGAATTCCCGTACGGAAGCGAAATCACGCATCGCGGCAAAGATTTCCGAAGGCTTGCGGTCGCCCGGGGCCATCTTCATCCCCAGCAGGCGCTGCATCAGCCGGTCCTGCACGGCAAGGTCGATCTTCTTGCCGCTCATATCCATCAGGCCGGAGCGGGCGAGTTTCAGCACCCCCTCCAGCACCACGGCCAAGGTGACGCCAAGCGCCAGCACCCAAAGCGTGGGTTCCGACTGATAGGGGATCACCCGGTCATAGATCTGCATCGAGAACAGCGAGACGGCGACGGCCAGAAGGCTGGCCACCATGGACGCGGCCGATACCTCGACAAAGGGACGGCGGAACTTGCGGAACTCTCCCCAGAACCAATGGGCCGGTGCCGCGGCGGGCACATGCCGCACCTCCAGATCGGGAACAGAAGCGCGGGCGACCAATAGGCGCCCGGTGAACAGCGCGTCGAAATCGGCGGCGGCCACCTCGGTGCGGTGATCCGGGGCGGCGGGGTCATAGACCTCTGGCCCCGCCTCGCCCAAGGTCAGGACAAGGACGATCTGGCCATTCGTCAGTTCGGCCAGCGCGGGCAGGTATCCCGCGGTCAGGGCGCCCACCTCGGGCATGCGGACCTTCAGGCCCATCGCATGCAGCGCGCGCGCCATCTCGGCCAGACCGGGCGGGGTGCCTGCGGCATCGGCGGCCTTGCGGATATGTTCGGCCAGATCGGGCGCCGACAGATCGGCCCCCAGCAGCGTGGCATAAAGCGCGGCCAGATCGGCCCGCGCCTGCGCCCGGCGGGTGTGGCGGCTTTGCGTCCCGGCCACGGGCACGGCGCGCGCACCGCCCCCGTTCGCCGCCGCGACAACCTGTCCGGCGTTCATGTCGAAGGCGATTACGCGATCCGTGTTCACATCGAGGCTCCGTCCACCAGAACTCCTCTGACCAGCGCGATTTCCAGCCGCGCCAGTGCTATCTGATATTTCACCGAGGCCTGGCTGCGTTGCAGCCTGACCAGCGCCTCGAATTGTCCGGCCAGCTCGATCAGCGTGCGGCGGCCCGCCTCATACTGCTCGGTAAAGAGGGAAAGGTTGGTCTCCATCTCGGCCAGAACCTTGCCTTCCTGTGCGGCCTGCGCCTGCAAGGCGGCAATCTCGCGGTCCAGCGCGACGATACGGCGATCGGCCTCGCGCCGCGCCTCGTCCACCTTGCGAACGGCCATTTCCTCGGTCTCGGCCAAGGCGCGCAGCTTATCCTTGCGGTCGAAACTCAGCACATCGCCGTCCAGCGACAGGCCCGCATCCAGACCGCCGCCCTTGTCGACCGAGGCTGAGGCGCCAAGCCCCGGCAGAAAGCCGGACCGCGCCATCCGCACCTCGGCCAGCGTCCGCGCCGCATCGCCGCGTGCCAGCAGCACCGACAAGGCCTCGGGCGCGCCCGCATCGGGCGGCAGGGCAGACAGGCCCTTCACCCCGTCCAGCGGCGCCGCAGACAGCGTGTTCAGCTCCGCCATGGCCGACCGCTGACCCTCCCGCTCGGACGACAGGGTGGCCTCCATCTCGGCCCGCTTCTGGGTGATGATATGCAGTTCCGAAGGGTCGGACAGGCCGCCCTCCATGCGGATGCGCATGATCCGTTCGAAATCCTTCATCCGGGTCAGGCCGGTTTCACTGATCCGGGCCAGTTCGGCGGCGCGCTGCGCCTCCAGATACAGTTTCAGCCCGTCATAAACCCGCTGGTTCAGATCGGTCACAAAGCTGACCGCGGCCACCTCGACATCGGCGGCGGCGAAATCGCGCTCCGCCTTGCGGCGGCCGTTATCGAACAGGGCCTGATCCAGCAGAAGCTGCGCCGCAATGGCGCCCAGAGAGGACAGGCTGACATCCGGCCCGATCCGCGGCAGCCAGTTCTTGGCCCGCGCCTGCGCCGTCAGCCGCTTGATCCGCAGCTCGCTTTCGGCCGAGGCCGCACCCGCCCGCAGCACCTGTTCCGCGACCAGCGCAAAGGCACTGCCCGCGGGCAGGATCGACCGCCGACCCGTCAGGTCGGCGATAAGGGGAGAGCGCACGTCTCCCTTTGCAGACAGTTCCGGCTGGCTGGCCAGATCGGCGGGCGAAGCCGCCGATTTGCCCGCCTGCGCGCCGCCCATGCAGCCCGAAAGGGCCAGCGCCGCGCAAAGCACCGGGACGAGGGGGAGAAGCCCCCCCGCCCGTCGGATGACAGGGTGAAGACCCATGACCGGTCCTCCGGCTGTGGCTCAGATGATCGTGGTCTGGATGTCGTCGTCCACCAGAACCGTGCCGGTGCCCAGCGAGTAGACGAGATAGGTTTCCCCGTCGATCACCCGGGTGGCGCCGGTGGCGGTTGCATGGTCCAGGTTCACCTTGTCATCGGCATCGCCCTTCACGATCAGCTCCCGCTCGGTGCCGGTCAGGGCCTCAAGCTGGGCGGCGGTGATCGTCAGGTTCGCCTCCGGTGCGAAGGTCAGGTCGATGGCGTTCAGGTCGAACTCCGACAGGCCCGTGCGCGACAGGTTCACGTTGACCGAGGTCGTGTTGTTCACGATCAGCAGCGTGGAAACCTGGTTGCCCGCGGTATCCGTGGTGTCGATGACCAGATAGCTGCCATCGGGCACCGGGGACGACAGCCGGAATTCGGTTTCGCCATAGAACGTGTCATCCGCCCGGGTCGAGCCGAGGCTATGGACATTCCCCGCGGCGTCGATCGCGGTGAAGCTGTAGCTGTCCGAGGTGATCTCGGTCCCGATGCCGCGCAGACCCGCGGCCACCCGGTCGAACGAGATGACCGTGGGGGTATCCGGCATCACCGTGTCATAGGTGAAAGTCTCGGTCAGGGTCCGCGTGTTGCCGACCGCATCCGTCGCCGTCATCGTCACGGTCGAAGTGCCTTCGCCCGCGGGAAGCTGCCCTTGGGTGAAGGTCGCCGACCACAGCCCATCGGCCCCCGCGCTGGCGGTGACGGACTGGCCGTTGCCCAGACGGATCACCACGGTCGAGAACGGCTCGACCGTGCCGCCGAAGGTGATGCCCGCTTCTGCCTCGGCCGCATTGATGATGCCGTCACCGCCGATGGCGCCGCCGGTGCGGGCGAAATCGCGCACGATGGTGTCGATGGCAACGCTGTGGTTCAGCGTGGCGCTGTTGCCCACGGCGTCGGTGGCGGTGATGACCAGCGGCACGGTGCTTTCGCCCGCGGGAATCTGGCCCGCCGGGATCAGCGCGGTCCACGATCCGTCCGCCGCCACGGTGGCGGTGACAGTCGTGCCCGAGGCCAGCCGCAGCGTGACGGTCGAACCGGGTTCGACAACGCCGGTGACGGTCAGGCCCGCCGTCGCCTCGGCTGCATTGACGATGCCGTCAGCGCCCGAGGAATCCGAAACCTTGGCAAAGGGCGAGACCTCGGTATCGACATGCAGCGACCGGGTGGCCGTGGCCACATTGCCCGCCGCATCGGTCGCCGTGACCGAGATCGTGGTGTCATAGGTGCCCGCACGATATTCGCCCGAGGCATAGCTGGCCTGCCAGTTGCCCGAAGCATCGACGGAAACGGTCTTCGTTACGCCTTCCAGCGTGATCTGCAGGGTCGCGCCCGGCTCGCCCCGGCCGGTGATCGTCAGGGCTGCGGCATGTTCCGCGCCCGAGACGACATCATCGCCACCCGCCTGACCGGCATTGATCGAAACCGAAAGCTCGGTGTCGACGCTGATGCTGCGGGTTGCGGTTGCGGTGTTTCCGGCGGCATCCGTTGCGGTGACCGTCGCGGTCGAGGCATAGGTGCCGGCCGCAATGGCCGTGGCCGGGAAGACCACGCTCCACGCGCCGGAGGCCGAGACGGTCGCCGGAAGCGTGGTGCCGCCCCAGCTGACCTGAACGGTCGCGCCGGGCTGAGCCGTACCCGTCAGCGTGACGCCAGCCGCGGCCTCGGTCGCGTTGATCACATTGTCGCCCGCAATGGCCACCGGATCGAAGGCCACGCTGGTGGTCGTGTCCACCCGGAAGGTATGGGTCGAGGTGCTGCTGTTGCCCGCGGCATCGGTGGTGGTCGCGGTGACGGTGGCGTCATATTCGCCCGCCGTCAGGCTGCCCGCGGTCCAGGTCGCCGACCAGCTGCCATCGGTCCCGACGGTGACCGTCTGGCTGACGCCCTGCACGGTGACGGTCAGCACGGCCCCTGCGGTCGAAGTGCCGGTGATCGTGAATCCTGCCGCGCTTTCGCTGGCATTGACCGTATTGTCGGCGGTGACGGAATTGAAGGTGATCGGATGCGGCACCGTGTCGACGACCAGCGTGTCATGGATCACGGTGTCGTTGCCAAGCGCATCGGTCGCGGTGACGGTGATCGCCGTCTCATATTCGCCGGCGGGAATCTGGGTCGTCGGGAAGGTGACGGTCCAGGTGCCGGAGGTGCTGACGGTGGTGGTCTGGGTATGGCCGTTGACCTCGACCACGATGGCCGCGCCCACCTCACCCGTGCCGCCGATGGTCACGCCATCGGTGTATTCCACGGCATTCTCGACATCACCGTTGCTCTTGGCACCTTCGGTGATCGCCACATCGGGGGGCGTCAGGTCCAGAATGAAGGTCGGCCCGTCCAGCGTGGTGGGGGTGCCGCCGGTGCCATCCTCAAAGGTGGCCGTCGATTCATAGGTGCCGTCGGGCGGCAGGTTGGTACCCGGAATGGTCACCGTCCAGGTGCCGTTGTCACCGATCACCGTGGTCCCGGTCGAGGTGCCGACCGTCACAGTCACATTGGTGCCCGGCTCACCCGTGCCGGAAACGACCAGCGCGGGGTCCGTCGTCTCGGTCGTGACCGTATGGGACGAGGTGGGGTCATTCACCGTGGGCGGACGCGGCCCGGTGTCGCCACCGCCGCCGCCACCGCCGCCAACAACGGCCCCGACAACGGCCACACCCGCGATCCCGGCGCCGACGCCGCCCAGCCCGACAAGGCCCGGCAGGAAAGGTGCCATGCCGGCAGGATCGTCCGTGGCGGCCTGCATCATGGCCAGATCGTCGCTTTGGGCAAAGCGCAGGTCATCCATGGTCGAGAACTTGTCCCAGCCATCGGCCGCGCCATATTGCGCATAAAGCGCATTGCCCGAGCCGGAGAATTCGACCGCCATCACCTCGCCGCGCTGCGAGAGATAGAGCTGGTTCGGCTCTCCCGATGCATTGAAATAGCCGTCGAGCACGACCTCGCGCCCGTCCACCAGCGTGATCACCAGATCATCGCCGCGCTTGGCATAATTGGTGATGGATTGGGGGGCGAGGTTCAGGGAGATCTCGTCTCCGATTCCCATTTTCACAATATTGCTGCTGGCATCCCCGGCCACAAAGCCGCGCGCCAGACCGCCCGCGGAATCACGGACGGCGAATTCAATCGCCTTGGACATTTGACTACTCCGCCTCAGAAAACCCGGGTCTGTGCCCGGTACATGCTCAATGGGGTCTGATGCCCCTATTAAGGAAAGGGATAGCCAGCTTTCGCTTCAATTTCCAGAGGGTATGGGGTGACGTTGATGCAAAGCCCGGAAGTTTCCCCCCAAGCTGCGGAAGGTGAGACTTTGAGGCAACTATGTGGCAAAACAGTGCAACTTATACGGTCGCGGCATAGGTAATTTCTGCCGGTCAGCCCAGCCGGGCCAAAAATCCCGAAAACAACGACAGGCCGGTTTTCAGCGTTTCCGTGTCGCAGGCATAGCCGATCCGCAGCCAGCCCTCCATATCCAGCGCCGATCCGGGCAAAAGCATGACCCCGGTTTCCGCCTGCAATTTCAGACAAAGCTCGGCCGAGGTCATCGGCAGATCGAAGCGCAACAGCGCCGTCGTGCCGGAACGCGGGCGCACCCAGTCGATCCGCGGCTCCGCCGCAACCCAGTCTGACAGAATCGCCAGATTGGTGCGGGTGATACGGCGGCTGCGGTCCAGAATGCGGTCCGCATGTTCCAGCGCCAGCGCGGCGAAATGGTCGTCAAGGCGCCCCACGCTGATCGTGGTGTAATCGCGGTGAACGGAAACCTTGCGGATGATCTCTTCCGGCGCGGCGACCCAGCCCAGCCGCAGCCCGGCCAGCGAAAACGCCTTGGACATGCCGCAGGTCGAGATGCCCTTTTCGTACAGGTCCGCCATCGACGGCGTGGTGCCGGTCCCCTCCTGATCGGTGCCGCGATAGACCTCGTCGCACAGGACCCAGGCGCCGTTGTCCCGGGCGATGGCGGCGATGGCCTCCAGCCCCTCGCGCCCGATCAGCGCGCCGGTGGGGTTGTTCGGATTGGTCAGGGCAATCAGCTTTGCCCCGCGGGCCAGCCGCGCCAGCGCGTCCATATCCGGCAGAAACCCGTCTTCAGACCGCAGCCACAGCGGCCGCACCTCAGCCCCGCAGGACTCCGGGATGGAATAATGCTGCTGATAGGTGGGCACCACCGCCACGACCGCATCACCCGGCCCGGCCAAGGCCGCATGCACCAGATGGTTCGCGCCGATCGTGCCATGGGTGACGATCACATTCTGCCGCGACTGCCGCTGATAAAGCGCGCAGATCGCATCCTTCAGCCGGTCCGACCCTTCGATGTCGCCATAACCCATGCGGATGGACAAAAGGTCCGTCAGCGCAGTGTCATTCTGCCCGGTCAGCGCCAGCAATTCGGCAATGGTGATCGAGTCGACGCAGGTCTCGGCCAGATTGTAGCGCGTGCTCGTCTCATGCGCGTTCATCCAGATTTCCACACCGAATTCGCGGATGTCCAAGGCCGGCCTCCCTGCTAAGGAAAAGGGCGGGGAAATCCCCGCCCTTCGGATCAGTTCGCCACTTGCGGCGTCGCGGCAGAAGCGGCGGCGGCAGCCTGCCGCCGGGCCAGCTCCTGCCGGTAGAGGGCGACGAAATCCACATTGTCCACGTTCAGGGGCGGGAAGCCGCCGTCGCGCGTGACGTCCGAGATGATGCGGCGGACATAGGGGAACAGCATCCGAGGCGCCTCGATCATCAGGAACGGGTGGAGCTGCTCTTCGGGCACGCCGTCCACCAGCACGGTGGCGCCATATTCCAGCTCCAGCAGGAACAGCACCTCGCCGTTCACCTTGTTCTTCGAGGTGACCTTGAACTTGGTCAGCACATCATACTGGCCGGCGGCGGTGCGCTTGCGGGCGTCAAGGCTGACGGCCACCTGAATGTCAGGCTGCACTTCCGAGGCGGTCAGCCCCTTCTGCACCACGACATTCTCAAAGCTCATGTCGCGCACATATTGCGCAAGGATCTGCATCCGCGGCGCGGCGGGGGCGGCGGGTGCCGCACCGTTCGGCGTGTCGTTCTCTTCGGCCATGGGAACCTCCGGGCTGGCCGGTCGCACCCTTGGGCGGGCACGGTCCGTCTTCGTTGCCGTCCGTGCCTAGCAGAGAGGAGGGCCGCGCTCAATGCCCGGCATCCTGACCCTGACCCGGGGTCAGTAGCGTCCGTCCCGGCCGTTTCGGTCGCCGGTCTGATCCTCGACCCAGCCCGAGGGGCGCCCGCCCCGTGCGGCGGCTTCGGGCGGGACCTCGATCCATTCGCCGTCGATCACGTCCTCACCGGCCGGACGCGACCGGCCGCCGGATGCCATCCCGGCCCCCACGATGGTGACCCGCGACATCACTGCGGCAGACAGCGCCTTCTGCACCGGCGGCAGCAGGAGCAGAAGGCCGATGGCATCCGTCAGAAACCCCGGCAGGATCAGCATGACCCCGGCCAGCGCCCGGAACAGACCGCCCACGGCCGCGCCTTCGCGCAGGCCGACCCCGCCGCGCGCACCCTGACGCAGCATCACCGCGCCACGTGCGACCTCCAGCCGCAGGATCAGCATTCCCAGAAAGCCGCTGAGAAGCACCCAGGCCAGCGTGGCCCAAAGCCCGATCTCGCCGCCGATCAGCACGAAAAGCGCGATTTCGGCCAAGGGCCATGCCAGAAATGCCCCAAGACGCCACATTCCGGAACTCCTTCCCCAGAGATTCGGCCGCAAGGTTTACTTGCGCCCCCTGCCTCCCTACATAGTGGGCTTGCCGCCCGTTCCAAGCGGGCTTTCATCTCGTATAGGGACCCCGATGAATTCGTCGCTGATCCAACTTCTCGTGCTGGCCGGGATCGCCATTTTCCTGATCCTGAAGCT
Organism: Neotabrizicola sp. VNH66; assembly: GCF_049445895.1. Classification (NCBI taxonomy): domain Bacteria; kingdom Pseudomonadati; phylum Pseudomonadota; class Alphaproteobacteria; order Rhodobacterales; family Paracoccaceae; genus Neotabrizicola; species Neotabrizicola sp. VNH66. The sequence continues at coordinate 319,560 of NZ_JBMSDW010000004.1, forward strand.
GCGCTCGGTCCTTGGCACCCGCGACGGGTTTGAAAAGCCCTCGGTCCCGGTCGAAGAGGTGCGCCCGCAGGTGCGGCGCGACTTCGAGGTGATCGAAGGCGGGTCCGACCGCGACATCACCGACCATGTGCCCGAAGGCAGCCCCGCCGCACAGGCGCTGGCCGAGATGAAGAAGGTGGAGAAATCCTTCACCGTGACGCCCTTCCTTCAGGGCGCGCGTCAGGCCTATGAGATGATCCTGATGGGATTCGAAAAGGGCGAGATGGACCGCATCCGCCCCTTCCTGTCGGATGAGGTGGAGGCCAGCTTCGCCGAAGTCATCGACGCGCGTGAAGCGCAGGGCCTGACGGTCGAGGCGAATTTCATCGGCCTGAAAGAGCTTTCGCTGGAAGATGCCACCTTCGACCGCGCCTCGGGCATGGCCGAGGTGACCGTGCGCTTTGTGGGGGAGCTGACCTCGGTCGTGCGCGACCGCGCGGGCCAGATCGTCGAGGGCGACCCCAAGGCCGTCAAGCGCCAGCGCGATGTCTGGACCTTCGCGCGCCGCATGGGCAGCGACGATCCGAACTGGCAGCTTGTGGCCACCGGCGACTGATCCCGTGCCATGGGGCGGCGCCTCCTGTCCGCACTGGCACTGGTGGCGGCGGTGACAGCCGCCCCCGCACCCGCGCGGGTGCTTGATTTCGCGGAATTGGCCGGATGGGCCGAAGGCGGTCAGGCGGAGGCGCTGGCCGCCTTTCTGGTCACCTGCGACCAGCTGGACGCGCCCGACTGGCGCCCGATCTGCGCGCTGGCCGCCGATGTGCCGAAGGACGATGCCTCGGCCCGGGCGTTCTTTGAACTCTTCTTCCGCCCGGTCATCGTCGGCGAGCCGCCCGCCCTCTTCACCGGCTATTTCGAGCCGGAGCTGAACGGATCGCCGGTCCGCACCCCGCGCTTTGCCTGGCCGATCTACCGCCGCCCGCCGGATCTGAACGAGGGCGTGCCCTACCATTCGCGCGCCTCCATCGAAGCAGGTGCCCTGCGGGGCCGCGGGCTGGAGATTGCGTGGCTGGACGATCCGGTCGAGGTGTTCTTCCTGCACATTCAGGGCTCCGGCCGGATCCGGATGACCGACGGGTCGGTGATCCGGGTGGGCTATGCCGGAAAGAACGGCCATCCCTACCGTTCCGTGGGGCAGGAACTGGTACGGCGTGGCATCTTCACCGCGCATGAGGTTTCGGCGGGCACCATCGCCAATTGGGTGCGCCGCAATCCGAAGCTTGGGGCGGAGCTGCTGAACCACAACCCGTCCTACATCTTCTTTCGCCGGATCGACGACCTGCCCGCCGACAAGGGGCCGATCGGCGCCATGGGCCGGTCGATCACGCCTTTGCGGTCACTGGCGGTGGATCCGGTCTTCACGCCCCTTGGCGCCCCCGTCTGGATCGAGAAGGCAGGCCGCGCCCCCTTGGCCCGGCTGATGGTGGCGCAGGACACCGGCGGCGCCATCAAGGGCGCGCAACGGGCGGATATCTTCTATGGCTTCGGCGATGCGGCGGGCGATGCGGCGGGCGATGTGAAGGATGGCGGGCGGATGGTGCTGCTTCTGCCCATCGACCGCGCCTTCGCGCTGGTTGCCGAATGAAACGCCGCCGCACCCTGCGCCCCGAAGAGGCCGAGCTGTGGGAGGCCGTGGCCCGCACCGCCCGGCCCATGCACCCCCGCATTCCCCGTGCGCCCGAGGCCGACCCGCCGCCCGCCGCCCCGCCCGAACCGCCGCCGCGGTCGCTGCTGGCGGCGTTTTCCGTGGGCGAAAAGGCCGCCGCCGCGCCCCGCGCCCATGTCCTTGTGCCGGTCCTGTCGGACGCGCCGCTGCGGATGGATGCCAAGACCCATGCAAGGATGACCCGCGGCAAGCTGGCACCCGAGGCGCGGCTTGATCTGCACGGCATGACCTTGTCCGAGGCGCATCCCGAACTGATCCGCTTTCTCCTGAACGCGCAATCTGCCGGGCTGCGTCTGGTTCTGGTCATCACCGGCAAGGGCAAGCAGGTCTATGAGCCGGTGCCCCGGCCCATCGGCGCGCTGCGCCATCAGGTGCCGCATTGGCTGCGCCTGCCGCCCCTCAGCCATGTCGTGCAGCAGGTGTCAGAGGCGCACCTGAAACACGGCGGCGGCGGCGCGCTGTATGTCTATCTGCGGCGGCGCTAACAGCCCGCCAGCAGCGCCGCATGGCGGGCGACATAATCCGCCCGCACCTCGGCCGGGGGGCGCAGGCGGATGGTCAGGCCCGCGGCCAGCGCCGCATCGGGGCGGCCGAAGAAGCGGTCCGCCTCGGAGGCCGAAAACCCGGCGATCTGCACCGCCTCCAGCCAGGCCGAAATCTTGTCCGCGGCCTTGATCTGCTTTTTCACCGCCACCGGCAGCACCGCAGGCAGGCCAAAGCGGATGTGGACTGCCGCGCTCAGCCGCCGGTCCAGCTCGCCATAGGCGGGGCCGACCGCGGATTTCACCGGGCTGATCATGTCGCCGATGACATATTCCGGCGCATCATGCAGCAGCGCGGCCAGCTGCCAGCGCAACGCGATGCCCGGATTGGCGCGGCGGAAGATTTCCTCGACCAGCAGCGAATGTTCCGCCACGGAATACGGCCAGTCGCCCCGGGTCTGCCCGTTCCAGCGGGCGACGAAGGCCAGCCCATGAGCGATATCCTCGATCTCGATATCCACCGGCGTCGGGTCCAGAAGGTCCAGCCGCCGGCCCGAAAGCATCCGCTGCCATGCCCGCGCCTGCCGTGCCATTCCCGCCCCCTGCATCCCTGTTCCACGGCGATAACGCAGCCCCGGCCCGGCTGTAAAGCGCCGAAGACGGAACCTTTTCCGCCGAACCAGCGTTGCCAGAGCGAAAGGAAACCCGCTGGAGGACCTGACATGAACCCGCTTCCCTTTCTGGGCCTTGCCGCCATCGCGTCGATCTATTTCGCAGCGTCGGACCGTCTGGATGCACGGTTCGCAGTTCTTCCCCAGCCCGAAATCATGGCCTATGGCGCAGGGGGTGATGCCTCGGTCTACGATATGATGTCAGGCGATGCGCAGGCGATGGATCAGCCCCATTGCGAACCCCATACCACCATGGCCCAGAACCTGAGCCATGACTTCGCCGAAGAGCCGGTGCAGGTCCGCACCACGGGCGAAGGGCTGGAGATGGAACTCTGGGCCTCTGACCTGATGGGCACCTGGACGGTGGTGCACCGCGGCAATGACGGTATCTCGTGCATCGTGTCTTCGGGTATCGGCTGGACAGATGCGACCACACCCGCGAAGGTGTTTGAAACGGCCCTTGGCCTGCCCGTGCCGGCCTATGGCGCCGACAGCCCGGCCAGCTGACCCCTCTTCGTTGCCGTCTGCCCTGCCAAGTGATATGGGCTGACGAAACGTGAAAGAGAGGCATTGCCGGACATGGCGGATTACATCGTCAAGGACATCGCGCTTGCGGAATTCGGCCGCAAGGAGCTGACCATCGCAGAGACCGAAATGCCGGGCCTGATGGCCTGCCGCGAAGAATTCGGCCCGTCGCAGCCGCTGAAAGGCGCGCGGATCGTCGGTTCGCTGCATATGACGATCCAGACCGCCGCGCTGATCGAAACGCTGGTCGCTCTGGGCGCCGATGTCCGCTGGGCCTCGTGCAACATCTTCTCGACCCAGGATCACGCAGCAGCCGCGATTGCCGCCGCCGGCATCCCAGTCTTTGCCGTCAAGGGCCAGACCCTGACCGAGCATTGGGACTATCTCGACAAATCCTTCATGTTCCCCGAAGGCGCGAACATGATCCTCGACGACGGCGGTGACGCCACGCTTTATGTGCTTCTGGGCGCGCGGGCCGAGGCGGGGGAAGACATCATCCCGGTGCCGCAATCCGAAGAAGAAGAAGTCATCAAGCTGCAGATCCAGAAGCGGATGAAGGAAAGCCCCGGCTGGTTCACCAAGACCCGCGCCGCCATCAAGGGCGTCAGCGAGGAAACCACCACCGGCGTGCACCGGCTTTATGAGCTGCACAAAAAGGGCCAGCTGCCCTTCCCGGCCATCAACGTGAATGACAGCGTCACCAAGTCGAAGTTCGACAACAAATACGGCTGCAAGGAATCGCTGGTCGACGGCATCCGCCGCGCCACCGATACGATGATGGCGGGCAAGGTCGCCGTCGTCTGCGGCTATGGCGACGTGGGCAAGGGCTCTGCCGCATCCCTGCGTGGCGCGGGCGCCCGCGTGAAGGTCACCGAAGTGGACCCGATCTGCGCGCTGCAGGCCGCGATGGACGGCTATGAGGTCACCCTGCTGGAGGATGAGGTGGCCACGGCCGATATCTTCATCACCACCACCGGCAACCGTGACGTCATCCGGATCGAGCATCTGCGCGAGATGAAGGACATGGCCATCGTCGGCAACATCGGCCATTTCGACAACGAGATCCAGGTCGCCGCGCTGCGCAACCACAAATGGACCAACATCAAGGAACAGGTGGACATGATCGAGATGCCCTCGGGCAGCCGCATCATCCTTCTGTCCGAAGGCCGCCTCCTGAACCTTGGCAATGCCACAGGGCACCCGTCCTTTGTGATGTCGGCCAGCTTCACCAATCAGGTGCTGGCGCAGATCGAACTCTGGACCAAGGGCGAAGACTATGCCCCCGGCGTCTATATCCTGCCCAAGGCGCTGGATGAAAAGGTGGCCCGCCTGCATCTGAAGAAGATCGGCGTGAAGCTGACAGAGCTGAAATCCGATCAGGCCGCCTATATCGGCGTGAAGGTCGAAGGCCCGTTCAAGCCGGACCACTACCGCTATTGATCGCCCGCAGGGCACCGGTGACTGATCTTTCCGAAACGCCGCCCTGACGAAGGGCGGCGTTTTTTCCCCATTGCCTCACCTCCCCTTTGGCCTAAGCTTCCGCCGTCTCTCGCATTGGCGGGGGGAGCGAAAGAACCCAAAGGAGAGGACAACATGGGCAAGCGGGACGAACTGATCGCCAAATATGCCGGGGACCTGAAGGACAAATGCGGCATGCAGCCCGATATGGCGCTGCTGACCAAGGTGACCATCGGCTGCGGTCCGGCGATCTATGACAACGACGCCCAGACCGTTGCCGCCAGCGACAAGGAAGAGCTGGAGCGGATCAAGACCAACTTCCTGATCAAGAAGCTGGGGCTGGCCGACAGCCCGGCCCTGATGGAAGGCATCAACGCCGCCGTCGAAACCTATGGCAAGTCCGAGCGCAACAAATACCGGGCGGTGTTCTATTACCTTCTGGTCAAGCATTTCGGCAAGGAAGCCGTCTACGGCTGACCTGTCCCGGGCCGGTTCGGTTTCCCGATGGAATCGAACCGGACGGTTCAGAAATATCGGCGCACCAGATTGCCATTTCCCGGATGCCGCGGCATGGTGCCGCGGCAATGTCCGTCCAGGCCGGTGCCATGACCTCTTCTCCGCAGACTGCCCCCGCCCACACGCCCGACACCACAGTCGTGCCCATCATCCTTGCCGTGGCGGCAGGGCATTTCCTGAACGACCTGATGCAGTCGCTGATTCCGGCCGCATATCCGCTGCTGAAGCAGAACCTTGCGCTGAACTTCACGCAGATCGGACTGATCACCTTCGTCTTTCAGGGCACCGCCTCGATCCTGCAGCCTTTGGTCGGGCTTTATACCGACCGCCGCCCCATGCCCTATGCGCTGGCGGCGGGCATGGCCTCGACCGGGGTCGGTCTGGTGATGCTGGCGCATGCCTCCAGCTTTGCCATGGTGCTGCTCTCGGTCGCGCTGATCGGCCTTGGCTCCTCCATCTTCCACCCCGAGGCATCGCGGATCGCGCGGCTGGCCGCGGGAATGCGACCCGGTTTCGCGCAATCGGTGTTCCAGGTGGGCGGCAATGCGGGCTCTGCCCTTGGGCCGCTGGCCGCAGCCTGGATCGTCTTGGAGCGTGGACAGGTCTCGATCGAATGGTTCGCAGGCGTGGCCATGGTGGGCATGGTGCTTCTGGCTGTGGTCGGGCGCTGGTATGTGCAGGTCGGTGCCGGACGGGCGCTGGCCCGCAAGGCGCGCGCCCGCGATGCAACCGCGATGCCGCCCGGTGTGGTGCGGTTCGGGATGTTCATGCTTCTCCTGCTGATCTTCTCGAAATTCCTCTATTCCGTCAGCTTTTCCAGCTACTACGCCTTCTACCTGATGGAGCGGTTCCAGCTGACCGAAGGACAGGCGCTGAACTGCCTGTTCATCTTCCTGGCCGCCGTGGCCGCGGGCACCATCATCGGCGGACCCATCGGTGACCGGATCGGCCGCCGCCGGGTGATCCTGTGGTCGATCCTTGGCATCCTGCCCTTCACGCTGGTGCTGCCCTGGCTGCCGCTGGTGCCCACGGTGATCGTGGCGGCGGTGGCGGGGCTGGTGCTGGCCTCGGCCTTCCCGGCGATGGTGGTCTATGCGCAGGATCTGATGCCGCAGCACACCGGCATGGTGGCCGGGCTGATGTTCGGCGTGGCCTTCGGCATCGCGGCCTTCGGGGCGGCGGGGCTGGGGGTGCTGGCTGACCAGATCGGGATTATCGCCGTCTACAAGATCTGCGCCTTCCTGCCGCTTCTGGGGTTGGCCGCGTTCTTCCTGCCCGACGCCCGGCATTAACGACCGGCACTCAACCGCATTCGACTAAAAAGCGCCGCGCTACGGCTTTGCCCGGGCGCGGCGCTTTGTGTTACAACATTCAGGCAGGGCAGGACGCCCGGAACCTATTCAGATCACGCGGGGACGCACGGGATGTGCGCGTGGGGTGGTGGAGGGTTCCGTAGGGGTGCGGGGCCCTCCATCTTTTTTCAGCGCGACAATCTGGTCGGGCGGCACGTCCCATGCGGACAGGTTCGGAACCCGCCCCGCAGACATCCGCGGGAAACCGGTCAGCCGCTCCCCTCCCCGCCGGATTCGAAGTCAGGAAACCCGGCAAGACCGGTCTTCTTACAGCTAAGGCGATCCGCCGCTGATGCGTCCGGCCCTTCTGTGCAGGGCTTCAGACCGCACGGCCCCTCAGGGCTCCACCCCGCCCAGACGACAGATGATCTCCCATTCCTCGGGGCGCACCGGCTGCACCGACAGGCGGGTGTTGTTCACCAGAACCATCTGCTCCAGCCCCGGGGTGACCTTGCATTCGTCAAGGCTGATCCCCCGTTTCAAAGGTTTCACCGCCTTGATCCAGACGCAGTCCCAGCGGGGATCGTCGGTCGTGCTGTCGGGAGAGGATTCGCGGCAGACCTCGACGATGCCCACCACTTCCTTGCCGATGTTCGAATGGTAAAAGAAACCACGGTCGCCGATCTTCATGGCGCGCATGTTATTCCGCGCCTGATAGTTGCGGACACCGTGCCATTCCTCACCCTCGTCGCCCTTGGCGACCTGATGATCCCAGCCCCAGACATCGGGTTCGGATTTGAACAGCCAGTAGTTCATCCGATCACCTTCTTCCATTCCCGCACATCGACCGAAGCGAAAAGCCCGGCCTTGGCATAGGGGTCGTTCGCGGCCCAGTCCTGCGCGGCGGCCAGATCGGAGACGTCCAGCACCAGAAGGCTGCCGCACATGCCGCCCTCGGCATCCAGAAACGGGCCGGCCATCTCGACCACGCCGGTTTCCGCCAGATAGGCCAGATGCGCCTCGCGGTTGGCTTTACGCATTTCAAGATGGCCGGGTTTATCAAGACAGATCAGGGCCACACGCATCGTCTTACTCCTGCTTCAAGGGCCGCGACATGAGTTCCCTCACCGCTTCGGCCACGCCAATATCCTGTGCCACCAACCGCGCCACCATCGACGCCACCGGCAGATCCACCCCGCGCTCGGCCGCCAGTCGGGCGGCAGCCTGCGCCGTCGCCACGCCTTCGACCGTGGCCACCGGCGGCACGCCGCCCTGCCCCAGCGCGAAACCGTGGGAATAGTTGCGCGATTGGGCCGAAGTGCAGGTCAGGATCAGATCGCCCAAGCCCGACAGCCCCGCCAAAGTCTCGGGCCGGGCGCCCAGATCGCCGGCCAGCCGCTGCATCTCGGCGAAGCCGCGGGTGATCAGCGCGGCACGGGCGCTGTCGCCCAGACCGGCGCCCATTACCACCCCCGCGGCAATGGCGATCACGTTCTTCAGCGCGCCGCCCAGTTCGGCCCCCGCCACATCCTCGGTCCGGTAAAGCCGCAGCGTCGGCGTGGACAGCGCATGTTGCAGCGCCGTCGCCTCCGGCCCGTCGCAAGCCAAGGTCAGCGCCGTGGGCAAGCCGCGGGCAATGTCAGCCGCAAAGCTGGGACCGGTCAGAACCGCCACGGCGCCCATGGCCCCCGCCGCCCGCATCACGGCCGAGGGGCCCTGCAGGGTGGCAAGGTCAATCCCCTTGCAGCAAGCCACAAGGTCCTGCGCCAGCAGCGCCTGCCCCGGCCCGGACAGGAAGCCGCGCAAGGCCTGCATCGGCAGCGCCAGCAGCACCGCCTCGGCCGCCGCCAGCGCCTCCAGATCATCGGGCAGCCCGACCGTTTCGGGCAAGGTGATCCCCGGCAGATGGGCAGAGCTGCGGTCCTGCCGCATCGCCGCCCGCTGCGCCGGATCGCGCGCCCAGAGCCGCACCTCGCGCCCGCCCGCGGCCAGCGCCACGGCCAAGGCGGTGCCAAAGGCCCCGGCCCCGGCAATGCCGATGACACCGCCGCTCATGCCTTGGCCCCGCGGCGACCGTGGCCGATCAGCGGCGCGGCGCTTTCGTCCAGCGGCCAGCGGGATCGTGCGGCCATGCCGCCCTCGGGCGGCAGTGCGGCGCGGTGCCGTTCGATCCCGGCCCAGGCGATCATCGCGCCATTGTCGGTGCAAAGCCGCAAGGGGGGCGCCAGAAACCGTGCGCCCGCCTGCGCCGCAGCCACCTGCAGCCGCTCGCGCAGCACCACATTGGCGGCCACGCCCCCCGCCACGGCCAGAACCGGCGCCGGAAAGGCGGCCAGCGCGCGACGGGTCTTTTCCGCCAGAACATCCGCCACCGCCGCCTGAAAGCCCGCGCAAAGGTCGCGGCGGTCCTGCACCGTCAGCCCGCCGTTCTGTGCAATCACCTCATCCCGCGCGCGCAGCACGGCGGTTTTCAGCCCGCTGAACGACAGATCGCAGCCGGGCCGGTCCAGCAGCGGGCGCGGGAAGGCGAACCGTTTCGGATCGCCCAAAGCCGCCTCCCGCTCCACATGGGGGCCGCCGGGCTGCGGCAGGGCCAGCAGTTTGGCGATCTTGTCAAAGGCCTCGCCCGGGGCATCGTCGATCGTGCTGCCCAGACGGCGGAACTGGTCCGGTCCCTCCACCGCCAGAAACTGGCAATGCCCGCCCGAGACCAGCAGCATCAGATAGGGAAAGCCGATTCCATCCGTCAGCCGCGGCGTCAGCGCATGGCCCGCAAGGTGGTTGACCGAGATGAGCGGCACGCCCGTCGCCGCCGACAGCCCGCGCGCCAACATCTGCCCGGACAAAAGCCCGCCGATCAGACCTGGCCCCGCGGTCACGGCGATGCCGTCCAACCCCGCCAGCGGAACGCCCGCCTGTGCCAGTGCCGCCTCCACCGCGTGGTCCAGCCGCTCGGCATGGGCGCGGGCGGCGATCTCGGGCACCACCCCGCCAAAGGGCGCATGCAGCGCGGCCTGCCCCTCGACCACCGAGGACAGCACCTCGGCCCCCGCGTCGGACCAGCGCACCACGGCGGCGGCGGTGTCGTCGCAGCTCGATTCGATGCCAAGGAAGGTCAGGCTCTGGTTCATGGTCGCTTGTGGCCCCCGCTGCCCCGCAGGTAACATCGCGCCCATGTCGAGACAATCCTTTGCCGTCCTGATCACCCGGCCGGAACCGCAGGCCAGCCGCTTTGCGGCGGAACTGTCGGAGCGGTTCGGCCCCGGACTGCGGCTGGTGATCTCTCCGCTGATGCGGGCGGTGCTGCTGCCCTGCACCCCGCCGGAGGGGCCCTTTGCCGCAGTGGTCCTGACCTCCGAGACCGGCGCCAAGGCCGCGGCGGGACTCGCCGCCCGGATTCCCCGCGCCTTCTGCGTGGGGGAGCGCACGGCAGAAGCGGCCCGTGCGCAGGGGTTTCACGCCATGGCCGCCGGGGGCGATGCCGCGGCCCTCGCCCGGTTGATCCTGTCGCAGCCCGACACGGGGCCGCTCCTCTACCTGCATGGTGCGGACCGGGCGGCGGATCTGGCCGCGCTGTTGCCGGGGCGTCGGGTTGTGTCGCAGGTGGTCTACCGGCAAGAGGCGCAAAGCCTGTCCGACGCCGCGCTGAACCTGCTGCACGCGGCGGACCTGGTGATCGTGCCGCTGTTCTCCCCCCGCTCCGCCCGGTTGTTCGCGGCGGAACTGCCCGCCGATGCACCGCCGCCCGTGCTGGTGGCGATCAGCGAAAACGCCCGTGGCGTTTTGCCGGAACGGCTGGCCGCGCGATGCGTTGTGGCAGACCACCCCGGTGCTGCGGCAATGCTGCAAGCCATTGACCGCACAATTGCCGCGCTGCCGACTTGAACCTTCCCGCCCGCCGCCCTTACCTTGACCCTGTAGACCATGAGGCCAGAGGCAGACCCGATATGAGTGATTCCGACCGCCCCGCCTCTGACCACCCGGCTAGCGAGACCCCACAGTCCGACGGACCTGTGCCGATGGCGCCCGTGGTTCCGCCGGAACCGGATTCGGTGGATCGCAAGACCGAAACAGTCGAAATGCCGGTGCCCCCGGTTCCGCCCGTCCCGCCACAGGCACCCGTCCGCCGGGGCGCGGGGTCCGTGCTCCTCCTGTTGCTGGGCGGGGCCTTGGCCGTTGGGGCAGGTTTTGCCCTGTCCCATTACAACCTGCTGAAGCTGCGGGCCGAGGTCGATCCTGTCGCGCTGGACGCCCGCTTTGCCGCCCTTGAAACCGCGGTGAAGACCGGGGTGGAAGAGGCCAAGGCCGCCGCCGCCACACCGGCGGCCGATCCGCGCAGCGATGAGCTGGCATCCCGGCTGGCCGCGGTGGAAGAAGCGGTAAAAGCTGCGCCGGCTGGCACCCCCTTGCCCGATGAGGCGGTGGCCCGGCTTCAGGCCGAAATCGACGCGCTGAAAGCTGCACCGGCCGCAGCGCCCGCAGATCCCGAGGCGCTGCAGGCCCTTGTCGCGCAGGAACTGTCCCGGGCCCTGGATGCCCGTGCGGCTTCGGAGGCCGAAGCCGAAGCGGCACGGGCCGAGGCGGCACGGCAGACCGCCGCCCATGACACTGCTCTGCTGACCCTGCGCGAGGCCGCCGTCAGCGGCGCCCCCTATGCCGCCGCACTGGAGGTTCTGGCCCTGCCGGAGGTGCCGCCCGTGCTGGCGCAATATTCCGGATCCGGCCTGCCGACCTTGGCCGCGCTGCAGGAAGGTTTCCCCGAAGCCGCCCGCAGCGCGCTGGATGCCGCCTTGCGGGCCGAGGCGGGGGACGGCGTCTCCTCGCAGCTGTGGTCCTTCCTGCGGATCCAGACCGGCGCCCGGTCGTTGACCCCGCAAGAGGGCGACGATCCCGATGCCGTGCTGTCGCGGGCCGAGGCCAAGCTGACCGCGGGGGACGTTGCCGGCGCGCTGACGGAACTTGCTGCCTTACCGCCGGAAGGCAGGTCTGCCATGGCGGACTGGACCGCAAAGGCCGAGGCGCGTGTCGCCGCCGAAACCGCCATTGCGGGCCTTGCAGCCCCGACCGCACCCTGAGGAGAGGTCCATGCTCTGGTCTTTGGCTAAGGTTGTCCTTTTCCTGTGCATTGTCGCCGCACTGGCGCTGTTCGGCGCCTCGCTTTCGGAAACCGGGGGAACGCTGCGTCTTTGGGTGTTCAATCAGGAATTCACGCTTGGCCCGCTGGCCGGGATCATCGCGCTGGCATTGCTGCTTCTGGCGATGTGGCTGATCCTGCGGCTGTCGGGCCTGCTGGTCGCCACCTTCCGGTTCCTGAACGGCGATGAAACAGCCCTCAGCCGCCATTTCGACCGCAGCCGCGAACGCCGCGGCTATCAGGCCCTGTCCGAGGGGCTGATCGCGCTGGCCGGGGGCGAGACGACGCTGGCCATGGCCCGGGCCAAAACGGCCGAGCGGCTGCTGCACAAGCCGGAACTGACCGCGCTTCTGACCGCGCAGGCGGCCGAAGCCTCGGGCGACAGCCGCACCGCGACCGAGGCGTGGAAACAGCTTCTGGGCCATGAGGAGACCCGCTTCGTCGCCGTGCGCGGATTGATGCGGCAGAAGCTGGCCGAAGGCGATACGTCTACCGCGCTGAAGCTGGCCGAACGGGCGCTGGCGCTGAAACCGCGTCATTCCGAGACGCAGGACATCGTGTTGAAACTGCAGACAGAGGGCGGCGACTGGCGCGGCGCGCGGCAGACGCTTTCGGAAAAGCTGCGCACGGGCGAACTGCCGCGCAGCGTCTATCGCCGCCGGGATGCGCTGCTGGCCTTGCAGGAGGCGAAGACCATTCTGGATGAGGGCAGCACGCCGGAAGCCCGCGATGCCGCGATCGAGGCGAACAAGCTGTCGCCCGACCTGATCCCCGCCGCCACGCTGGCCGCGCGGGCGATGATCGACAAGGGCGATATCAAGGGGGCGACCCGGGTGCTGAAAAAGGCATGGGAGGCCCAACCCCACCCCGATCTGGCCGGGGCCTTTGCCGAAATCGCGCCGACCGAAACCCCGGCGGAACGTCTGCGCCGGTTCGACGCGCTGCTGTCGCGCCGCCCGGATCACGAAGAAACCCGGCTGACGCGGGCCGAACTTCTGCTGGCGGCAGAGGATTTCACCGCGGCTGAGGCGGCGCTTGGCGCTGTGCCGGAAGACCACCCGACGCAGCGCGCGCTGGCCATTCTGGCTGCTGCTCGCCGCGGTCAGGGCGCCCCGGACGAGGTGGTGCGTGAGCTTCTGGCGCGCGCGCTGACCGCGCCGCGCGGCCCGGAATGGTGCTGCGAGGCCTGTGCCGCCACGCATGACCGCTGGGGCCCGGTCTGTTCGTCCTGCAACGGGTTTGACACGCTGGTCTGGAAAGACGCGGACCGCCCGCACGCCCTGCGCCCTGCGCTGCGGCCGGAACTTGCGCCGCTGCTGTTCGCGCCCGCTTTGGGGATTCAGAAGCCCGCCCCGGTGGCCGAACCCGTCGCCGAAGAGGTTGTGGAGCCGGAACCCGCACCGCCCAAGTCTGCACCGCAGGAGCCGGATCTGCCGCCCCCGGGCCTGACCCCGGACGAGATTTTGCGGCGGGTGAACTGACGGCCCCTGCCGCACCTTCGGCCGGGGGGTGTCCCCCCCCATGCCGCCGGTTTCTCGAAACCGCGGCGAAATCACCGGCATATCCCTTGGGACATTTGAGCCAAGATGAAGGGCTTACCGCGTCTGGAGCGACAGGATCAGCCCATCGTCTCCAGACAATGGCGGCGGAAGGCGCGTTTCAGCATGTCCAGTTCGGCGCGCAAAAGGTCGATCTCGGCCCGCAGGTCATCCTCCATCGCCACCCCGGTGACGATGGTGAAATGTGCCAGCGTCTGGTCGGCGGCGCGGATCAGGAAGGTCTGCACGCCCTCGTTCAGGACATCGGCCGGAATGGGCACGCGGAGGGCGTAATCCCCCGGGCGGCCCGGCACCGGAGCCAGCGTCACGCCGGGCAGCGCGCGTTCCAGAAGCAGCACCTCGATCTTCGGAGGTTGCGGTCCGCCGCCGGTCAGGATCCCTTCCCACACCCCGGCGCGGATGCGCGTCTGTGTCAGGCTGATCGTGTCCATGCCCGCCCCCTTACAGTTCCGCGCGTGGACGGCGGCTGACCGTCACGTCGCGCAGGATGATCTGGTTCATCTCCGGCCCCTCGAAGATCAGGTCGATCCAGAGCTTTTCGATCCGCTTTTCGTTGACCTTGGTATAGGCGAGGTCGAATTCCACCATCACCTCTTCCTCATTCAACGGCAGTTCCCGCACCACCTGTTCCACATTCGGCCCGTGCTTGATGTTCAGCCGGGCGAAGATTTCCAGCGGTTTCTCCATCTCGACGATGGCATCGACCCGCAGCAGATGGCGCAGGCGCAGGCCATCGGAGGCATCGGGCGGCAGGTCCAGCACCAGAGACAGGAACGAGCCGTCGAAGCGGAACACATCCATCCGCAGGCCGAAGGGGGCGATATCCGCCTCGCGCGTGTTGCGGATCTGCCGGACAGTCAGTTCCGACCGGACACAATCATGAAAGATCGTGGCCCCTTCGCAGACCTGCGCCCGTGCCGCGACCGAGGACATGCCGGGCACCGGGATCTGGCCCTTCCAGATGTCGGGGCGCCAGGCCCAGTCGGTTCCGGTGGGTTTGCGGATGGCATTGCTGCCGATCACCGGCAGGGCAAGGCGGTATTCGGCCTGATGGATCACCCGGTCCAGTTCGCGCCGCATCTGCCGGGCGCGGCTGCGCAACCCGCGCAGCGGTTCCAGCCCCATGCCGGGCGCCTCTTCGGCCAGACGGGCCCAGCGGGCCAGCGCCCGGCGGAAGACCAGCCGGTCCATCACCTTTTCAAAGCGGCCCGCCATCCGTTGTCTGCCCTTGCCGATCCCCCGGATCGTTCCTGATCCGGAAACGATTCCCGTTATCACCGCAAAATTGTTAACATGCCAACACCTTGTGCGGCATTCGACAGAATTAGTTGATGGTTGCGGGGTTTGCGCGCCGCAGGCTGGCGACGCTGCGGTCAAGGATCAGCCGTCCGGCGGCTTCGTCCAGCGTGGCGCCCTCGGGCGCGGTGACCGAGATGGTCACGAGCCGTCCCTTCAGCGCCATGATCGCGCGCCAATAGGTGCCGACGCCGCGGTCGGCCACGCGCAGCACCAGAACCCCGTCCGCCACGGATGTCTTCTGCACCTGAACAGAAGAGGCCCGGCCGTCCCGCGCCAGCGCCGCCCGGCCCGCGGGGGACCGGAAATAATCGGACAGTGCCTTCGCGCCCGAGCGGATCACCGCGCTGGAGCCGGTGCCGCCGACGCTGACGGTGATCAGCGCGGGCGCCGCATCGGACCCGCCGCTGCAACGACCCATCAGGATGACGGCGCCTTCGGCGGCATCATGGCTGGCCCTGCGGTCCACGCAATAACCCGCGGGCGGAGCGGCGGTGATTTCGCCACCGATAAAGGTCGCGGCACCGCGCGGTGCGGGGCCGCCCGCGGGGACGCAGGCGGCCAGCAGAACTGGGATCAGAAAGGCCGCGGCCCTATTGATCCATATAGACATGGCTTTCCGCCTTCGCGCCGGGATGGGTGACGGCTCCATAGCGGGCCGATCCCACAAGACGGGCGTATTTCCACAGCGCGCCGGTGTTGTAATCGGTCTGACGCGGACCTTTCCACTCGGCCTTGCGTGCGGCCATATCCTCATCCGACACGGCCACCGAAATCTCTCCGGTCACCGCGTTCAGGGTGATGATATCGCCCGTCTTCACCAGCGCGATCGGACCGCCATGCGCGGCCTCCGGCCCGACATGGCCCACACAGAAGCCACGGGTCGCACCCGAGAAACGACCGTCGGTGATCAGCGCCACCTTCTTGCCCATGCCCTGCCCCGAAAGCGCGGCCGTGGTGGCCAGCATCTCGCGCATGCCGGGGCCGCCCGCCGGGCCTTCGTTGCGGATGACGAGCACCTCGCCCTCCTTGTAGCTGCGGGCCTTGACCGCCTCGAACGCCTCTTCCTCGCATTCGAAGACGCGGGCCGGACCGGTGAAGACCTGCTCAGCCTCGGTCATGCCGGCGACCTTGACGATGGCGCCATCGGGGGCAAGGTTGCCCTTCAGGCCCACGACGCCACCGGTCTTGGTCAGGGGCGTTTCCACCGGATAGATCACGCGGCCATCGGCCTCACCGCGGATTTCCTCAAGGCTTTCACCAAGTGTCTTGCCGCTGGCGGTGATGCAGTCGAGGTGCAGAAGCCCGGCCTTGGCCAGTTCCTTCATGACGACCGGCACGCCGCCGACCTCATACAGGTCCTTGGCCACGTATTTGCCGCCCGGACGCAGATCGACGAAATAGGGCGTGTCGTGGAAGATGTCGGCCACGTCGAACAGGTCGAAGTCGATCCCCGCCTCATGCGCGATGGCGGGCAGGTGCAGCGCGCCATTGGTCGAACCGCCGGTGCAGGCCACCACGCGGGCGGCATTCTGCAGCGATTTCAGCGTCACGATATCCCGGGCGCGGATGTTCTTTTCGATCAGGTTCATGACCGCCACACCCGAAGCCTCGCCATATTGGTCGCGGCTTTCATACGGCGCAGGCGCACCCGAGGAGTTCAGCAGCGCCAGACCGATGGCCTCGGACACGCAGGCCATGGTGTTGGCGGTGTATTGCGCACCACAGGCACCCGAGGACGGGCAAGCCACCCGTTCCATGATGTCCAGTTCCGCCTCGGACAGGACGCCAGCCTGATTTTTGCCGACGGCCTCGAACATGTCCTGAACGGTGATGTCCTGCCCCTTGTAGCGGCCCGGCAGGATCGACCCGCCGTAGATGAAGACCGACGGCACGTTCAGCCGCACCATGGCCATCATCATCCCGGGCAGCGACTTGTCGCAGCCCGCAAGGCCGACGATCGCGTCATAGCAATGGCCGCGCATCGTCAGCTCCACCGTATCGGCAATCGCATCGCGCGAGGCGAGCGAGGAGCGCATGCCCTCATGCCCCATGGCGATGCCGTCGGTCACGGTGATCGTGGTGAATTCGCGCGGGGTGCCGCCGCCCTTTTTCACGCCATGCTTCACGATCTGCGCCTGACGGTTCAGGGCGATGTTGCAGGGGGCCGCTTCGTTCCAGCAGGTGGCCACGCCAACCCAGGGCTGGTGAATCTCGTCCTCGGTGATGCCCATGGCATAGAAATAGCTGCGATGGGGCGCGCGGGCCGGGCCCTCGGTCACATGGCGGCTGGGAAGTTTCGACTTGTCGAAACGCTGGTTGGTGGTCATGGGCTGATCCTCCCCGCAAGACTGGCACGAAGGGGATAGCGGCCCGGCCGGTCAGGGGCAAGCGTCAGAACGGCCCCATGGCCGCGATTCTTAGCGGAAAACAGCGGCCAGAAACGGTTGCCCGGCCATCAGCATCAGCAGCGTCAGCCCCATGATCACGCAAAGCCGCGTAGCAGGCAGCCCTTCGCGCCGGGCAGGTATCTTCAGCCAGTCATCCATGCCCCCTTCTACCCCGGCGGGGGCCGCCGGTCTTCCCCCCGGTCCGGGAACACCGCGTTTCCGATCCGCGCACGGTCCGGCGCCCGCAGATGCCCGGCTTTCCCTTTGCGCCGCTTTGCGCTAAGGCCGGGGCAAACCCGATCAGCCGGAACGACGCCGATGAAATTCACCCTCTCCTGGCTTGCCGACCATCTCGACACCGCTGCCCCGGTGGAGGAGATCGCCGAGACGCTGACCGACCTTGGGCTAGAGGTCGAAGGCATCGAAAACCCGGCCGAAACGCTTGGCGCCTTCCGCATCTGCCGCGTGATCGAGGCGGTTCAGCATCCGAACGCCGACCGGCTGCGCGTCTGCCGCGTGGCGACCTATCCCGGCGGCCCCGGTTCGGAGGCGATGGAGGTGCAGGTGGTCTGCGGCGCGCCCAATGCCCGCACCGGCCTTGTCGGCGTCTTCGCGCCCGTGGGCACCCATGTGCCGGGCACCGGCGTGGACCTGAAACCCGGCGTCATCCGCGGCGTGGAATCGAACGGCATGCTGTGTTCCGAGCGGGAGCTGGAGCTGTCGGACGACCATAACGGCATCATCGAACTGCCCGAGGATGCGCCGCTTGGCGCCCGCTTCATCGACTACCGCGGCCTGAACGACCCGGTGATCGAGATCAAGGTCACGCCGAACCGCCCCGATGCGCTTGGCATCCGCGGGATCGCGCGCGATCTGGCGGCCCGCGGTCTGGGCACGCTGAAGCCGCTGGAGATTGCGCCTGTCGAAGGCAGCTTCGACAGCCCCGTCGCCGTGCAGATCGACCCCGCGCTGAAGGCCAAGGCCGCGCCGCATTTCACCGGCCGCGTCATCCGCGGCGTGAAGAACGGCCCCTCGCCCGACTGGCTGCAAAAGCGGCTGAAGGCCATCGGCCTGCGCCCGATCTCGGCCCTTGTGGACATCACGAACTTCTTCACCTTCGCGCTGAACCGCCCGCTGCATGTCTTTGACGTGGACCGGATGCAGGGCACGACCCTGCGCATCCGCCCTGCTGAGGCGGGTGAGACGCTGCTGGCGCTGGACGGCAAGACCTATGCGCTGACGGCGGGCCAGATGGTCATTGCCGATGACCGCGGACCCGAAAGCCTTGCCGGCATCATGGGCGGCGAAGACTCGGGCTGCACCGAGGATACCGTGAACGTCTTCCTGGAAAGCGCCTTCTGGGACCCGATCACCATTGCCACCACCGGGCGCGCGCTGAAGATCAACTCGGATGCGCGCTACCGCTTTGAACGCGGCGTGGACCCGGCCTTCACCCGGCCCGGGCTGGAACTGGCCACGCAGATGGTGCTGGACCTGTGCGGCGGCGAAGCCAGCCGCGTGGTCGAGGATGGCGCCGCCCCGGACACGACCCGCGCCTACCGGCTGGACCCCGCGCGCTGCGTGTCACTGGTCGGAATGCAGATTTCCGAGGCCGAGCAGCGCCAGACGCTGACCGCCCTTGGCTTCCGCATGGACGGGCTGATGGCCACCCCGCCGTCGTGGCGCCCCGATGTGCTGGGGGAGGCGGATCTGGTCGAGGAAGTGGCCCGCATCGCCAGCCTGACCAAATTGCAGGGCGCGCCGATGAAGCGGACGCAACCGGGCGTGCCGAAGCCGATCCTGACGCCCGTGCAGGTGCGGGAAAAGGCGGCCCGCCGGACCATTGCCGCGCTTGGCTACAATGAATGCGTGACCTACAGCTTCATCGAGGCCAAGGCTGCCGCCCTGTTCGGCGGCGGCGCTGATGCCGTGCGGGTGGACAACCCGATTTCGTCGGAGATGAGCCATCTGCGCCCCGATCTGCTGCCCGGCCTGCTGGCCGCCGCGGCGCGCAATCAGGCACGCGGCTTTGCCGATCTGGCCCTGTTCGAGGTTGGCCCCGCCTTCCAGGGCGGTGAGCCGGGCGAGCAGCACCTGCAGGCCGCGGGCCTGCTGGTCGGCGCCACTGCCCCGCGCGATCCGTTCGGCAGCCGCCGTCCGGTCGATGTCTATGACGCCAAGGCCGATGCCGAGGCGGTGCTGGCCGCCATCGGCGCCCCGGCCCGGGTGCAGGTCACCCGCAAGGTGCCCGCATGGTGGCATCCCGGCCGGTCCGGCGTGATCGGGCTGGGACCGAATGTCATGGCCACCTTCGGCGAGGTTCACCCCCGCGTTCTGGCCGCCATGGGCGTGAAGGGCCCGGCCGTGGCCTTCACCGTGCTGGTGGCCAATGTCCCGCTGCCCAAGGTCAAGACGCCCACCCGCCCGGCGCTGGCGATCAGTGATCTTCAGGCGGTGGAACGTGACTTCGCCTTTGTTGTGGATGCGGGCGTCGAGGCGCTGACCGCGGTCAACGCCGCGCAGGGCGCCGACAAGGCACTGATCGAAAGCGTCCGGGTCTTCGATCAGTTCACCGGCGACAAGGCCGAGGCACAGATGGGGGCGGGCAAGAAGTCCATCGCTTTGACCGTGCGGCTGCAACCAATCGAGGCCACGCTGACCGAGGCCGATATCGAAGCAGTATCGAAGAAGATCGTCGAGAAGGTCGCGAAGGCGACGGGCGGCACCCTGCGGGGCTAGGCTCGGGTCTTTCACAAGGCCCAGCACAAAACCGCTGTCCGGCCGCTGACACAGCGTTCCGAATCCATCTCAGGCCCCTTCATGGGGGCCTGTGTCCGCTAGCCCTCCTGTCCGCCCCCTTCCCGCGGCGGAAGGGGTGCGGACAGGGGCGAGACCCTGATCAGGGGCACTTGCATCGTGCTGGGGGTGCTTCGCTCTGCCGCCCGCGCAGCAAAGTGCAAACATGCGTCTGGGATGCTGTGACCTGGCGCCATTCTGATCGGACACTTGGTCTGGGCATAGCAGCCTGGGCTTATGCCTAAGCGCTTGACCTGAATGGTGAGCCCGACAGGATTCGAACCTGTGACCCACTGATTAAAAGTCAGTTGCTCTACCAACTGAGCTACGGGCCCACTGATGGCGCGTGTAAGAGAGCTGCGTGGGGGCGTCAACCCCCCTTCATTCCGATAGCCCGAAGAGCTCCGCCTTTCGTGGCCCGTTCTTGGCTGAGCTTGAGAGGAGGCGCACTCCAGACCCGCTTGCAGCTCCTCATCCCCGCGGCGGCGCCTTGGGGGGGTTTTCACCAACAAGGCAAGTGCGCCTGCAGCAAACCTTCCTGTCACCGGCTGCCAGAATCCCTGCCACACGACAACCGCGTCCATTGCCAAACAGAGACAAGGCCCATTCTCCGCGGTTGTTTCCTGCGGGATTTCATCTCTCTACCTGCCAGCGCACGCCCTGTCTGAGCAGCGAAAACGCACCACAATCTGATTGCATAGAGTTATTTGGAATCAGTTATATAACTTCGAACGGGTCGGTCTGGCGCCACTCAATCTCCGCAGAAAATACCCTGTAACTTGCCGCTTTCAGGACCATCAATGAAAGTCGCGGCTCTTGGGCAAGATCCGGGCATCGCGCGGATGCTGGTCGGCGCGAGGTCGCGGCAGAACCGGGCGTTTTGCCAGTTCTGATGTCAGGCCGCCAGAATCCCCCCCGGCATTCCACAGCTGTTCAAGATCGGCAGAGCGGTCGATGATATTGGTCGCCATCAGGTGGATGACGCCTTCGGGGCTGCGCTGCACCCGCCCTTCGACCAGCATCAGACGCGAGGCCATGACCGCGCGGCGCAGCGCCTCGAACTGGCGCGCCCAGAGGACGACATTGGTGATGCCCGTCTCATCTTCCAACGTGATGAAGATCGCATTGCCCTTGCCGGGACGCTGGCGGACCAGAACCAGCCCGGCGGTGCGGGTGAAGCGATTGTTGGCACGGGCGGCGGTTTCGGCGCAGGTCGAAATCCTGTCACGGGCAAAGATCGGGCGCAGAATCTGCATCGGATGTGCCTTCAGCGACAGGCGCAGCGTCTGATAATCCGTCGCCACATGCTCGCCCAAAGGCATGGGTGGCAGGGCCGCGTCCGCTTCCGCACCCAGATCGTCCGACCCGGAAACGGCGAAGAGCGGCAAGGGTTCGTCCTGTGGCAGACGGCGCACCTCCCAAAGGGCCGCGCGGCGGTCGAGGCCGATCGAGCGGAACGCATCGGCATCGGCCAGCGCCCGCATCGGACGGCCATACAGCCGCGCGCGGTCGGCAAGCGCCTTGACCGAGGTGAAACCGCCCTGCCGGTTCTGCACCAGCCGTTCCGCCTCGGATTCGTGCATGCCTTCGGTCTGACGGAACCCAAGCCGCAGGGCCAGACTGCCGTCGGCATCGGGTTCCAGCACATTGTCCCAAAAGCTGTGGTTCACATCGACCGGGCGCACCCTGACCCCATGCTCCTGTGCGTCACGCACGATCTGTGCCGGGGCATAGAATCCCATCGGCTGCGAGTTCAGCAGCGCACAGGCGAAGATCGCCGGGTGGTGACATTTGAGGAAGGACGAGATGTAGACCAGCTTGGCGAAAGAGGCGGCATGGCTTTCAGGAAAACCATAGCTGCCGAAGCCCTTGATCTGATCGTAGCAGTTCTGCGCAAACTCCCGCTCATAGCCCCGCGCGACCATACGCTCGACCATCATCGTCTCGAACTGGTTGATGGTGCCCACATTGCGGAAGGTGGCCATCGCCTTGCGCAGCTTGTTCGCCTCGATATCGGTGAACTTCGCCGCAACCATGGCAAGCTGCATGGCCTGTTCCTGAAACAACGGAACGCCCTTGGTCTTGTTGAGCACGTCATAAAGTTCGTCTGCCGGGCCGTGTTCTGGCGCGGGCGAGGGGAACACAACCTCTTCGGCACCTGACCGGCGGCGCAGATAGGGGTGAACCATGTTGCCCTGAATCGGGCCGGGGCGGACGATGGCGACCTGAATCACCAGATCGTAGAACTCCTGCGGGCGAAGGCGCGGCAGCATGTTGATCTGGGCGCGGCTTTCGACCTGAAAAACGCCGATTGAATCGCCCTTGCTCAGCATGGCATAGGTGTCCCTATCGTCCTGCGGCACATCGGCCAGCCCCCAGTCGATCCCCTCATGATCGCGCAGCAGATCCAGCGCCTTGCGGATGCAGGTCAGCATCCCGAGTGCCAGAACATCGACTTTCATCAGGCCCAGGTTATCCACATCATCCTTGTCCCATTCGATGAAAGTGCGGTCCTGCATGGCTGCATTGCCGATGGGCACCAATTCGTCCAGACGATCCCGGGCCAGAACGAAGCCGCCGACATGCTGTGACAGGTGGCGGGGAAAACCCAGCAGGCGTTTGGCAAAGCCTACGGCGCGGGCGATCATGGGGTTGTCCGGATCAAGCCCCGCCTGAACCACCTGATTGCGGGTGATGTCGCTGCCCCAACTGCCCCATTGCAGGCGAGATAATGCCGCCGTCACCTCCTCGGACAGGCCAAGCGCCTTGCCCACATCGCGGATGGCACTTTTGGGGCGGTAATGGATGACCGTAGCGATGATTCCGGCGCGATGACGGCCATAGCGTTCATAGATGTGCTGGATGATCTCTTCGCGCCGCTCATGCTCGAAATCCACGTCGATATCGGGCGGCTCTCGACGCTCTTCCGACAGGAAACGCGCGAAAAGCACGTTGTGCTCGGCCGGATCCACCGCCGTGATTCCCAGTGCATAGCAGACGGCAGAATTGGCAGCCGACCCGCGCCCCTGGCAGAGGATGCCCTTGTCGTTGGCCACGCGCACGATGTCGTGGATCGTCAGGAAATAGCGCGCGTAATCCAGCTTGCCGATCAGGGCGAGTTCCTTGTGCAGCAGGGCCTCGACCTTCTCCGGGATGCCGTCGGGATAGCGGAACATCGCATGACGAAAAGTCAGTTCCGTCAGCCATTCCTGCGCATCCTTGCCCGGCGGAATCGGCTCGTCAGGATATTCGTATTTCAGATCCGCCAGCGAAAATTCGACGCGATCCAGCATCGCTGCCGTCTGATGCAAGGCATCGGGGCAATCGGCGAAGAGCCGCGCCATCTCGGCAGGTGCCTTGAGGTGCCGTTCGGCATTCGCCTCCAGCCGGCGGCCGGCCTTGGCGATGCTGGTGCCTTCGCGGATGCAGGTCAGCAGATCCTGCAGGTCGCGCTCCGCAGGATTGGCATAGAGGACATCATTGGTGGCCAGAAGCGGAACGCCGACATGATCGGCAAGGGCCTTCATCCCGGCAAGCCTGCGGCGGTCATCACCATGCCGAGGCATGGTCGCCCCCAGCCAGACCGCGCCCGGAGCAGCCTCTTTCAGCCGCTGCAAAAGGGAGGGCAGGCCCGCACTGTTGCGACAGGGCATGACTGTCAGCAGCAGGTTGTAGGGATCGGACAGAAGATCATCCAGTATCAGGTGGCATTCACCCTTCTCTGCCCGTTTGTTGCCGATCGTCAGCAGACGGCACAGGCGGCCCCACCCCGCGCGGTTCTCGGGATGTGCCACGATGTCGGGCGTGCCGTCGGCAAAGACCAGACGCACGCCGGTGACAAGCCTGAATGTCTGGGCACGTTCAAAGATCATGGCCTGGAATGCCGCGGCCTCTTTCTCATCCTGTGCCGCAAAGGATGCGGGCTGATAGCTATACTCGCCCGGTCCGGACCCGTCTTGCCGCTTCAGCGGGGGCAAAACGCCGTCCTCGCGCAGTTCCTTCAGGGCGGTATAGGCCCTGACAGTGCCCGACAACGTGTTGCGGTCCGCGATCCCAAGGCCGGCATGGCCCAGACACAGGCCACGCAGCACCATTTCCGGCCCGGAGGAAGCCCCGCGCAGGAACGAGAAATTGGTGGCCGCGACCAGTTCGGCATAGGGCGGGACGGCGCTGTTCATGCGAAAAGACCGTGCAGGAACCAGCGGGGGCGGGCGTCGGTCTCCTCGAACAAACCCTCGCGGAAAATCCAGAAGCGGTGGCCCAGCGTATCCTCGACGCGGTAATAGTCGCGGGTCGTTGCCGCCTTGCCATCCAGCCACCATTCCGGGGCGATCCGCTCGGGCCCCTCGGCACGCGCGACCGTATGCAGCACGCGGCGCCAGCGAAAGCGCAGCGGCGGACCGTCCGGCACCTCGGCAAGGGCTTCGATATGCTGCGGCGGGATGAACACGGTCAGCGGCCGGGAAGGCGGCGCGCCGGGTTCAGGTTCAGGCCAAGGGGCCGATGAGGCGTTGGATGTTGCAGGAACACGCGCGGCACTCATCCGCGGATCATGGCTGTCGCGGGCGACGAATCGCTGCACATTGCCCCGCCCGAAGCGGACGACCAGCCGGTCGATCAGCGCGTTCACATCCGCCTCCCGGTCAACCCGTCCGTCCAGGGCGACCTGATGCTCCGTCAGCGGCTCAACCCTTTGCACGCCCAGCCGGAACGCATCGAAACCAAAACCGGGATCAAGCGGATCGGCCAGTGTCTCCAGCTTCAGCCGCATCAGCCGCAGGATGGTGGGCACATTGCGGCAAGCCACCGCGGTTTCAACCGCGATGCGGCGGACGGCGCCGTCGCTGCGGAAGAACCCCGCCTCAAAGCACCGCCCCCCCTGCCCCCGTT
Source organism: Neotabrizicola sp. VNH66 (assembly GCF_049445895.1). NCBI lineage: Bacteria > Pseudomonadati > Pseudomonadota > Alphaproteobacteria > Rhodobacterales > Paracoccaceae > Neotabrizicola > Neotabrizicola sp. VNH66. Next base: position 344,277 of record NZ_JBMSDW010000004.1, read on the forward strand.
CGGCCAGCATGCGGCAGATATCCTGCGCCAGATCGGCCAGCACCCCTTCGATTGCAGGCATTTCCAGCATGGGTTCAGGAAAGACCTTTGTCACCTGACACTCCGGCAAGGGGCGCAGGGGGGTCAGCCGTGTATCTTCCTGTCCGGTGATGCGGCGCAGCCTCGTGACCAGTCCGGCACCAAAACGGGCAGCCAGCATATGCGCCGGACGATCTGCAAGATCGCCCAAGGTCTTCAATCCGGCCCGGATCAGGGCGGTCGTGACCTCGGGCGGCTGTTCCAGCGCGGCCACCGGCAAGGATCGCGCCACCTGCGCTTCGCGGCCCGTCGGCACGATGGCGTGGCGACCAAAGCGGACCGCGGCATGTGCGGCATCGGGCGTGCCTGCGATGGCGCTGCGTTGTTTGACGCCCGTCGCCTTGAGGCGCCGGGACAGCTGCACCCTCAGCCCCTCTTCACCACCGAAAAGATGCGCGCATCCGGTGATATCGACCAGCACGCCATGCGCCCCGTCCAGGGCAACCAGCGGGGACACGGATTCGCAGGCCCCGGCCACCGCCAGCAAAAGACGACTGTCGGCCGCCGGGTCAGCCTCGGCCACCTTCAGCTCCGGCAGCAGGGCAGAGGCATCGGCAAGGGTCATGCCGATGCGCAGGCCGTTGTTTTCAGCCGCAGCATTCAGCGCCATGACCTGCAACCCGCTCCTGTCCCGATCAATGAGCGCCAGCGGCATGTCATCCGGTCTGGCGGCGCCGGATTTCCGCGCCGCCAGCCGGAACGCGTCCGTCGAAAGATACGGCAGCCACAGTGCCAGATAGCGCCGGACGTTCCTGTGGGGTGGATCCGGCAGTTCTGTCCTCGAAGTGTCCGGTGTCACGATTCCACTCCCAATCCCAGGTTGCATGGGAGAGCCCGCCGCGATGACGCAGCAACTCAAGGCGAACCGCCGGGGGGCCCGGTGCATTGGCGGCCAGCGCGCGCGAGGGGGCGGCGCGCACGCTCCACCGCGTCTCGGCGGCACTGGGACAGGGTTGTGCCGCAACCCGCCCCATCAGCACCGGCGTGCCTGATGCCTGCGCGGCAAGGGCAAGGCGGCGGCTTGCCGTCAGGTCCAGCGCGCTTGCCTCGCCCCACAATTCGATGAGCACCGCACCAAGTGCACCGCAGCGCGCGCCCTCCAGCCCGGCCTGCAGGATTGACTGCGTCGTGCCTGCGCGCACGAAAATCAGGCGGCCCGGATCGAAGCCGAACTCTGCCTGCCCCGGCGGAAAAGGGGTGCCCCACTCCCGCTCAAGAAAATCCTGACGGGCCCAGAGCAGCGGACGCAGGGATGAACCAGCAGCAAGGGCAAGGACCACACCCGTCATCGCAGCGGCATCAGCCTCGGTCGCGGCATAGAACTCATGCAACGCCGCCCGCCCGGCCAATCCGCTAGGCGAGACGGCCTCATGCAGGGCAATCGTGGGTGCGCGCGCAGTGATCATGCCGGTATGTTCTCTTTTTGTTCCATTTTTGCGAATCCCGCAGGACGAGTCAAGAACAGTAGCGCCGTTGGTTCTGGAAGCCGCGCCATGCCATTCCACCCGGCGCGCGCGGCACGCTGAAGCAGGTACAGAACATTGTTGCAAAAGTCCTGCAGGGGCCGGACGGGCCCTGTCGCCGTTGCTTCAGGCCACGCGCAACCGGCCGCCCTCACCTCGGAATGGTCCAAGGCCCGGCAATTGCCGTCCGACTGACGGCAGCGCAGGATCATCAACCGGGCCCTGACAAACGGCCCGTGGCAGACCAGCACCTCGCCGTCTTAATGGCCCGATGCGTTGAACCGAGCTCAGACCCCAATTCCGTGGCGAGCACCGGATCGACTGGCATTATATCGCACAGGGAAAGCCGATGCAGAACGGGTTTGTCGAGCGCTTCAACGGGGGGATGTGCCAATGCCCATCAAACAGCATCTCATGGGTCCGCAGGGGTAGGCCCGAAGCAAAAGGCACGGCTGTGCGACAGCTTGATATGCGCCATCTAAAACTTCATGCGTACCCCCCACGAAGGCCGCCGACAGCGAAGTGTCCAGCATTAATCTCAGAAAAACATTGAAATTCCAGATGCTTGAAAGCCACTTACCATACTCGCGCAGTCATGAGGTCTAGAGAATATGGACGTTGTTGCACTTATCGGTGATGCGGATTCACGTCGTGAATCCTGAGCGTTAGATTCGGTCCATGCCGAAGCCTTCCTCTGCCCGCTACCGCACGACGAACTGGCCCGCCTACAATGCGGCCCTG